>NZ_CAWLTV010000067.1:0-108716 GCF_963864045.1 Picosynechococcus sp. NKBG042902 | reverse complement strand
CTTTTTTTCGGCAACGAGGCAACAAGGCCATTATGTTAAGCTTGACTCCTTCTCAAATCGAACAACTCATCACCCACGCCCAGACCTGCTATCCGGAGGAGTGTTGTGGTCTGTTACTGGGGCAAAATAAAATAGTCCGGGAAATCTGGCCCACGGAAAATACTTGGACGCTGGCGTTCAGCCAAGCAATGCCGGAATTGCTCCCCCCAAATCCCCAGTCCCAGTCCCAGTCGCGCCATGACCGGTTTGCGATCGCCCCTGCCGCAATTCTCAAAGCCCAGAAATACGCCCGCGCCCAAGACCTAGCAATCATCGGCATCTACCATTCTCACCCTGACCATGCCGCAATTCCCTCTGAATATGACCGGGCGATCGCCTGGGACATTTACTCTTACCTCATTCTCTCTGTCCACCAGCGGCGTGTCGCTGACTATCGCAGTTGGCAACTCGATGGCGATCGCCAATTTCAAGAAGAACCGATCCAGATTCAGCATTTAGATTCTGAATTCTTACAATAGAGCTAACTTTCCCCAGAGGCTTTCCCATGAGACACCAGCGTTGGTCACGTTTTGTGGTTCCCATCTTGTTTTATTTCGGTGCCCGTTTCGTCTTTCAGCAGACAGAACGACCAACCATTTCCTCGACAGCGAATCAGCCGGTCGCCCAACAGGAACAACCCGTCACCCCCCAACCCGTCAAAAATCCCAATACCGAAACCATCGAACGGCAGATTCATACCCAAATCAACGCCTATCGAGCCAGTCTGGGCCTAGAACCTTTAACGTTGGACTACCGGATTACGAATGAGTCCCGCAAATACAGTGCCAAAATGGCCTCCGGTGAAGCTAGCTTTTCCCATGATGGTTTTGACGAACGGGCCGCTAGCCTTGAAAAACAAGCTTTAAAATATGCCAGTGTTGCCGAAAATCTCGCGCTTCTCCAAGGCTATGATGACCTTGCCACCGTTGCCGTAGAAGGTTGGATCGACAGCCCTGGCCACCACAAAAATATTATTGGCGACTTCGATCTCACAGGCATTGGTGTCGTTAAAAATGAAGAAGGTGTCTACTACTTCACGCAGCTGTTCCTCAAGCGCCGCTGAACAATCCCGTTGGAGTGGCTAATTACTGCTGACTTCTATCGATTGATCCTGGACATGGTGCGGGTTGTCGAGCAACTGTAATTCCGGCGTCCCTTGGGCAACGTTCAGCTCAAACCAAAACGTGGTACCAATGCCCACTTCACTGATGAGGTGAATCCGACTATTGTGTTTATCAATAATATTTTTCACAATTGATAACCCAAGCCCCGTGCCTTCGAGGGTATGCACACGATTTTCCACCCGAAAGAAACGGTCAAAAATTGCCTCTTGATCCTCTGGATCAATCCCAATCCCTGTATCTGAAATTTCAATGCGCACCCGCTCTGGATCGTGGGGAACAGGATAGGCTCTCACACTGACACAGCCCCCTGCTTGGGTGAATTTGAGTGCATTCCCCACGAGATTTGTTAGTACCTGTAACAACAAATCATAATGACCCAAAATCATCGGTAGATCAGTTGCTAACTCATGGGTCAGGGTAATTTCTTTATCCCGGGCGTTAAGTTGGTGGGTTCTCAGGGTTTGCTCAATGGGCTGGGAAATATCCACTTCATCAAGGCGATAAACACGGGAAGATTCAAGGCGCGATAAATCTAAAACATCATTCACTAGACGAGTGAGGCGATCGGTCTCGTTATTGGCGGTTTCGAGGAAATCTTGCCGCTGCTGTTCCGTCAAATCATCCCCATATTCATGGAGGGTCTCAATAAAAGACTTGATGTTAAAGAGTGGGGTGCGCAATTCATGGGAAACGTTACTGATAAATTGGCTTTTGGCCTTATTGAGCTCCGCTTCTTTGGTGATGTCTTGGACGGTAATCGCAATGCCCCGCACATTGATTTTGCTCTTATCCAGCACTTCAGTCAGCAAAATCCGAATCGTTGTGGCTTCTGCCACATTGTCCACCATATCTTCGAGGGTGATTTTAAATTCATTTCCCCGAATAATTTCTTCGGCATTGCCTTGGACAGCATGGTGCTCAATCAGGAAGTCTGAATCTAGGTTTTCACCTGCGGCAATTTGGTGGAGTGGGCGGGTAATTTGGGTGGTGACAGAAGCGGGTAAGTGGTGCAGGACAGTGGTGCCAATGATTGATTTTTCGTCCCAGTGAAAAATCTTGCGGGCCGTTGGGTTGGCCAAAATAATTTTTAAGTCTGTGTCGAGGAGGATGGCACCGTCGGCAATGGTGGTGACGAGGGTTTCGAGCTTGGCTTTTTCAGAGGTGAGTTCTTCGATATTTTGCTCTTCGTAGCTAGCAAGTCGTTCGGCCATTTCGTTGAAGTTTACGATCAGTTCACCGAGTTCCCCGCCAAAGGGAAGATCGATCCGTTGCTCGAAATTTCCGGCGGCAATATTTTTCACGCCATCGAGGAGTTCTTTAATGGGGCGCGTAATGGTCAGGGCGTTAAAAACACCACCAAGGATGACCATGACCCAAATAAAGACAAACACGGCGAGGGTGACATCCCGCGTCAGATTAGAGGAGGCAACAACGGTGGCATTGGGATTGATGCCCACCACAAGAATGCCTAGGTATTCGTCATTTTGGTGGAGGGGGACAAAGACGTCTGTGATTTCACCATTGGGGGTCAGATGTTGCTTGGCAACGGGAAAAAATCCGGCGGGATTGTAATCGTCTGGCGGGGTGATGCGCCGTTCGATGGTGAGACTGTTTTGGACTTCGGCTTCGGAGTAGGGAATACCGTAGACAATTTTGCCGTTGGGGTCGGCATAGATGAGGTAGCGGACGTTTTCGGTGCTGTTGTAAAAGCGATTGGTGAAGAGGGCGAGGTCAGAAAGATTGTGGTCGGCGACAAGGGGCGCGACATTCGCTGCCAGTAAAAGGCCCAGATCGCTGCCGAAACGGGTGTCATTCAGGCGGGCATCTTGCTGGATTGAGTTCACCGCCCAAAAGGTAAAACCACTCATCAGCAGGGACACGGCGAGGGTGGCTGCAGCCATCAGTTTGGTCTGCAATGTGAATTCTGACCACCAGCGGGAAAGGATATTGCGGAGTTTGGTGATGAGGGTTAGCAAGGTGTTTTCGGGGGTGAACTTACCAGATCAAGTTTGCTTTATTAAATACAATGTAACGTTTTGTTGCAAGTTACGCTTTTTTGAGGCGATGGCCAATGTCGCGACGATAGTACATTCCTGGGAACTGAACCTTGGGAACGGCCTGGTATACGTTGGCGATCGCCTGCTCAAAACTGTGACCACGGCAAACAATGCCAAGGACACGACCCCCATTGGTGACGAGGGTATCTCCTTCTAATTTAGTCCCTGCATGGAAAACTGTCGCACCTAGAGCTTCAGCTGCTTGGATACCTGTGATAATCTTGCCCTTTTCATAGGCACCGGGATAGCCTGCCGCCGCCGCCACGACGCAAACTGCACTACCGTCATACCACTGCAAAGGAGGCAGTTCAGCCAGGGTTTGATTAATGCAGGCGAGCATAATCTCATCGAGGGGTGTTTCGAGGAGGGGTAAAACCGCCTGGGTTTCTGGATCGCCAAAGCGACAGTTAAATTCCAGCACCTTAACCTCGCCATCTGGTGCAACCATGAGACCTGCGTAGAGAATCCCCCGGTAATCAATGCCGCGATTTTGTAAAGTTTTGAGAGTGGCCTCCAGAACATCGGTTTGGACTTGGGCCATGATTTCGGTGGTGGCGATGGGCGTTGGGGCGTAAACCCCCATGCCCCCGGTATTTTCCCCGGTATCTCCTTCGCCAATTTGTTTGTGGTCTTGGGAGGGCAGCAAGGGGCGGATCGTCTTCCCATCGGTGAGGGCGAGGACAGAGACTTCCTGACCCACGAGAAATTCTTCGACGACCAAGGTTTTGTACCCTTCGGCCCAGAGGCGATCAACGGCGTTTAAGGCTTCTTCTAAGGTTTCCGCGACGATCACCCCTTTTCCAGCAGCGAGACTATCGGCTTTGACAACGATGGGGGCGCCTTGGGTTTTGATGTAGTCCTTTGCGGCTTGGGGATTGTTAAAAGTGCCAGCGGCGGCGGTGGGAACCCCTGCTTCGTTCATTAAGTCCTTGGCCCAAGCTTTACTGGCTTCAATGATTGCGCCATCTTTTTTCGGGCCGAATACGGAAATCTTGCGTTCTGAGAGAAAATCAGCGAGGCCGAGGGAAAGGGGGACTTCTGGGCCGACGGCAACAAAGGCAATGTCGTGGTCAGAGCAGGCTTGGGCAATCCCCGCAAAGTCATCCACGGCAATAGGTAGATTTTGGCAATTTTCTAGGAGAGCTGTGCCGCCATTGCCAGGGGTGCAAACGACTTTTTGGACGTTGGGAGATTGGAGCAGTTTCCAGGCGATCGCATGCTCTCTGCCGCCGTTACCCACCACGAGTACATTCATTGTTACTAATTCAACCTTTGTTAATTGATCAATCTTTTATTCTATCGGAAGAGATTCCCCCATTGGAGGCTATGGTAAAGTTCTGGCAATGGTGAGGGCAGACAAAATGAACTTTGGCAAAATATTTTTGGGTTAGCCCAGTGATAGATCGTAAAAGTGACCGTCAAAGATTTTTTAAAAAGCATTTTCTATCGGGCATAAGTCTCGTCATTTGTGCAGTGGCAGTGGGGGTGATTTGGCAGGAATTTCGACGTATTGATTGGCCCCTTGTCTGGGAAAATTTGAATCACCTTTCTGGAGCTCAGTTAGGACTAGCAAGCTTTTTTGTGGTGTGTAGTTACGGGGCGATCGCCAATTATGATCTTTTGGCATTTCGATATCTCCAAAGAACTTTAGATGCCTATAAAATCGCCTTTACAGGGTTGATCACCTATGCCATTAGTCCAAACGTGGGTTTTGCGTTTCTGTCGGGGAGTATGTTGCGCTACCGCCTCTATCGTCAGTGGCAAGTGTCCCATTTAGAAATTGCTCAGGTTATTGCCTTTACGAATTTAAGTTTGTGGGTCGGGTTATTGCCCATTAGTGGCATTATTTTTACGATTTTTGAGTTTCCCCTACCAACGGGGATTCAACTGCCTTTTTTTGCACAATCACTACAGGGATTTGGCATTCTTTGTTTAGGAATTAGTGCTTTATATGTGCTGGGTTCTTGGGTATTTAAAAAGCCATTGCAGTGGCGTAATTATCAGTTTAAATTTCCTTCATTAAAACTTTCTCTTCAGCAGGTTCTTGTATTTAGTTTGGATTGGGGATTTGCCGCTCTAGCACTGCATTCTCTGTTGGCGCCACCCCTCAATTATCCTGTTTTTTTCGGAGTTTATGTACTAGCGATGGTCGCCGGCTTAGTGAGTACAATTCCCGGTGGTTTGGGGATTTTCGAGACGGTGATTCTCTTTTTCTTGCAAGACACCCAGCCAGAGGAAGTCATTTTAGCCACCTTAATTGTTTTTCGGGGTCTGTACTATCTGTTGCCCTTTGCGATCGCCGTTGCTGCTTTACTATTGTTTGAATATCGCCAAACCCGTAAACCTAAGCAGTTCTAGGTAGGGAATCTGGTACTGCCCAGGCAGCTAGGTCTAAATTTTGGGTGAAAATCTCGTCAATGGGTAGCAGTTCCCCGGTGGTGGTCAGGAATTTATGGTCTGGGGTCGCCCGAATCATTTGGCCATTTTCCAGTTCATATTCATACAAAAGGCGATCGCCCCGTTGGTGCCACTGTTCAATGGGTTGCGTGTAAATCAAGCCCTGGGCATCAACACTGTACACATGGCAGAGCAATTCCTGTTCCACAATGGTCTGGATTGGCAGTACCCCGTATTCCACCGTAACAACAGGCGTGTCCCCGGCGAGGCAATATTCCGCAAATTTCACCATTTGGTCGAACAAATCCCTGGCGATCGCCTCCGAAACCCCATTGGTCGCCGCCCCCTCCACGAACTTGGCCTCGTGTTTTTTCATTTCATCAATTTTCTTTTTCCCCATCGCCCGCCGCAGCAGGTCCGCTTCCCCGAGGGAATAGCCCGCCAAATCCTGGGCCATTTTCATAATTTGTTCCTGGTAAACCAAGACCCCATAGGTTTCATTCAAAATCGACTGCAAAAGCTCGTGTTGATATTCGATCTTTTCGACGCCGTGTTTGCGGTTAATAAAAATCGGAATTAGACCCGCATCCAAGGGGCCAGGTCGATAAAGGGCAAGAACAGAGGAAATATCCTCAATGCCAGAAGGGCGCAGATCCTGCACAATTTTTTTCATGCCGTCGGATTCCAGTTGGAAAATCCCCTCTAGATCCCCCCGACCAAACAGATCATGGGTTTTATCAATATCACCCGGTAACTTTTTCGCATGGCCTTTACTAATAATTTCTAGGGCCTTGCGTTCATCGAGGGGCAACTGATCGAGATCCAGTTCTACGTGGCGATATTCCTTGATCAAATCCGCCGCTTTTTTAATCGTGGTGAGATTTTTTAGGCCGAGAAAATCCATTTTCAGCAGCCCCATTGCCTCCACATCTTCCATGTAATATTGGGTGATCACCGCCCCTTCATTGTTACGCTGGAGTGGTACCGCTTCATCTAGGGGCGTTGAAGAAATCACCACCCCGGCGGCATGGACGCCAAAGGTTTTGTTCGTGCCCTCAATGCGGATCGCCATATCCACCCAGCGGCGCACCTGGGGATCAGTTTCGTAGCGACGCTTGAATTCTGGTTCTGGCGTATCGTCGGAAATCATCACCTTCAGCTTTGCCGGTTTGCCCCGGGCCACGGGGATCATTTTTGCCATCATGTCCGCTTCTCCGTAGGGAATATCCAGCACCCGTGCCACATCTTTGAGCACGGCTTTGGAGGTCATGCGGTTAAAAGTAATAATTTGTGCGACCCGGTCTTCACCATATTTTTCGGTGACATATTTGATCATTTCATCCCGCCGCTCGATACAAAAATCCGTATCAACGTCCGGCATGGATTTCCGTTCGGGGTTGAGGAACCGCTCGAACAGCAGACTGTGATGAATTGGGTCAATATTCGTAATGCCAAGGGAGTAGGCCACGAGGGAACCAGCCGCAGAACCCCGCCCTGGCCCGACAGGAATATCATTGTCCCTGGCGTATTTTACGTAATCCCATACCACGAGGAAGTACGTGGAAAAGCCCATCTGCTGCATCATTTGCAGTTCGTATTCGAGGCGTTCTTTATAGGTGGGATCGACTTCGGCCTGGGTTTTGCATTTGAGACGTTTAAGGAGTCCGTCCCAGGTGACTGCTTCGAGGTAACTGTCGGCGGTGTGGCCCTCGGGGACGGGGTAATCGGGAATGCGGGGTTCCCCCAGGATTTTGTAGGGTTCGACCTTGGCGGCAACTTCGAGGGTATTGGCGATCGCCTGGTCAATAATCCCTGGGTCGAGGTGATCCCGAAAGAGTTTACGCATCTCATCGGCGGATTTGAGATATTCGGTGCCGCTGTAGCGGAGGCGCTTATCTTCGGTGATTAATTTTGCGGTTTGAATACACAGGAGGGCATCATGGGCCTCCACGTCGTAGCAAGAAATGAAGTGGGAGTCGTTGGTGGCGATGATTTTAATGTCGAGTTCCTGGGCAATTTTGACGATCTCCACATTGACGATGCGGTCTTCCTGGGAGCCGTGGTCTTGGATTTCGAGGTAATAGTCATCGCCAAAAATATTTTTGTACCACTTCGCCACTTCCCGCGCCCGCTGATATTCGCCCTTGAGGATACATTGGGGCACTTCGCCACCGAGGCAGGCACTGGTCATAATCAGCCCTTCGTGGTGTTGCTCAATGAGTTCTTTATTAATGCAGGGGCGGGCGAAAATCCCTTTGCCTTGAAAGCCCTTGAGGTGCGAAATAGTGGTCAGTTTCACCAGGTTTTTGTAGCCCTGGGTATTTTTCGCCAGAACGACCTGATGGTACTTTTTAAACCGTTGGGTTTTGTCTTCGATGTCGCCGTTGATCACGTACATTTCGTTGCCAATGATCGGCTTGATCCGTTTATTGCGACAGGTTTTTAGCAGTTCGATCGCCCCGTACATTACCCCATGATCCGTTAAGGCGATCGCCGGCATTTTCAGTTCTTCGGCCCGTTTAATGAGGGGTTTAATCTGGGACGCGCCATCGAGCAAACTGTAATCACTGTGGATGTGGAGACCGACAAAAGACATGGCGAGGGGGCACTCTAGTAGGGGAAGTAGACCCTCATTTTAGGCGATCGCCTTTCACTATGACGGGGGAAATGCCGGGATTATTCTAGGGGAACATCACCATAGATTTCCTGGAGGGGGGCATTCAGATTTAGGGCTTCGATGTGGGCGATCGCCTCTAGACCTTTATAGGTTTGTAGAAGCCAGATATCAGCTTTTTGACGACGAAAACATTCCACCAGGTATTGATCCACATTGATGAGGAGATACTCTTGCAGACTGGGAATTTCCCGGTAAAACTCGAACTTGCGCCCCCGATCAAAGGATTCTGTTGAGGGGGAAAGCACTTCTACAATCACCGTGGGGAATTGAATATAGCTGAGTTGTGGCTCGTCTCGCTGGTCACAGGTGACAACTAGATCTGGATAGAAAAAACGACGGCGATCGCCCACATTAACTTTCATATCCGAGATGTAAGTCCGACAGCCCGCAGCCCGGAGTCCATTTTTCAAGAGAATTAAGAGATTACTACTGATCAGATTATGATTGCCCGTGCCCCCAGCCATGGCGTAAATTTCACCATCGATATATTCATGCTTAATTTCGCTCGTTTGCTCAAGGGCTAAATATTCTTCTGGAGTGAGGGGTTGGTAGTCAGAAAGGGCAATCATGGCAAATCTCAGTCAGCGCACCATTCCATTGTGGCAGATGGTTATGAACCTTCACTCTGGGGCGCGAGGCGTAACAGTTGACCCGAATTTGCATCCGTCAGAACGTAGAGGTAACCGTCGGGGCCTTGGCGCACATCCCGCACCCGTTGGCCAATGGGAATCCGCGACTCGGCGATCACATTTCCCCGTTCGTCAACTTCTAAGCGGCGAATATCCCGGGAAACCAAGCCCCCTGCAAATAAATTCCCTTGCCAATCTAAAAGGCGATCGCCTGTATAAATCGCTAACCCAGAAGGGGCGATCGAAGGTGTCCAAACCCGCTGGGGATCCGTAATTCCTGGGGCTGTCGTTGTGGGAGCCACGGGTCGTCCCGTCGCATATTCCGCACTAAAGGAAACCTTGGGCCAACCGTAATTGGCCTCGGCCTGGATCAGATTCACTTCATCACCGCCCCTAGAGCCATGTTCAGTCGCCCAAACCCGTTGATTCATTGGGTCAAAGGCCAGTCCCTGAATATTGCGGTGGCCGTAGCTCCAAATTTCCGGTAAAGCGCCCGGCTCATCTACAAAGGGATTATCGTCAGGAATTGAGCCATCATCGTTAATGCGAACCACCTTCCCCAGATGGCTATCGAGGTTTTGGGCCTGATTACGAATGAACTCGCCATCCTGCTCTAGGGGCGGATTTCCACCGTCACCGATAGAAATCAGTAAGGTTTGATCCGGGAGCCAAGTCAGCCGAGAACCGAAATGCTGTCCCCCTTGTTTGGTACGCGCCACCTGAAAAATCACTTCCCAATCCGTCAATTTTTCCCCGTCAAATTTGGCCCGGGCAACCCTTGTGCGGTTTGCATCCTGGGTGCCAAAGGCATAGGTGAAATAAACCCAATTGTTTTGTTCAAAGTCTGGATGAAGGGCAATATCTAACAATCCCCCCTGTCTCGAAGCAAACAGTTGTTGGGCTTCGGCGGCGGAGACTTCTGCAACCCCGGCGATCGCCTCTGGTTCTAACACCCCATCCCGCACCAGGCGCAACCGTCCCGGCCGCTCTGTGATCAACATATCTCCATCGGGTAACCACGCAACCCCCCAGGGACGTTCCAAACCCTCAACAATTGGCGTCACTGTCACGGCATCCACCGCTAAATCCTCCGCCTGGGGACTCCTGAGCGTCGGCGTTGCTTCGGCTAGAGGTGAAGTTTCATCGGGCATCGACACGGATTGGGACGAACAACCCACCAGAGGCAAGGCACTCCACCATAGGGCCATCACAACCAGCTTAAGTCGAGTGTTCATGGGTAATAGATACTCCGCGAGAAATATCCCTAGGGTAGATCATCACTCTGATTTTTGGCTGGCGGCCTCTTCCTTCCAACGCTTGAGGGGAATACAGTCAATCTCAAACTGATCCAAGGCCCTAGCAACAACAAAATCCACCAGATCATAAATCGTTTGCGGTTGGTGATACCAAGCCGGGATTGCTGGGACAATTTTTACGCCCACCTCAGCCAGTTGGGTCAAATTCCGCAAGTGAATCAAACTAAAAGGTGTTTCCCTGGGGACAACCACAACTTTACGACCTTCTTTAATAGAGACATCTGCCGCCCGTTCGAGGAGATCAGAGCTGAGGCCATTGGCAATTTTCGCAACGGTGCTCATACTACAAGGGATGACCAGCATTCCTTTGGTGCGGTAGGAACCACTGGCAATGCCCGCCCCCACATCACCCCAACGATGACAACGCAAAATGCCTTTTTCTGGAACACTTGCCTGGTCACGCCAAAACTTAGCTTGGTGATCGGGATCAGCGGGCATAGTAATGCCATTTTCGGCTTGCCACACCATAAAGGATGCTTTTGAGGCGACGACATCCACTGTCAAGTTGGCTTCAAGTAAATATTTGAGCGTCCGCACCGCATAGATAAGCCCCGATGCACCACTGATACCTACCGTGAGGGGTCGATCCATAGAAAATTTTGACTGTAAGGTTTGTAAAGTTTTTTTAAATCAAACCTTCAAATTCTAACGCTTCGATCATTTGCAGGCCATTGGGATCACCAATACGCAGCAGGGCAGCCCGGGCATCTTCTTTCACGCCGACATCTTCATCTTCAACGAGAGCTTCAATGAGGGCATCAACGGCGGTGGCGTAGATCACGTTGGAGGGCATTTCGCGACAAAGTTGCCCTAATGACCAGGCGCAGTTACTGCGGACGGCGGCCATTTTATCGCGGCGCAACCCCCGGATCAGGGGCGGAATTGCCCGGGAAATGTCTTCGTACTGGAGTTTAGCCACCTGGGCGAGGCTGCTGGCAGCCCATAAACGGACAGCAGAAATATCAGTTTGGAGGGCATGGACTAATGGATCAACGGAGCGGCGATCGCCACAGTTTCCCAAGGCCCAAACAACCCCCTTGCGCACATAGCCATTCCAGTCTTGTGCAAGCACATCGATGAGAGCCGGTACCGCTGTTTCTGAGGCGTTACGACCAAGGGCATAGGCAGCACTGACACGGGTGAGGGGACAAACATCTCCCTGGAGCAGTTCAATGAGGGGATTTACCGCTCGCGCATCCCGGTGATCACAAAAATAGCGGGCAGCGATCATGCGTTGGTTTTTATCGGCAGCAGTAAGCATCTGGAGCATCGATTCTGCCGCCATTGCTCCGTCTGGGGTGCCTTCCTGAAGCGGCTGTTCACCCAAGGTTTCGTCAATTAGGTTAAGGTCGTTTGGACTTGGCATAATTAATTACCCTACTACCGTTGTTGTTCTAGGGGCAACTGTTGGGTGGGTAGCGGATCTCTCCGAGATCGCCAACATTATCGCCTCAAAGTCTACTGGAGAGCATTTTCTTTGCAAAGGAATAAAACGGAAACTTTATAATAGAAGGCGATCCCTTCGTTCACCAAAAAAATTATGGCATTAGCACTCACGACCGAAAACGTCGAAGCAACCCTTGATGAATTACGTCCCTACCTCAAAGCTGACGGCGGCAACGTTGAGTTGGTAGAGATTGATGGCCCTGTGGTTAAACTGCGTCTCCAGGGCGCTTGTGGGTCTTGCCCCAGTTCAACCATGACCCTACGGATGGGCATCGAACGGCGTTTACGGGAAAATATTCCGGAAATTGCAGAAGTAGAACAGGTTTTCTAAATCGTTTTTCACTTTCTTTAGGATTGTAGGGGTTTGCTATGGTGAACCCCTACTTTATGTTTACAGGGCTGTTTGAGATCAACCCGTATTCCGCATGCCGGCGGCGATGCCATTGATGGTTAAAAGGGCGCCCCGCAGGAGTTCTTCTTTGCTATAGCGGAAGTGGACGATACTGGCTTGGGTTTCTCTGGTGTATTGACGTAGCCGTTTGAGGAGCGAGACTTGCAGGAAACCGAGGGGGACAATGGTGCCATTTCTCAGTTGGACAGAACGCTGGAGGGGGCGATCGCCATCGAGGAGGGCTTCATTTTCCGTAATTTCGAGGATTAGCCGCTTCGTGAGGTTATATTCCTGGGAAATCTGCTCTAGAAGCTTTTCAAACCGGGGAATATCTTCTTTTTCCGCCAGTTCATGGACATAGTGGCTTGCCATTTGTAAGTCCACCTTGGAAAGGGTCATCTCTACCTTTGAGATCACCATCCGGAAAAAGGGCCATTTACTGTAGAAATAGCGCATTAACTTCAGGTTCTCGACGGGATCCTCTTCAAAAAAGCCCTGGAGCGCCGTGCCCACACCATACCAAGCGGGCACGAGGAAACGGCTTTGGGTCCAGCTAAAGACCCAGGGAATCGCCCGGAGACTGCTCAAATCTTTATTGCCTTTTTTGCGACGGGCTGGACGGGAACTGATTTGCAGTTGGCTAATTTCCGGAATCGGCGTTACAGACATGAAAAAGTCTAGGAAGTCGGGTTCTTCGTAAATTAACGCCCGGTAAGCCGCCCGCGATCGCTGGGAGAGGTCTTCCATAATCCGATTCCAGGGCTGAATATCATCAAAGCCACTGGCCAACAAACTCGATTGAATCACCGCCGTAGAGACGCTTTCGAGGTGGTATAGCGCCAAGTCTGGGAGGGAATATTTAGACGCCAGCACTTCCCCCTGTTCGGTGATTTTAATCCGGCCATTAATGGTGTTGGGCGGTTGGGCCAAAATGGCGGCGTAGGCAGGGCCGCCACCCCGACCAACGGAACCACCGCGACCATGAAAAATGCGGAGGTCAATGCCGTAGGGATCGGCCACTTGTTGGAGATTTTTCTGGGCTTTGTGGATTTCCCAATTACTACTCAAGAAGCCGGAATCTTTGTTGCTGTCGGAATAGCCGAGCATAATTTCCTGGAGATTCGGCACCAGGCGATCGCCAAAGGTTTCATCACAGCGGCCATCGGCGGGGGGTTCATAGCCACCAGCTAAACAAGCGCGATAGAGGGGGATTTCAAACAACGCCTGCATGATTTCCGGGGCGTTACGCAGATCATCCACCGTTTCAAAGAGGGGGGCAATGCGGATAGTGGTCATCCCTGTGAGGGGGTCATACAAACCCGCTTCCTGGGCCAAGAGCAGCACTTCTAAGACATCACTGACTTCGTTGGTCATGCTGATGATGTAGGTCTGGCAAATGCCGATGCCAAATTCCTGCTGGAGACGACGTAACACTTGGAGCGTTTGGATCGTTTCTACAGTTCTTTCCGAAAAGTGCATTTCCTTCGGAATCAGCGGACGACGGGTTTTCAGCTCCTGTATCAGCCAAGCGGTTTTTTCTTCGTCGCTCAGGTCGTTATAGGATTTGGGCAACACCCCTAGGTAGTCAACAATTTCGGCGATCGCATCGGAGTGGCGCGTTGATTCTTGGCGAAAATCGAGGCGCGTTAAAACAAAGCTAAAAATTTCGACTTGGCAAATGAGTTTATCCAGGGCCGCACAGTTGATTTCCGTCTGTACAAGGCTTTCGCGAATCAGTTTTAGGTCAGCGAGAAACTCCTGGCCACAGATATAAACCTTGTCATCGGCCGCTTCTACTTTGTTTTCCCAGGCGGGCATATTCGCTAGACGGCGGTTGCGCTCCAAGGTATTTTCCAAGCGCCGCTTGATGTAGGCCAACTTGAGGCGGTAGGGTTCTTGGCGGTAACGAATAGCTAGGGTTTCGTAGATGTCGGGGAAAATATTTTGATCCTGCTCCAACGAATCCAACAGATCCGGCAGTACATTACTCCAGTGCAGCGATAAACTCAGTACATCCGAGAGGGATTCCACCGAGGCAATGTAGCGTTCCAGCACCAAACCCCGTTGATAGCAGGCTGTCTTCCAGGTGACATCAGGAGTAACAGAAGGATTACCATCGCGATCGCCCCCAACCCAAGAGCCAAAATTGCAAAAATTGGTGGTGGGCACCTTGAGGGTCGGGAAAGAAGCTTTTAGGGCCTGTTGGAGCCGTACCGATAATTCGGGCAGGGTGTCAAACAGAACTTCCTCAAAATAATGCAACGCATAGTCCACCTCGTCCAACACCTGGGGTTTAAATTGGTGCAGCTCATCGGTGCGCCACCAGAGCCGAATTTCTTCGGTGAGTTGCTGTTGAATATTTTCGATTTCCCAAGAATCGCTCGTCCCCAAGCTTTTCAGCCCTTCTTCGGTTTGATCTAGTTGCCGTAGGATCCCCGCAATCCGCCGCTGTTTATTGCGAATCGTGTGGCGGACAATCTCCGTGGGGTGGGCCGTAAATACCAGTCGAATATCCAACTGATTGAGAAGACGCTGGATCGTCTGGGGCGGCATATTCTGGTGCTTGAGGTGGGGAAACAGCCAATCAAAGGTGCCGGCTTGGGTGGGGGCAATTTCTGTGTGGACGCTGTTACCGTTGGCTTCGCTGGCATTGGCAGAAGCTAGATTACGACGAAATTGTTGTTGTTCGCGCTGTTCGTAATGTTGCTCGACGCTATTGATTAGCTGGAAATAGAGGGCAAAGGCCCGCGCTGCCCGGATCGCATCTTCTAGATCTAGGGTTTCGATCAGCTCCGAAATACTACGGGGGGAAAAATTGAGGCTTTGGCCATCGGCGGTTCGGGTTGCCCGGAGATGATTGAGCCGTTCGACGAGTTTTTGACCACATTCTTTCTGCAACACCGCCTGCCAAATGTCTTCAACCAGCGTGAGGCGTTGCCGGAGGAGAGATTGGGAAGTGGACAAAAGTTCAGCTTCGGCACTGGGGGGATGCATGACTTGGTTCATGGTACTTAGACGTTTGGGGCTAGGAAAATGGGCTGTCTGCTGTGAAAGAAGATCTTGATGATTGTAAGGGCTAAGGTTCGATTGGGGTAGTGCGGTGGAACACGGAACGGGCGATCGCCTTTGGGGGGTGGCGGTGGCGGTGCAGGCTAATCGGACGTCTCAACATCGGGAAAGGGTAAAGATGGTAGGCGATCGCCCCGGAAAATTTCTTCACTCCAAACCCCTGCCTGCGTTAGAGTCTGGGCGAGATCTTCACCCCAACGGTGGGTCAATAAATAGGCTGGGGCTAATAACCCAACCAGAAGATTAGAGGGCACAGGTAACTGAACTTTCATCGGGCTACAGACACGACAGGGCATCCTTATCCTACTAGTCTATTTATGGGAGAACAATTCTGGGGACTTTCGTTTATCTTAGGGGTGAATTGTCCCCACCCAGCCACCCTAAAAACGCTCCATTGTTACTGTGACAACTGCAACCTCCACGGATCTTCACTTTCATTTAGCGCCCTGGCTCCAGGATGCCATTCGTCTGGCAGTGCCCCTGGGAGGGTATCTGCGGTTGCGGGTGCGACTGCGGGGGAATACGCTCCACATCCTCTGCGAAACCAGTTGTCCCACGGAAAAAGAAGAGATTACCCAAGCAATTTTACGGAGAATGCGCCGTCAACTGCCCCCTGTGCAACTCCTAGAGCCGACCCCTGGAATCACAATTCACCGTCTCATTGTCTATGGTCGCCTCCGCCAAGAGAAAAAAAGCCTCTGGTTAAGCCTAATTCCCCTGGGTCAGTCGTCCCCATCGTCGAACCCGGAGACGTTCCAGCTCAATCGAAAAAATCAGGCCCGCCTCGGTTATCCCCAGGCGATCGCCCAATATTTAAGTCAAAATCTCAGTCAGTTGGGCATTAGTATTCGGGTTGAAACCCAGACCCTAGCGAATACAGCCCCCCACCAAGGGCAACAGCGTCTCTGGATTACCTGTGAATGTGACTACAGCCCGGACTATGGCTTGCTGACAGAATCTCTGGTGCAGCGACTCCGGGAACTGGAAATCAAAGGTTTTCGCGATGGGGCAATCCGCTGTCAAATTCGTGGGGAAGAAAAGCCAGAATGGTTGCTATGGGTTGATCTGACGCCCCCCGATGTCATGTTGCGGCAGTGGGGCCAATGGGGAGATCCTGAGGCGATCGCCCAGATTTTGACCCAGGCATTCCAAGCCCACCCCCTCACCATTCGGGCGGCTGTAACCGATGCTGTGTTGTCCCTGGAGTGCATCCTGGCCCCCAATATTTCCCTAGCCCAGGCCCACATTCTCAAGACCATCCAAGACATTCTCGACGTCCTCGCGCCCCAGGGGTTACAGCGCGCGCTAATCCGGGCGAAATCAGCTCCCCACAATGAAGAACTCTGGCGCAGTGAATGGCGGTTGCCGGGGGATCAGCCAGGGGTACACCATGATTCTCCCGGACAGTTGGCCCAACAGGGGGATTTGGAGGCGTGGCGGTTTTTGCTCCAACGCTGCCTGAATCCTGATCTGACGAGACGTTTGGCCACTGGCGGCATCCACATTACCCTCCGCCAAAAGGATGACACCCTCTACATCATGACGGAGGCGATCGCCTGTCCACCCCAAATGGCAACACTCAAGGCGATCGCCACTCTTTTTCGGCATTTAGAACCCCATCCCTTTAGTCGTCTAAAGGTCTATGGCCGCCGTTCGGGCCAAAGCAAAGCCCTCTGGCAACAATCATTAAAATTCAACACCATTACCCCAGCCAGGACATCACCACAGACGCCAACGGAAACCGCCCTTCCCCCCGTCGAAACTGACCCCAGTCTTTCTCCCCTAGAACGCTTCAACCAAGGTGCCCGTAATCTCCTCCAGCGTAGTCGCCTCTGGCAGCCAATACCGGATAATTGTGGTCTGGTTTTACACCAGGGTGAATCCGAGCGAAACGTCTTTTCCCCGCAGCAGCGGTGGCGAGTGGCTTGCCTGTGGCTGCTGGGCGGCATTTTAGTCACGGCCCAAACCGATTGGTTGGCGGGCCAATGGCTCCGGCGGGATCTGGTTCAACCTCAACCTGTGTCCATATCCCAAACCGATCCGGCAACCCGCTCAGAAGTCTTAGATGCCCAGCTTCCAGTCACCAATTGGCCAACCACGGCCCCAAAGGCGATCGCCCCTCCCCTAACTAGCCCCTATCCTTCCTTTGATAATCCGCTCCTAGACGAAAAACTCGCCCTCTACCAAAAGCGCATCGCTAAAAATGGTGTGCCTGACGTTCTCATTATTGGTAGTTCCCGTGCCCTGCGTGGCCTCGATCCCCTGGCCCTGCAAATGGCCCTCACCGAGAAAGGCTATCCGCCCCTTGATATTTTTAATTTCGGGATTAATGGTGCCACTGTCCAGATCTTTGATCTACTGCTGCGGCAAATTCTCCCTCCGGAGCAACTGCCCCAGTTAATTATCCTTGCCGACGGAGCCCGTGCTTTTAATAGCGGTCGGCAAGATTTGACCTACGAACTGATGACCCGTTCCCCAGGTTTCCAAGCCCTTGAAGCAGGTACATTTTCCCAACTGTTGTCTCAAGATCTCCCCAAACATCAGGCAATAACTTCTTTTGTTCCTGATCTAGAACAAATCACCACCCAATGGCTGAGAAAAATCTCCCAGGTCTATGACCAGCGACAATTTTTCAAAGAACGCTTTTTTGACGAAACCCTAGCGCCATTCCACACCTGGGTGTCCACAGCAGAGGCAGCATCCCCAATGACTTCTACTGAGTCAGGGCAGCAGTTTAATTTAGATGGTTTTTTGCCCCTCGACCGTCGCTTCATTCCAGAAACTTACTACCAAAATCACACCCAAGTAACGGGAAATTATGACGGGGATTATGCGGCGTTTAATCTCCGAGGAACGCAACATGAAACCTTCCTGGAGTTGTTAGACCATTTCGAGTCTCACCAAATTCACTTGGTCTTCTTGAATCAGCCCCTGACGGATTACTACCTCGATCCGGTACGTCTGGATTATGAACGGCAGTTTCGCCAGTATTTTCGTCAATTGGCTAATCGAGACAAGCTTGATTTTGTTGATTTTGTCCACCAACAAGCCTGGCAAGGCCGTTATGAATGGTTTTCGGATCCGAGCCATCTCAATCAGTTTGGTGCGGCGCAAGTGGCCCAAGAACTAGCTAAAGTTTCGACGATTCCCTGGCCACAACGTACTTCAGACTAATTTTCTTCTGATTTTTTTCAGGACAAGGCTTCGGTCTCTGTCAATGCTCGACGATGGCGCTCAACGACCTGTTTCACCTGGGGAGCTAGCCACCCATCATAGGCCGGATAAACGGCGAGCCGGGGTTGTAATTGCCAGCCTTGATTCGCGAGCAGGAGTTGCAATTGATCGAGGTGGAGATGGGAATAGTCGGGGTTGACTTCATCCTTGGGGACAATACCGCCGAGATCCCTCGCCCCAGCCTGGAGACACCCTAAAAGCCATTGGGGATCGGCCACAAGATTAGGGGGAATTTGAATCGTGATCTCCGGTGGCAAAATGTCACGGGCCAATTGAATAACCGCTGGGAGTTGCTCAGGCAAAAAGGCTTCACTTAGATAGTCCTGGGTTTGCCCAGGACGGTGGGGCTGCAAAATCACCTCTTGGATATGACCATACTGATGCTGAATTTTGGCGATCGCCTCTAATGTATCCCGCCAATCCTGGGGCGTTTCACCGATGCCCAACAGCAGCCCTGTTGTAAATGGGATTCTTAATTCTCCGGCTAGAACCAATTGTTGTAGGCGCACCTGGGGATCTTTGCTGGGGGCGCGACGATGGACGGGGAGATCCGGACGCATTTGTTCTAACATCAGCCCCATGGAACCATTTACATCCCTTAACAATTCCATTTCAGTACGACTCAGGGGGCCAGCATTGGTGTGGGGAATAAAACCGTAATCTAAGGCCAACTGACACAGATCATGGATGAGCTGGATCAAAGGCGATCGCCGCCCTGAAGCCGGATGCACCTCTCCACTCAAAATCAAAATTTCTCGGACGCCTTGCCCCCGGAGATTTTCTAGACGAGCTTGGGCAGCCGCTAGGGTCAACCAACGATCCTGACCTGGGTCAACACGAAAATTGCAATATGAACAGCGATTGAAACATTCGTAAGTTGGCACCAAGGTGAAAGCTGGACTGTAGGTAACAACAGCGTTTGCCTGGTTACTGCCGCCGCCTACCGGGCGATCAACCCTTGACAGATCCAGCATGGCCCCTCCGCAAATCAAAACATTTCCTTAAAACACTTTACAAAAAGCAATAGTTTCATTAATATAGCTACTAAGGTTAAGCACCTTGATAATTTCATAGCAATCATAACGATATGACTACTACACTACAACAGCGCGGAAGCGCTTCCTTGTGGGAGAAGTTCTGTCAGTGGATCACCAGCACCGAGAACCGCATCTATGTCGGTTGGTTCGGCGTCCTGATGATTCCTACCCTTCTCACTGCTACTACCTGCTTCATCATTGCGTTCATCGCAGCTCCCCCCGTTGACATCGACGGTATCCGTGAGCCCGTCGCAGGTTCTCTTCTTTACGGTAACAACATCGTCTCTGGCGCAGTTGTACCTTCTTCTAACGCAATTGGTCTCCACTTCTACCCCATCTGGGAAGCTGCTTCCTTAGATGAGTGGTTGTACAACGGTGGCCCTTACCAGTTGGTAATTTTCCACTTCCTCATTGGTGTTTTCTGCTACATGGGTCGTGAGTGGGAACTTTCTTACCGCCTTGGTATGCGTCCCTGGATCTGTGTTGCATTCTCTGCTCCCGTAGCAGCAGCAACTGCAGTATTCCTCATCTACCCCATCGGTCAAGGTTCCTTCTCTGATGGTATGCCTTTGGGTATTTCTGGTACGTTCAACTTCATGATCGTATTCCAGGCAGAGCACAACATCCTGATGCACCCCTTCCACATGCTTGGTGTGGCTGGTGTATTCGGTGGTTCTTTGTTCTCCGCAATGCACGGTTCTCTCGTAACCTCTTCTTTGGTACGTGAAACCACTGAAACCGAATCTCAGAACTACGGTTACAAGTTCGGTCAAGAGGAAGAAACTTACAACATCGTTGCAGCCCACGGCTACTTCGGTCGTTTGATCTTCCAATATGCATCTTTCAACAACAGCCGTTCCTTGCACTTCTTCTTGGGTGCATGGCCTGTAGTCGGTATCTGGTTCACTGCTCTTGGTGTATCCACCATGGCATTCAACCTGAACGGTTTCAACTTCAACCAGTCCATCCTTGACTCTCAAGGTCGTGTAATCAACACCTGGGCGGACATTCTGAACCGTGCGAACCTCGGTTTTGAAGTAATGCACGAGCGTAACGCTCACAACTTCCCCTTAGACTTAGCAGCTGGCGAGCAAGCTCCTGTGGCTCTGCAAGCACCTGCAATCAACGGTTAATAACCGCTTGAGTCTTCGGGCTTAGTTGAAAAAAAGATGATTGCTTTGACAGTAAAACTGAATAAGTAATGATTGGCGAGAGCCCCTACCAGAGATGGTGGGGGTTTTTGCTTTTTTTGGGAAAATTACTCTCTGTCGATATCTTCAGCTAAGGAAAATTGGGATTTTAGCTAGATGTTGCTGAGCAAATATTTTCATCATTCACGTTTGTAATGGCTGAGGCGTCAAACTCGCCACCACTGAATTCTCCTTCTAGCGTTAGCTCGTCGCCGACTGAGATGTTCTGTCTGGTGTTGTCGCCACATACGCTCCAAGAATCGACTCGGATGCTGCGATCGCCTGTGTTGATACTAAACCCATCTTCCCAGACTCGTTCCACAGTTCCTGTTAGAACACCATTGTCCATCTGGGTAGCGCCCGTACAACCAATCAAGCCCATTAAAACCAGGGGAGTCTTAACCGATAGTTTCATGAAAATTCTTCCACTCGGTAATATAAATGCTTCTATTTTAGGTTTTATAAAATCGAAATTTCGCTATAACTATGGGGGTATGCATGAAAAAATCTAATAATAATGAGCAATATTTATGATCTTTCAGTTTTTTTAGAACCCCAAGAAAAAATTCTCTGGCAAGGCATGCCCCAGGCGGCCGGGTCATCGCCCTGGAGTCTGAAAATTATTCAAGCTTTTGGCTATTTTGGTTTATTTGCGTTTGGCTTCTTTTTATTAATTGGGCTGGCAAATTGGGATGAACTAGGGGAAGCACTCGGCATTTGGCTTACTTTTTTGGGATTAAGCTTGGCGATCGCCTTTGCTTTTCTCATTGTCATGCCGAAGGTTGTTCGTTCTTCCCTCAAGGCGACGAATTATATCGTGACCCCAACCCACGCCGTCATTGTGCAGCATCTATGGCAAACCCAAATTAGTCGGATTCCGGTACCAGAAAACGAAGAAATCGTGATTTATCGCGACCAAAATTTCCATACGGTGCGGTTTTATCATTACGATAATCGAGCTGCAAATCCGGAGAATCGCGTTTACCGTGTTTATCAATTTGAGCGACTCACCCCGACCGATGCTGCCACTGCCGCAAAGGTACTAGAAACAATTCGCGGTCAAGCGGGGCCTGATGCGCAACCCGTATTTTCGAGCCGTCCCAAGTCCACCTAAAAACTGCCAGAATAAACTTGTTTTGTTGAGTTAAAAACCAACTAAGATTGTTCGATTTAGGCGATCGCCCAGATATTTTCTGGGTAAGTTACACCGATTTTCACGAAAGAAAATACAATACAACTCAACATGGGTTCAGCCTTTGCCAGTAAATTTCCTCTGTCTATCGAAAGGAGTATGGCAAAATGAACAGGTTAAAAACATTGTGAACGGAACGGGTATCGGTTAATGGCTAAATTTATCTTTGTCACCGGTGGTGTGGTCTCCAGCATCGGGAAAGGCATTGTGGCGGCAAGTTTGGGGCGTTTACTCAAGTCCCGTGACTATTCGGTGTCGATCCTGAAGCTCGATCCCTACATTAACGTCGATCCTGGCACCATGAGCCCGTTCCAACATGGGGAAGTTTTTGTCACCGAGGATGGTGCAGAAACAGACCTCGACCTCGGCCATTACGAACGATTTACCGATACCTCCATGTCTCGCCTTAATAGTGTGACCACTGGTTCCATTTACCAAGCGGTGATTAATAAAGAGCGACGGGGCGATTATCAAGGGGGGACGGTTCAAGTCATTCCCCACATTACCAACGAGATTAAAGAACGAATTTTTCGCGTGGCGGAGAATACGAATCCTGATTTTGTAATCACAGAAATTGGCGGTACCGTCGGCGATATTGAATCTTTACCGTTCCTAGAAGCGATTCGTCAGTTCCGCAAAGAGGCTGGCCGGGACAATGTTTTGTATATGCACGTAACCTTGATCCCCTGGATTCCGTCGGCGGGAGAAATGAAAACGAAGCCCACCCAACATTCTGTGAAAGAATTGCGCTCTATCGGGATTCAGCCGGATGTGCTGGTGTGCCGTTGCGATCGCCCTTTACCCCAGGGACAACGGGAAAAAATTTCGGAGTTCTGTAATGTCCCCGAAGAACAGGTGATCACCTCCCAGGATGCCAGCAGCATTTATGAAGTACCGTTGATGTTGGAACGGGAAGGCTTGGCAGAACAAACCCTGAAACTGCTACGGATGGAACCCAGGCAACCGAATTTGGCGCAGTGGCAAAATCTCATTGAACGGATGAAGCGCCCCAGCCGCCACATGGATATCGCCATTGTCGGTAAATATGTCCAGCTCAATGATGCTTATTTATCCGTGGTAGAATCCCTCGGCCATGCGGCGATCGCCAATGACATGGACATCAAACTCCATTGGGTCAACGCTGAGGATATCGAAAAACACGGCGCGTCCATGTATCTTGCGGATATGGCGGGGATCGTCGTTCCCGGAGGATTTGGTTTACGGGGCGTTGATGGAAAAGTAGCGGCCATTGAATATGCCCGGCTCAATCAAATCCCGTTCCTGGGCCTTTGTCTTGGGATGCAATCTTCAGTGATTGAATGGGCCCGTAACGTTGCCAAATTAGAGGATGCCCACAGCGCCGAATTCAACCCCGAAGCGAAAAACCCCGTGATTAATCTTTTGCCAGAACAGCGGGATGTGGTGGATCTTGGTGGCACCATGCGCCTGGGTTTATATCCCTGTCGGCTCACCCCTGACACCCTGACCTATCAACTCTATGGCCAAGAGGTGATCTACGAACGTCACCGTCACCGCTACGAATTTAACAATGCCTACCGGAGTTTGTTCTTAGAAACGGGCTATCAAGTGAGTGGAACTTCCCCCGATGGTCGCTTGGTAGAAATTATTGAATATGCTGACCATCCGTTCTTTATTGCGACCCAGTTCCACCCCGAATTTCAATCTCGTCCGAACCATCCCCACCCCCTCTTTTTCGGGTTTATTCAAGCGGCGGGAAACCACAAGTCCCAACCGATTTCTGATGAGCTAGATAACCAGAGTACGGAGATGTCCGTTTCTCTGTCCTAGGGCGAAGCACCTGTAATGAATTAACTTGATCACAACGATAAAAACCATGGCAAATTCCGTACATCATATTGTTCTGTTTGAATTGGCAGCAGCAACTGGGACTGCTGAAACCCAAACGATTATTGAAGATGGCCTGACTCTCTTGGGGGCAATCCCTGGGGTTTTAAAAGTTGATCTGGGGTTAAAGGCCAGGGCAGATCGGGATGTCCACATTAAGGATTATCAATTGGCTTTGTATGTGCAGTTAGAAAGCAATGCAGCCCTTGATACCTATGGGCCTCACCCCAACCACCAAGAATTTCTCAAGCGACATAAGAGCAAATGGACGAAAGTTCAGGTGGTTGATTTCTTCGGACAGTAGATGGTTAACTTTGTTTATTTATCATGCGTTAGTGCGAGGGCAATTCCTTGAATTCCTATGAAAGTCGCGGCCATTTACTTACAGAACAGGTCAACCCCCAGAGTCAAAATTTAGATCAAATGTCGGCTTTGGAATTGGTCGATCTCTTTAACCAAGAGGATCAAAAAACCCTGGAGGCGATCGCCAATGCCCGCGAGGCCCTAGCCCAAGCCATCGAGATCACCAGCGACGCTTTGATGCACGGTGGCCGATTATTTTATGTGGGGGCCGGCACCAGTGGCCGTCTCGGTGTTTTAGATGCTGCGGAATGTCCGCCGACCTTTTGTACACCCCCCGAACTCGTTCAAGGCATTATTGCCGGGGGAGCCGGTGCCCTCGTGCGCAGTTCAGAAGATCTCGAAGACCGGGCCGAAGATGGTAAAAAGGCGATCGCCCAACGACAGATCACCGAATTAGATGTCGTTGTTGGCATTACTGCGGGGGGAACTACTCCCTATGTCCAAGGGGCCCTGATTGCCGCCCAACAGCGGGGTGCCAAAACAATTTTCATCAGTTGCGTTCCGGCCGAGCAAGTGCCCTTTGCTGCCGATGTTGATATTCGTCTACTGACTGGCCCCGAAATTCTGGCAGGCTCGACCCGTCTTAAGGCTGGAACTGTCACCAAAATGGCCTTAAATATTCTCTCGACTAGCGTCATGGTTAAGCTCGGTAAAGTTTACGGTAACCGCATGATTGATGTTGCCGTCACGAACCATAAACTCCATGACCGAGCGCTCCGCATCCTTCAAGACCTCACAGATTTAAGCCGTGAGGAAGCGGCTATCCTTTTAGAAAAATCCCAGCGTCGCGTCAAAATAGCATTATTAATGCATTGGAAAAATGTAGATGCCTCAGAAGCAGAGCATTTATTAAAAGTCCATCAAGGAAACCTCCGAACAGCATTAAAGTCCTAAGTTAATAAAAAATCACTCTTGCTATAGAAATAATAAATCATCCCATGGAAAGACTTTTTGTATGAATAAAAAACGAAAAGTCTTGCTGTTTATCAGAGGTTGATATTTTTATTTCAAAAATTCTGCCGCTATTCTCCAAAAAAAACAAAACACTTTAGATGTCTAATTAATTGATTAAACATGACCAATAAATTGCTAGAAAAAACTGGATTAAATAGACAGGGTTTTTCTTCTTTTTTTCTGATATTGACCGTCGCCATACTAACTCGTTTACCTTATTTTTTTGAAACTGATATTGACTGGGACGAATCAACTTTTATTTTATTAGGTCAATCTGTATTGGATGGTCACCTACCATATACAGATCTATTAGACGTCAAACCACCATTACATTGGTATATTTTTGCGAGTATCATTTGGTTGGCACAACACTCATTTGTATTCTTACGCTTTTTAGGAGCAATGATTGTTGCCCTTATTGGTTTAATTAATTATGAGATTGCTAGTAGGATTTGGAATAAAAAAACAGGGCTCATTTCTGGAATATTAGTCATTTTTTTGATTGATTTAAACCCAGGTGGGCAGTCCATCATGTCTGAACATCTAGCTTTAGTGCCAATGATGCTCAGCTTTGCATTAATTCTCTTTTGCCCGAAAAATAACTCCGCGTTCATAGTTAGTGGCCTGTGCATGGGGTTGGCGATTATGATCAGGCTTAACCTTGCTTATGTTGGTCTATTTACAGGACTATATATCCTATTTTTCTCTATTGAAAATGACTTTCCTAAGTATAAGCTAATCTTACTGCCCGGTGTTTTTTTTGCTTTGGGAAATTTAGCGAGTATTTTGGTTACTTTACTTCCTCATCTTATTACTGACAACTTAGAAGCATTAAATATTGGCTTAATTAAAGCCTCTTTAAATTATTCACAACAAAGTGATTTTCTGAATGTTATTGTGAATCAACTAGGTTTTGTCGCAGATATTTTAGTAATGACGATATCTATTGCTTTTAGTGTCGTCTTTGGCCCAACGCTATTTTTTGCAATTTCACAGCTCATTCAGGTACAGAAACAAGAACAAAAGCTAAATTTTTTTGAAAAAAGATTCTACACAATTGGGATCTTATTTGGTTTGTCTATAGAATTTTCCATTTTGAGAACAAGTGTTTTTTATAAACATTATGTTATTCAGTTTTTACCTATAGCTGCTTTACTGGCGGCTCCGGCGATCGCCAATTTTTTGGATCGTAAAGACAATCTCAAAAAACAACTCGTGGCGATTGTTCTTTCTGTTTTACTTGTACACTTTTCCTTGCAATATTATAAAACAGGTTCTTATTGTCTCAATAGTCCTAGTTGTCTCCATGGAACATCGATAACAGTCAAACACTATTTGGCAGAGCATAACCCCCTAAATGGCAATATTTGGTTGACTAGAGGACACCTGGCCTATTGGTTTGCTGGCGTGACTCCAATCACACCATTAGTTACTCACCCCAGCAATATTAATAAGCGATTCCTTTTAGAAAGTTGGTACGGACAAGAAGCAACTCTTTCCCAAGAAATTGATAAGATTTTTGCGAAAAAACCTGTCTTGATTATTGGTGCTAGTCTCCAGGATTATTTACATGATTCAACAGCCCAAGCAAGATTAGATGATTTTATTCAATCAGACTATGTAGAACTTCCAGCTTTGGGAAAATTACATATTTATCAGCGGCAAGGGTAGATAACGAGAAATGCTAAACTTTACAAAAGTTAACGCTAACAGATTGCCCCTATGGTTTCCGCAACAAAACAGCTTTCCTATCATCAAGCCGCGTGGCAAAAAGGCTATGAATCCCAGCGACAGGAACTTGCCTATGAAGTCACAGATATTGACGGCGAGATCCCTGTCGAATTGATGGGAACCTTGTTTCGTAACGGGCCTGGGCTCTTAGACATTGGTGGCACGCCGATTAAGCATCCTTTCGATGGCGATGGAATGGTCTGCTCAGTCAGCTTTCAGGAAGGGCGGGCCTATTTCCAGAATCGTTTTGTACAGACAGCAGGGTTTGTGGCGGAACAAAAAGCTGGTCAACCTGTTTATCGAGGCGTATTTGGGACGCAAAAACCGGGGGGCATTTTCAATAATATGTTTGACTTGCGGTTGAAAAATATCGCAAACACAAACGTGATCTATTGGGGAAAAAAACTGTTAGCCCTCTGGGAAGCGGCGGAACCCCACAGTTTAAATCCTGAAAATTTGGAAACGCGCGGCCTGGATTATTTAGGGGAAACGCTCAAGCCTGGGGATAGTTTCTCGGCCCATCCACGTATTGATCCGGCGAGTATTTGGGATGGGGGCGAACCTTGCTTAGTCAATTTTGCCGTAAAACCAGGTCTCCCGACGCGCTTGGTGATCTATGAAATTAGTCCGGCAGGCAAATTACTGCGCTATCGAGAACATGAAGCTAAAGGCTTTGCATTTATCCATGATTTCGTGATTACGCCCAATTACGTCATTTTTTTCCAAGCGTCGGTGAAGTTTAATCCTTTGCCCTATGTTTTGGGGTTTAAGGGAGCTGGTGAATGCGTGAAATTCGAGGCGAATAAACCGACACAGATGATTGTGATTCCGAGGGATCCAGCGCGGAATGATGTGCAAACCCTAGAGGCAGAAGCCGGGTTTGTCTTCCACCATGCCAATGCCTTTGAGCGGGACAAGCAAATTATCGTCGATTCGGTTTGTTATCAGTCAATTCCCCAGGTGCAGGCGGATGTGAACTATAAAAATGTTGATTTTGATGCACTAGATCCAGGGCAGTTATGGCGCTTTACTCTAGATTTAGAGACAAGAAAGGTGACGCGGGAACTATTGGCTACCCGCTGTTGTGAATTCCCGGTGGTGCATCCAAAGCATGTGGGACGGGACTATCGTTATGCCTACATCGGGGCGACCCACGCCAAAACAGGCAATGCACCGTTGCAGGCGGTGTGGAAAGTGGATCACCAAGGGGAGGATTCTCAAGTTTATTCCTTTGCGCCAGACGGATTTACGGGGGAGCCGATTTTTGTACCCCGTCCAGGAGCTACGGCAGAAGACGAAGGCTGGGTTCTCTTGATGGTCTATGATTCGGCCCAGCATCGCTCGGATGTGGTGATTTTTGATGCGCAAAATTTTGCTCAGCCTTTGGCAACCCTACATTTAAAGCAGCATATTCCCTATGGCCTGCATGGCAGTTGGACACCAGAAGTGTTTGTGAATTTCTAGTCAGCGGATTCTTTGGGGTCAGGCGATCGCCAAATCCACCAGGCCCCTAAACACAGGGTGCAGTTACCCACGAGAGTGAGAGCGGCTTGGATCGTGACGAGCCATTCGAGGCTGGGCGCATTGTCGAAAAAGTGCCAAGTGCAGGCACACATCGCGCTAACGAGGGACGGCAACATTCCCCAGGCGAGGGCTGACCAGCTTTTGTCTTGGGTCAGATTGCCGTAGGTTTGGATCAGCCAAATGGCCAAAATCCACTCTAAAACGCTAGAGATGTGGACAATCCAAGTGGGAAAGGAAAGGGCATTCATCGCAGGGGCAGAAATTTTTGTTTAAAGTTGCTTGATAAAGTCTAGTAGATGATGGGCGATCGCCCCCTTGCTGGCCTGGGGAATTGTCGCCTTGCGACCCTCTTTATCGAGAAAAATCAGTTGATTGGTTTCACTGGCAAAACCAGAATTAGCTTGATCCACGGCATTGGCGGCGATCGCATCGAGTTTTTTCCGTTGCAATTTAGCGAGGGCTGGGGCGGTAATTTCTCCCGTTTGGGCGGCAAAACCGATCAGTTTTTGGTTGGGGTGCTTGCTTTGACCTAGTTGAGCGGCAATGTCCGGAATTTCTTCGAGGGCAAGGCTTTGGGGCAGTTCGGCTTTAGCGAGCTTGTAGTCGTAATTGACCGTGGGCCGCACATCGCCGACCGCTGCACACAGAATGAGCCAATCGAATTGTTCTGCCTGGGACAACATTTCCCTTTCCATTTCAGCGGCGCTCGTAACGGAAAAACGGTTGATGTTTGGCAAATTTTCCAGCAAACGGCTTTCGATTGGCCCGTGGACAAGGGTTACAGTCGCCCCCCGGTAGGCCGCTGCCTCGGCGATCGCCAAACCCATTTTTCCCGTCGAAGGATTGCCAATAAAGCGCACAGGGTCAAAATGCTCCCTGGTTCCTCCGGCGCTGACGAGAATTTTTTTGCCTGCGAGATCCGCTTGGCCCCGACTGTGGATCAGTGCTTGAACCGCTTTAATAATCTGTACGGGTTCTGCCATGCGTCCTTTGCCTTGGCGATCGCAAGCCAAAAGACCACTATTGGGGTCAAGGATGTGATACCGCTGATCCTGTTGGAGTCGCCGCCAATTGGACTGCACCGAGAGCTGTTGCCACATATCCGTATTCATCGCCGGGGCAACTAAAACTGGGCAAGTGGAGGCCAGGATGATATTGGTCAGCAATGTATCGGCCAATCCTAAACTCACTTTCGCGAGGGTATTCGCTGTTAGGGGGGCCAGCAAAATTAAATCGGCCCATTCCCCCAGGTCGATATGTACCGGGCGGGGCCAGTGACTATCCCAAAAATCTTCATCGGTGTAGGCTGGGTGACGGCTGAGAGTGGCGACCGTGAGGGGCGTAATAAAACGTTGGGCCGAATCTGTCAGAACGACCCTGAGCTCTGCCCCTGCCTGAAACAGTTGGGAAATGACTTCACAAACTTTGTAGGCCGCAATGCCCCCACTAATGCCGACGACAATCTTTTTTTCGTTGAGCATTTACGATTCGTCGTAGGCTTCGATGTCTAACAGGTGCCAGTAGGGTTCGACTAATTCTTGTCGTTGAAAGGCGATCGCCCGCAACAAATGCCAATCCTGGAGGGCTTCAAAGGGAGTCCCATAATCGTCCTGTTCCAATCGTGCGGCGAGTTGAGCCACATCCGTTTCGTCCATGTGGGCGATTTCCTGGGGGGTTTTTGTTAAGACTGTCATAATAAGACCTCCCTGACGCTGCACGTTCTTTTAAGTTCTGTTCATTCTTTATTCTACTCTTAGAAATCCCCAAAACAATGGCCTGTCACCGTTCTTATTGTCGGCTTGATTTGTCGAGTAAACTAGACGTATCTTAAGGGGAGATTCTGTTCCCCAAGGAGTCAGCCTCCCATGTTAATTGAACCCAGCGTGTTGCGAGCTGCCCAGCAGATCTATAACCAATATGTTGCTGTTCATCCCGTGCGCTCCCAATATGTCACTGGGGTTTCGGTAAATCCCAAAACACTCCAGGGATTTGTCAGCTTTCGTGAACGGTCTATTCTCTTGCCCAGGGAAGTTTTTGTGCCCGTCGAACAGCTGATGAGCTACGATGTTTGACGCTAAAAATTAGGCATTTACTTAGGGAACTGCCTTTAGAGAAAGAGTTTTAAGTGTCCGTTACTGACGTTTCGAGACGACAGCGATCGCCAGCACCACAGGCTTGTCGTTTTTCCCGGTTTTGGATCAAAGTGATTAAATCGGGACGACCCGTCAGTTGGAGACGATATTTCGCCCAGATGCCATAAACCCAATCAGCCAATTGCCCAATGCCAGGAAGTTTGGTGATGCCATAGACCCAGCCCATCCCCAGAACTTCGTAAACATACCGAAAAACCGCCACATTTTGGAGCACTGTCCCGTCGGGTAGCACGCCATGGATTCGCTCCATCGCTGCCCGGAAAGTCACACCACCATGGCGACTGGGGTCGTAATCATCGGCTGCCACATCCACAAAGCAAATTAACCCACGGCCATTATCCTTGCGCCGCAGAAAGTTAACCTCCCGCAGACAAAGGGGGCATTGACCGTCATAGAGCAGTTTAATTTTCCAGGATGGGGTGGAGGACATGGTGCAATTTTCAGGTAAGAGATTCAATCTATATTGTAAAAATTTTTTTCGGGTGCCTGGGGAATCACCAAAAGGGCGTTTTTAAGGCTGTGTTCTTTTGGCGATCGCCCCAGTCTTTCACTCTCCAATTACCAAATAGAATCCCACCAAGCCTCATCTGTTGGCGTTGGGCCATTGGTTTCGATAAAGTCAACCTTGCGGCGAATGTCTGCTGGCTCCCAACCTGTCAACTTTGCCAGGGTTTGTACCGCCGCTTCCTGGCGTTGGTAGGTGCGCTCTCGGTAATCCTGGGCGGCACTACAAGTCATTTCCTCACGGTAGGGATGACGAATCACATAGCGCCCTTGGAAAAATTGACGATTGGCCGTTTCTTGGAAGCGCAGATCTTCTGGGAACTCGTCGCGGCCATAGCGCACATGGAGCCTAGTGATAAATACCCTCGGTAGATATTGATCTTCATCCCAAAAGACTCCGGCCTGTTTAAGCTCTGCCTTCGTTAAATTAGGCGCAGAACAGGGATCACAACTGCTCATATCCCAGGCATATTCCAAGAAAATATCATCCCGGCCCTGACGCTGGTAATCTTGCTCAAACATGGTGGTATAAAAATCCCCAAACTCTGCTTCGACAAATTCAGGAATTTCCACATTCGAGGGAATTTTTACGGTGCGATAATTGGTCACTTCCGCCTGGCCTTTAGGAGAAAGGATATAGACAATGAGATCCTGGGCTTGTTGGGCGTTCATCATCCCTAGGCGAATCGGCAACATATATTTCGGTGATTCAAAAGCCATCATCAGGGGACGCAATTGGTTCACGCCGCTCCGGTCAAATTCTTCGAGGTTCACCTTGGCCACAAAAAACTTCAGCTTGTTGCGGATATAGGGCCGCAGTAACTCACTGGCCCCCTGGGGCAATTGGTAATCATTTTGGCGTAACCAGGTTTCCAATCCATCGGATTCTTTGGCGCTGAGAATGAGGATGTCGTATTCGCCAACGCTAAATTGTTCTTCAATGGTGACCCCTAGATCGGCTGCTGTTTCGCGCATGGATTCTGCGGCCATGGGCATCGGCGGCCTCGCATTTTGTAGGAACCCAATGCCGTCATCAAACATCCGCATAGCACAGGGATTTTCATCGAAATATTCCACCAGCCGGGGGGCGCTAAAGTCATCGAGACGTTTGATAATGTTTGCTTCGCCCACATGAACCTGTTCTTCTTTAAGAACGACGGGGACGGGCACCACCAGGGCAAAATCTGAGACTTCCCCTTCATAGTCATTGGCCATGGTGAGTACGGTGCGATCGCCATCCCGGGCAATGATCACCTGGGATGCTTGGTTATAGAGATTGGTATCGGCCTTGGCGACATAGAAACCACAGAAGGCCCAGGCGGGTTGGGTCAGTAGTAGTAAACCAATACAGGTTATGGCCAAACCGCGCAAATATTGCAGGATCGTTTTAAACATGATTTTCCTTAGATAACGGGGCGAGTTTGTAGGGTCAAAGAAGAATCGTCAATAGGGGCTTTCACCTGAGCTTTTTCTTGCCACTGGAACCGGGGCGATCGCCAAATTTTATCGATCACAATGGTGCTGGGAGCCAGACAGAATAACGCCCAGAAAATTGCCGTCGAAGTATAGAGGCCATGTTGCAAAACAAAGGTCAGCAGGGCGATACTAATGGCCCAAAAAATTCGTCCTTGTTTCCCATTGGGGATCGAGCGCGGATCGGTCAGCATAAAAAATGCAAAGAGCAGCAACGAACCGCTGGTGAGCTGATGGGCAACCACATCCCAACTCCAACCCAGCCAAAAATTACGGAGAATCTCCAAACCGCCATAACTCCCTAGAAAAGCAATCGACGTATCCCAGCGACCAACTCGGTTGAGCACAAGGCCAGCCGCACTAAAAAATAGCAATAGATACCACCAATCAGTGCCCCATTGACCGGGAGAAACCCAAGCCCCATCTGTCCACAGGAGAGCCATAATGATGCCGAAATTGGCAGGGTTGAAAAAATGTTTTTCTTGATAACGGAATAAAAATTTACTGGCGATCGCCCCGACCGCTGCCCCCACTAAAACAAGGGGATGATTTACCCGCAGGAGCAGGGAAAGGCCCAATCCGGTAATCGCCGCACTCCGCGCCCCGGAAATAAGTAGCGGTTGCCATTGTAGAGGAGTTTCTTGTCGGCAACGGTAGGCTTGCCAAGCACAGAGGCTCCATTGGGTCAAAATACAGGTGGCGATCGCCAGCAAAACCCAGGTTAAATTTAACGTCCAGTCTCGCGTGTAAACTCCCAGCAGGAGAAACGTCGTCAGAATTGCAATTTGATAATCACGGGCATCACTGAAGGGCATTGAAAATCCTCCCTGACTAAGCAAGAAATAAGTTGCCTAAAGTATGAAAGACAAGTCCAGGGATGACGAAAAGGTTTCTTTTTTGTAACAGAAAACCTTGAGACTTGTGGCAGTCGTAAACTAGAGTCAAAGCAGGATTCCAGGGGCTGTTTAATATTAAAAAATGTGAATTTGATTGACTAATAAATTTCTAGAGCGTCAAACACAATTGTCTCTGTGATCTTGCACCTGTGTGTAGGAGTATGAAAAAAAATGCAACTGAAAAAACTGTTTGTACCACTGTTGGCGGGAATGTTGTTCTTGGGGGGAACCTCTGGGGCGATCGCCGAAGAACTATTGCGCACGATCACTGTCACGGGGCGCGGCGAAGAAGCCATTGCCACGAGTCTTTCTGAAGTACGCCTTGGGGTCGAGGTGCGGGGGGCGACGGCAACCCAAGTCCAGGCAGATATCGCCAAGCGCAGTAACCAAGTGGTGGATTTTCTCAAGTCCAAAAATGTCGCCAAGCTCACCACCACGGGCATTAACCTCCAGCCGGAATATGACTACAACAATGGCGATCGCCGCCTCATCGGTTATCTCGCCACCAATACAGTGAGCTTTGAGGTGCCCACCGCCCAAGCCGGGAGCCTGATGGATGAAGCTATCAAAGCCGGAGCAACCCGCATTGATGGAATTTCCTTCCGGGCCACCGAAGCCGCCCTCGCTGAAGCAGAAAAAACCGCCCTCGCTGAAGCCGCCCAGGATGCACGCACCCAGGCCCAAACTGTCCTCAGTGCCTTGGGTTTGAGTCCCCAAGAAATTGTCCAAATCCAGGTCAATGGGGCGACGCCGCCAACCCCTATTTTTAAAACCATGGATACGGCACGAATCGCCTTCGAAAGTGCAGCGCCTTCTCCGGTAGAAGGGGGTGAACAGACGGTGAATGCTTTCGTAACCCTGACGATCCGTTACTAACACTCTGCTTTTTGGGCTAAATTACGCTTAAATCTAGGGGCGATCGCCTTGTGGGATAGGGGCGAAACTTGAGGGAATGTTAGATCTAATCAAACTTGCGGGACAACTGCCAGGCATGGGGGCGCACCTCCAGGAACAGGCTGCCACGGGACGAGAACGAATCGAGCGGGGAATTTCTCTACTCCGGGAAGCCCAGGCGGATTTCCAGACCCTCCAGGCCCACCAACAAACCTGGGGCGATCGCCTCATTTTTAACCATGGCATTCCCCTCGAATCCCTGGAGACTCGCGTTCCCATTTCGCCCCCTTCCCAAGCCCACACCGTTTTTGCCACGGATGGCTCCCAGATTGCTCCGTCCCACCATGAAATTGCCTATTGTTATTTGATTAATATTGGTCGGGTGATGCTCCATTACGGCCAAAGCTTGCACCCATTGCTGGATCATCTGCCGGAGATTTTTTATCGCAGCGAAGATCTGTACACCTCCCGCAAATGGGGCATCCGCACCGATGAATGGCTCGGTTATCGCCGCACCGCCTCCGAAGCTGAAGTGCTCGCTGAGATGGCCTGTAAATGGGTGTTACCCCCCGGTGCCCACGGCCATATTCCCAATGTGGCGATGGTGGATGGCTCTCTGGTCTATTGGTTTTTAGAAAATTTACCCGCCGAAGCCCGCCAACAAATTCTCGAACCCCTCCTAGGGGCCTGGCAACAACTCCGGGAAACCCGCATTCCGCTGATTGGTTACATTAGTTCCACTCGCAGTGTAGAGGCGGTTCATTTTCTGCGACTCCAGGCTTGCCCCCACGACAAACCCGATTGTCAAAGCCATTGCCTCGACGGCGAAACCAAGGAACGCAAAGCAGAATTTCGCGAGACGCTCCCCTGCCAAACCATTGAACCGTTGCGGGATAGCACTCTTTTTGAGCAACTGTTGCAACCGGGCGATCGCAGTGGGCTTTGGCTCAGTCAGGCGCGCATTTTAAATCATTATCCAGAAGCGGATCAGGTTTGTTTTTGTTATCTCCACGTGGGGACGGAGGTGGCGCGGATCGAGATGCCCCGCTGGGTCGCGGCAGATCCTCAACTCCTCGATCAAACCCTAGGGATTGTCCTCGGCCAAGTGCAAAAGGGGTTTGGGTATCCCGTGGCGATCGCCGAAGCCCATAATCAAGCTGTGATCCGGGGTGGCGATCGCGCCCGATTTTTTGCGCTCCTCGAACAACAACTCCTCAAAGCAGGCTTGACTAATGTAGGTGTCTCTTACAAAGAAACTCGCAAGCGGGGTTCCGTGGCTTAAAGAGCATGCTCTCCCCCCACAAAGACTTTTCAGGAGAATTCTTAAACTCCCCTAAGCCAGTCCCAATCCCCCATCGGAGAGCATACAATAAACAAGCATCAGCACTTTTTCTCAGGCAGGCACAATCGTCGTCACCATCACGTCGTGCATTCTGCCGCACAATTTTCTTTTAGTCACTTCTGCGCGAACCGATAATGCCCGAAAACTCTCAATCTCCCGTTGAACCGACCAAGCAGCCCAGTGGCACGGAGCAACAGCATGAAGAAAACCCCTGGGTAGAGACCATCAAGACCCTTGTGACCGCTGGTATTTTGGCCATTGGGATCCGCACTTTCGTCGCCGAGGCCCGCTACATTCCCTCCGAGTCGATGCTGCCGACCCTAGAAGTGAACGATCGCCTAATCATTGAAAAAATCAGCTATCACTTCAAAAATCCCCAACGGGGCGATGTGGTGGTCTTTAACCCGACAGAAATTCTCCAGCAGCAAAACTATCGAGATGCTTTTATTAAGCGGGTGATCGGGATTCCCGGTGATACCGTACAAGTCAGCGGCGGCACCGTTTTTATCAATGGGGAAGCCCTCGAAGAAGACTATATCAACGAAGCCCCAGAATATGACTACGGCCCCGTGACGATTCCAGAAGATCACTACCTCGTCCTTGGCGATAACCGCAACAATAGCTATGACTCCCACTATTGGGGTTTTGTCCCCCGTGAAAAGCTTGTGGGGAAAGCCTTTATTCGTTTTTGGCCCTTTAATCGCGTGGGCATCCTCAACGAAGAGCCGCAATTTGCCGACGAAGAACCGATTACACCCTAGCGTCCCATCCCAGAGACCGCTAGGATATAGGGCGACTCCCTATCCCGGCAACCATGAGTGAACCATCCCCTCTGCTGCAAGCATCAGGTCTCCATAAAAGTTTCGGTGGCATCCGTGCGGTGCAAAATGCTTCGATTACGGTGCCCCGTGGACAGATTACGGGTTTGATTGGCCCCAATGGGGCGGGCAAAACGACGTTGTTTAATTTGCTCTCGAATTTTATTACGCCGGATCGGGGGACAGTTATTTTTAACGGCCAGGAAGTGCAGCACTTACCGTCCCATCAGATTGCGGCACGGGGTTTTGTGCGTACCTTCCAAGTGGCGCGGGTGTTATCACGGTTATCGGTACTAGACAATATGTTGCTGGCGGCCCAACAGCAAACGGGGGAAAACTTCCTACGGGTGTGGCAACAGGGGAAAATTCGTCGCCAAGAAAAGGCAAATCGGGAAAAGGCGATCGCCATCTTAGAATCCGTCGGTCTAGGGGAAAAAGCCCAGGATTACGCTGGGGCTCTGTCGGGGGGACAACGCAAACTCCTGGAAATGGCCAGGGCATTGATGAGCGATCCCCAGTTAATTTTGTTGGATGAGCCTGCGGCGGGCGTGAATCCTACTTTGATCAACCAAATTTGTGAACACATTGTCCGCTGGAACCAGCAGGGAATTTCCTTTTTGATCATTGAGCACAATATGGATGTGATCATGTCCTTGTGTAACCACATCTGGGTACTGGCAGAGGGGAGTAATTTGGCAGACGGAACCCCCGAAGATATCCAGTGCAATGAACAGGTATTAGAGGCTTATTTGGGATCGTAATGCGCGTTTTATTAACAAATGACGACGGGATTGATGCGCCTGGAATTGCAACCTTACAAAAGGCGATCGCTCCCCATGCGAGAGAAGTAGTGACGGTGGCCCCCCAAACACAGATGTCGGAATGTGGCCATCGGTTTACGGTTTATGCGCCGATCCCGGTGGAGCAACGGACGAAAAATGCCTATGCGGTGGCAGGTACGCCAGCAGATTGTACACGCTTGGGTCTCACGCAGTTTGCGGCGGATGTTGATTGGGTGCTGTCGGGAGTGAATGCAGGGGGAAACCTCGGCGTGGATATTTACACTTCAGGGACGGTGGCGGCAGTGCGAGAAGCGACGATCCTCGGTAAGCGGGCGATCGCTTTTTCCCATTTCATCCAGCGGCCTTTAGAAATCGATTGGGATCTTGTCACCCACTGGACGGGAAAACTTTTAGCGCAATTATTGACCCAGGAACTGCAGGAAAAGCATTTTTGGAATGTGAATTTTCCCCATTTAACGGCAGACTCTGACCCGGAAATTATTTTCTGTGAGCGCAGCACTGACCCGATGCAAGTGCGCTATGAAGCGCGGGATCAACAGTTCCATTATGTCGGCTCCTACCCTGAGCGCCCCCGGGCCGCTGGTACCGATGTGGATGTTTGTTTTTCAGGAAATATTGCCGTAACCCAAATTTCGATCTAGGCAAGGGCATTAAACACGAGCTTCAGCAGCCACAGGGTCAACAAACCGCCCAAAAGAATCACCAAGGCGATCGCCCCTAAAATTAAAATCAGGGGACGCCAATCAATGGAGGCATTGTCGAGGTCAGTCTGGTCGGGCAAATCCTGTTCTAAAAGCTTTAAATTCGCCTCGTTGGCTTTCCAGGCCACATCAAAGAGATCGCCGGCCACGGGCACCGTCCCAACAACGCTATCCACAAGAAGATTGAGGGCCATTTTGACGAGGGTATCCTGTTTTGCCCCCAGTTTGGCCGCCTCGAAAATCACATAGCCAGAGAGAATTAAACTCAGGTAATCCCCCACCGCTGGCACCAAGCCGATGATCGGATCGAGGCCGATTTTGTACTTTGTCCCCGGAATGGCGATCGCACTGTCGAGTAGCTTACTCAGGGTGCGGATGCGTTTTAACGTCTTCGGGTTCGGGGTTTTGGTGGCAGTCATGGGTCAATGGGGAAAGCCAGAACATTGCGCAGCAGCCAGTGGAGCATGGTTTCAACGTCCCGCAGGATTAAGGGTCGATTGGCCGCCGTGAGCAGAGGCACATGGAGAAATAAGGCCCGTGCTTGAGATTGCTGCCGCTGGAGATGCTTTAACACTTGAAAATATAGCCCTTCGCAGACAAATTTACCGGCATCGTCGCTAATCTCCGTAAATTCTAGGGGAGTCGTGAGAGCGCTGAGATCCAAGCGCGTTTGTAACTGCTGCCCCTGGTAAAAAGCTTGGGATTCTACCGTGAGGCGATCGCGTTTTTCGGCCATGCCACAGCAGAGCACCAGATCCGGCTGATAAGCGGCAATGGCTTGAATGGTTTTTGCAGAGGCGATCGCCGTTTCCACAGGCAGATGGTGCAGAAATAAAAAATCCGCAAAGGCTAACTGTCTCGCCTTAAGCTGACAGAGGAGATCATCCGAGGCATTGGAAGTGTGATGTTCTAGCCAGGGTTGAAAGGAAGTCAATAAAATTTTGCCGCGCACGCGTTACGAATCACTAAGTCTGTCGAGGCTATATTGGGCTGCTTCTCGCACTTGAGGATGATCATCTTTGGCGAGGAACTTGACCGCCGCAAGACTCTTTTCACAAGGTAACGCTCCTAAGGCTTCTGCGAGCCGTTGCCGTACTAGCCAATTGTCTGAGGAAACAAAGGTTACAAGGCGATCCACGGTTTCTACGGCACCAATTTCTCCCAGGGCGGCGATCGCTGCTTGTTCTAAAATGGCTTCCCCACTATCGAGGGCTTGAACCAGGGCATCCTTCGCTTCCGGACGACCGAGATTCCCCAAAGAAACCGCCGCACTAAAACGCACTAACCAAGAGGTATCTTCATAAAAAGCCCGCAGCAGTGGTTTTAAAGCCCGCTCATCCTGGAGATATCCTAAAGCACCCGCTGCATCAGCCCGAATACCATAATCGCCGTCAGTTTCTAGGAGTTTAATCAAAATTGGATAGGACTCTTCTGTCTGCTTAATCCCCAGGGCAAAAACCGCCATCGAGCGAATTTGCAGCACCTCATCATCTAATACTTTTTTAATGAGGGGCATCGCTTCTAGGGGGGCTACATCCCGCAATTGGGCCAGGGCAATCATGCGATCCTTGGAGTTTTCACTTTCGAGTTGTTGGGAAAGTGTCGCTAAGCTGGGGTGAGACATAACCAAATTTTGTAAAAGTTCTTAATAAAATTGTAATCAAGATTCTCAGGATTTTTCAATAAACCATGACCCATCCCCTCAATCCGGTGTTGTTAATCCATGGCTTTTTAGACCGCCATACAGTGTTTAAACCTTTAACCCGGTACCTTGGTCAGCAAGGTTGGGAGATTCATGCCCTTGATCTACAGCCCAATGATGGCCGTCAAGCACTGCCCGTTTTAGCCAGCCAAATTGAAACCTATGTCCACCAACATTTTGGGGCGACCCAACGGTTCGATCTCGTGGGATTTAGTATGGGGGGCATTGTGACCCGTTACTATTTGCAACGGCTCGGCGGCAATCAACGGGTAGAACGTTATGTGAGTATTTCGGCCCCCAATAATGGCACGTTATCAGCCTATGGTTTGCCCTTTCCGGGGATTCGTCAGATGCGCCCGGATAGTGACTTGCTTCAGGATTTGAACCGTGATGTGGCCACTGCCCTAGAACCTGTAAAAGTCACTTGGCTATGGACTCCCTTTGATCTCATGATTCTCCCCGCCAAGAGCACGAAGCTCCCCATTGGCACCGGCGTGCAGTTGCCCGTACCTTTACATCCTTGGATGTTGTCTGATCCCCGTGCCCTCAAGGCGATCGCCGAGGCATTGCAGCAATAGCAAACCTCAAAGCGTATGTCGTTCTGGTTGGTAGGATTGAATCGCCCGCATATATTGCGCCCGTTCAAAGGTACTTTCATCAGGACAATTAATCTGGCTCATGCTGCCCCGCAGTTGCTCTAAGGAAAGATATTCATGTTCTTCGAGCCATTGCACCATTTCCGTTTCAATGGTTTCAATGTGATGAATGTCGTGGCGCAATAAAGTTGCCACTAAGGCTGTCACCTTTGCCCCTGCCATTAACATTTTGATCGCATCGGTTCCCCGTTGAATGCCACTGGTCGCCGCAAAATCCACATCTAAGCGGCCATAGAGCATTGCAATCCAGCGCATTGGCAGGCGCATATCCAACGGGCTACTCAGGATTAAATTCGGGGTGACTTCGAGGTTTTCGATATCAATATCCGGCTGATAAAAACGGTTAAATAAAACTAAGCCACTCGCCCCATTATCAACTAACCGTTTCGCCATATTTGCCATGTTGCTAAAGAACGGACTCAGCTTTACGGCAACGGGAATATTTAAATTTTCCCGCACTGTCCGCACGATTTGAATATATTCATACTCCACCTCTGAACCATTTTTATTAATATCCGTCGGGACATAATAAATGTTCAATTCGATGGCATCGGCGCCGGCTTGTTCCATCAGTTTGGCGGTGTGTTCCCATTCCCCTTGGTGGGAACCGTTGAGGCTGGCAATAATCGGCATATCGACGGCGGATTTAGCAGTCCGAATATGCTCTAAATAGGTTTCAACACCTACATGGAAAACATCGGAAGCATTCTCTGGGAAATAATTTAAGGCTTCGGCAAAGGAGTCTGTGCCGTAGGTGAAATGATGGTGCAATTCGAGTTTTTCTTTACGAATTTGTTCTTCAAAGAGGGAATGTAAAACGACGGCTCCGGCTCCAGCATCTTCCATCCGTTTAATGTTGTCGATGTCCTCAGTTAAGGGAGCGGCTGCACCAACAATTAATGGCGATCGCAGGGTCAGACCTAAATATTGTGTGGTTAAATCCATGATGTTTCTCCGGTAGGGTAATGGTTTTACATCCCCTAAATCCCCCTGAAGTAAGGGGGACTTGAGGCGTTAGGCTTCGGGACGGTTGGCAAGGTATTCGTACATCTGCCAGCGGGTATCGACATCGCTCTGGGCTTGTTTGAGCAGTTCCTTGGCGGCTTTGGGTTTGGTCATGGTGAGCATCTTGAAGCGGTTTTCTTTATACATGGAGCTTTCGACGCTGCCTTTGGGGGTACGGCTATCGAGTTGGAGGGGGTTTTTGCCCTCTGCCTTGAGGTCGGGGTTGTAGCGGTACAGTAGCCAGCGTCCGCTTTCGACGAGTTCTTTTTGGTGACTCATGGCGGTTTGCATATTAATGCCGTGGGCGATGCAGTGGCTGTAGGCGATGATCAGGGAGGGGCCTTCGTAGGCTTCGGCTTCGAGGAAGGCTTTCAGGGTATGTTCGTCTCTGGCGCCCATTGCCACGGAGGCGACGTACACATTGCCGTAGGTCATGGCGATTAAACCGAGGTCTTTTTTCGGGGCGGGTTTCCCACCGGCTGCAAATTTGGCAACGGCGGCGCGGGGGGTGGCTTTGGAAGATTGTCCGCCAGTATTGGAATAAACCTCGGTGTCCATCACCAAAATGTTGATATTTTTCCCGCTGGCGATCGCATGATCCAGACCACCGAAACCGATGTCATACGCCCAGCCGTCTCCACCGACGATCCAGACGGATTTTTTCACGAGGTAATCGGCGAGGGACGCTAGCTGTTTCGCATCGGGGGAATTGAGGCTTGCGAGTTTATTTTTTAGTTCTCGCACCCGTTGCCGTTGTTCCCAAATGTCGGCTTCGTCGGCTTGGCGGGCATTTAACAATTCACCGACAAAACTATCACCGAGTTCACCGCTTAAGCGTTGTAATAATTCCGCTGCAAATTGGGCTTGTTTATCAATCGAGAGGCGGAATCCTAAGCCAAATTCGGCGTTATCTTCAAAGAGGGAATTTGACCAAGCGATGCCCTGTCCTTCGGCATTGGTGGTGTAGGGGGTGGTCGGTAAGTTGCCGCCATAGATGGAGGAGCAACCTGTGGCATTGGCAATCACCGTGCGATCGCCAAACAGTTGGGACACCAATTTAATGTACGGGGTTTCGCCACAGCCGGCACACGCACCGGAGAATTCAAAGAGTGGCTCCTGTAATTGTTGTTCACGAATTTGATTCAGTTTTAATTCGCGCCGTTCCGGTAAAGGCAAACTGAGGAAGTAATCCCAATTGGTGCGCTCTTGTTCCCGCAGGGGCAACTGTTCCACCATATTGATTGCTTTCTTGGCGGGTTGCGCCTTGTTTTTCGCGGGACAAACATCCACACAAACGCCACAGCCGGTACAGTCTTCCGGAGCCACCTGAATTGTAAATTTCTGCCCCGAAAAATTCTTGTCTTTCGCATCAATGGATTTAAAACTTTCCGGCGCATTTCCTAACAGATTGGGTTCATAAACTTTGGCGCGAATCGTCGCGTGGGGACAGACCATCACGCACTTACCGCATTGAATACAAACCTCTGGATCCCACTCTGGAATGAATTGGGCAACGTTGCGTTTTTCCCATTTAGAAGTGCCAGTCGGGTAAGTGCCATCGCAGGGCAGACAACTCACCGGCAGGCGATCGCCTTCTTTGATCAGCATCGGCGCTTGGACATTGCGCATAAAGTCGGGCGCATTGGGAGACACCGCTGGCGGTTTACGAATGGGACTATTTGCTTCGCCAATCCTGACCTCAAACAAATTCGCCAAGGTGTTATCCACCGCCTGAATATTCATGGTGACCACATCCGCGCCTTTCTTGCCGTAGGTCTTCTGGATATATTCCTTAATTTTGGCGATCGCCTCCTCTTTTGGCAGGACACCAGAGAGAGCAAAGAAACAGGTTTGCATCACCGTATTAATTCTTCCGCCCATGCCACTTTCCCGTGCCACCTTATTCGCATTAATCACATAGAATTTCAAATTTTTGCGAACAATTTGTTCTTGCACTTCAAGGGGCAATTGATCCCACACTTGATCCGGAGCATAGGGACTATTTAAAAGAAAAATTGAACCATCCTTTGCGCCACTGAGCACATCTAATTTTTCGAGGAACAACCATTGGTGACAGCCCACAAAATTCGCCTGATTAATTAAATAGGTTGAGCGAATTAAATTGGGGCCAAAGCGCAGATGGGAAACCGTCACTGCCCCTGATTTTTTCGAGTCATAGACGAAATAACCTTGGGCGTAATTACCCGTTTCTTCGCCAATAATTTTGATCGAATTTTTATTCGCGCCCACCGTCCCATCGGAACCTAAGCCATAAAACATCGCCCGTACCACGCTATCCGGCTCACTAGAGAAACTCGGATCATAGGCAAGGGAAGTGTGGCTAACATCATCATTAATGCCAACGGTGAAATGATTCTTTGGTTTGGCTTGATCTAATTCATCAAAAATCCCCTTTACCATCGCCGGGTTAAACTCTTTAGAAGACAAACCATAACGTCCCCCAACAACTTTCGGCATTGTGCCTTCCCAAGCTTCCATCAACGCCGACACCACATCTAAATAGAGCGGTTCACCATTCGCACCGGGTTCCTTCGTGCGGTCTAAAACCGCAATTTTTTCAACAGATTTTGGTAGCGCAGCAATTAACGCAGCAGGATCAAAAGGACGATATAAACGCACTTTTAAAACGCCAACTTTTTCCCCTTGGGCATTGAGGTAATCCACCGTTTCATGGACGGTTTCACAACCGGAACCCATTAAAATAATGGTCCTTGTCGCATCCGGCACGCCCACATATTCAAATAATTTGTAAGCGCGTCCCGTCAGTGCCCCAAAGCGATCCATCATTTCCTGCACAATGGTGCTGCATTTGTCATAGAACGGATTCACCGATTCCCGCGCTTGGAAAAAGACATCGGGGTTTTGGGCTGTGCCGCGCGCCACTGGATGATCGGGGGTTAAGGCTCTGGCGCGGTGGGCAAAGACATCTTCATCGTCGATCAAATCCCGTAAAACCGATTCATCGAGTAATTCAATTTTTTGAATTTCGTGGGAGGTGCGGAACCCATCAAAAAAGTGGATGAAGGGCACACGGGCTTTCATCGTCGCCGCTTGGGCAATCAACGCCATATCGTGGGCTTCCTGCACCGAGGCGGAGGACAACAGGGCAAATCCCGTCCCCCGCACAGACATCACATCGGAGTGATCACCAAAAATGGAGAGGGCTTGGGCTGCAACAGAGCGGGCGGCAACATGGATCACCGCTGAGGTGAGTTCCCCTGCAATTTTGTAGAGGTTGGGGATCATTAACAGTAGCCCTTGGGAGGCGGTGAAGGTTGTCGTTAAAGAACCCGTTTGCAGTGCGCCGTGGACGGCTCCGGCAGCACCACCTTCACTCTGCATTTCGATAATGCTGGGCACGGTTCCCCAGAGATTTGGCTGTCCTTGGGAGGCCCAGGCATCGGCCCATTCGCCCATCGGTGAAGCGGGGGTGATGGGATAAATGGCAATGACTTCGTTTAGTTTGTAGGCAACTTTGGCGACGGCTTCATTCGCATCGAGGGTGGCAATTGTGTTGGTAGCCATAATCTCAAAATTCTAATGTTTTGCTGGTGACTGGGTGGAAATCGTAGGTGATGATCTGTTCTGTGAGTCGAGGCAGTGGAAAAAGTGATTGATGTTGGCTATTTTTTGAGCCTGATACTTTGTTGACTTTAACAACAAAATACTTGCTAAAAGTTATAAGAAAAAATAGAATTTGATTGGCCTAATCCAGAAAATCAAGGAAATATTTACACTTCTAATTTTAGAGACATTTCTTGCTGTCTTGGGTTGTTCTGCTGTAGAAAATGATAAAAATCAGTGAAGGTTTAAATTTCGTTGAAATCCTAGGGGAAGCTAAATAAGAAAAGTTATTTTTTGCTTTTTTTTGTAACGATCTTGGGCATGGTTTCGGTGCCAACTTTTTTAGTAGAGATTGATTATGACACCTTCGGCAATAGAGAAAAACTGTCGGTGGTTGGCCAAGAAGCCGGGCCTATTGCCAGTATAAAAATCTCGTCGGTTTAGCGATCGCCCACGAGAATTCAAAGAATTAAAGAATTACCTAGGAAAATTGGCCTTGGGCTGAAGTTTTCGCGCGTAAACCCCAATCTTTCGCCTATACCTAGTCAATCTAGAAGATTGTAGAGATTTCAATCTCAACGTCCATTTGGTTGGTTAAAGCAAAGGACTAAAACACAAGTAATAATCAAACCAAGAAGGAGAACTATTACAGAAATATCTGTGGAAGTTCCCAATTAGAGTCTTTTTCGACGTTGGGAGGACGTACAGGATAGACTGGATAAGCAGCAAAAACATTAATCAATCCAGAATCTTTTGGAATTTCCCAAAATGCTAGATTATTGCCAGCAGGAAAGATATAAGAGTGATTAGTAACCATAAAGCTGTACTTTGAGACGAAGAAATGGTTATTGCCGAGGATAAAGAGGTCTTGGCAAGGAGTAAGTAGATCGCCACTAGGGAAAACGGTTTAGCTCACGCTCATCGCTATGGCGATCGCCCTCTTGATCTTTAGCAGGTAGAAACTGAGATATCTCCCGATGAGAAATAGGCGCAGTCACCATCGGAGACATAGGAACCGTAGCCCCCAGCCCCACCAGTGCTGTAGTAGGAATCATAGCCGCTAGAATCATTCCCATAGCTGCCGTCGTAATTATTACTGCCAGCGCCAAGGTAACCTTGCACCGTGTAATCGCCTGCATAGCCCCACGCACCAGTGTAGTAATCCAGCCAGTAACTCCCCGCAGGAATCGAGCCGCCAGCCAGATACTCAAGGATCATCAAATCTTCGCCCTGGATATATTCGCCATTGACATAGACCTGGGCTTTTACGGGTATCGAGGCACCCGCGAGCAGGAGAAGAGAAGACAAGACCGTCAGAGAAACTTTTTTCAGAAACATGGAACAAACCTCCCGTGAGGGAAAACTAGAAAAGTTAGAGACTGAAGCATTCTGGAACGATTAGGTCAGGTTGCTGGGGATAAGTAGTGGCCACAAAATTTTACTGATGCAGTTTGTCTAAATTTTTGACGCTCACCCTGGATTTATTATCTACTGATGTTTGAATTTTTCAGCGGTCTTTAGCCTTACATTTCCCCCAAGCTGCCGTAATCCTCAGTGCAAATAAGCCATAGAGAAACTTTATTATCTAGGCTTTTTCCATGAAGGTTTTCTCATGGAATCTTCACCAGGGGTTTAGGGAAGCGGGTCAAGATATCCATAATCGTCAAGAATCTGGCGAGCAGTGTCGAGGTCAGATCCCAAAGGAGAGGTCTTTGCCCATGGAACCCGCCCAACGACAACGGAATGTTCAATGGCGATCGCCCCAGGGGATCTCTAGCCCAACCTCTGTTTCTGGGAAACGAGCTCCCCGATCTAGGCCGCCAGCTCCTCGCCACCGCATCGTGCTATATTCCCACGACACCATGGGCTTGGGTCACAAACGGCGTAATGTGTTGATTGCGCAGACCCTACAACGATCAGCTTTGCCCCTGGATATTTTGCTCATTAGTGGCATGGGCGATGGCAATGAAGGGCTTGCTACTGCGGGGATTGATTGTTTAAGTTTGCCAGCCTTGAAAAAAAGCCGGGATGGTTCCTACAGAGCGCGTCATTTAGCTTTGCCTTTACGGGACATCATTGGGTTGCGATCGCAGCTAATTTTAAACGCCGTTCAACAATTTCAACCGGATGTTTTCATCATCGATAATGTCCCCAGGGGGGCAGAACGGGAACTAGACCCCAGCCTGGAATATATCCGGAAACAGCCCCAGATGCGCTGTGTTTTAGGGCTAAGGGATGTGTTGGACGACCCGGCAGCGGTGCGGCGGGATTGGCAACGGGCGGACAACGAAACGGCCATTCGTCGCTACTATGATACGGTGTGGATTTACGGCGATCCCCAGGTTTACGATCTGCGGCGGGAATATGATTTTTCCCCAGAGGTGGTCGCAAAAATGCTGCCCCTCGGTTATTTCAATCAATGCGATCGCCTCCAGTATTTAGGGCAACCCTGGCAAGAAACCTTAAAAGCGTGGGATTTACCAGCCCAGTTCGTCCTCGGTGCGGTGGGTGGCGGCCAAGATGGGGAAACCCTGGCGATCGCCTTTGCCCAAATTCCCTTCACCGCCGAGAATCCGGGGGTGCTACTCACGGGGCCTTTTATGCCGGAGTCCGTGCGCCAAACCCTAGGGGCGATCGCCCAACATAATCCCCACCTGACGATCTTTCCTTACTGTCCCGAACCGACGATTCTCATGGCCGCCGCCGAACGGGTGATTGCCATGGGCGGCTACAATACCACCTGTGAAATTCTTTCCTTCCAGAAACCCGCTTTGATTATTCCCCGGATAAAACCCCGCCAGGAACAATGGCTGCGGGCGACCCGTTTAAAACAATTGGGTCTGGTGGATGTGCTCCATCCCCACCAGGTTAATCCCCAAAATTTAGCGGCTTGGCTCCGTTGTGATCCAAAATTCCCCAAGCGCAGTGCTGGTCTCAATCTCCAGGCCACCGAACAATTGCCCCTCCTTTTGGCTCAGATGCTCAAGATCTCTAGCGGTTTTACTGCCCAAGCTTCCTAGTCCATCACCTTATTTTTATTATTTGTTCAATGTGCCATGGCCATTGCCTACGTTGTTAAACGCTATCCCCGCTATTCAGAAACCTTTATCGTCAATGAAATTCTCGCCCACGAAGCAGCGGGTTTAGACATCAAAATTTTTGCCCTGCGGCCCCCGGTGGATAGTCATTTTCAAGACAAAATTGCCAGGGTCAAAGCCCCTGTCACCTACATTCAAAAACCCAGCCAAGGGCGATCGCACCCCGATTTATTGGGGCAAAATCCCACCGCCGCCAGTTACCTCTGGGCAGAAATCCAAGCTACCGCCGCCCTGATCCCCGACCTCTGGAAAAAATTAGCCTATGCCGCCGGAGAACGTTCCAGTGTTCTGTATCAAGCCCTCTGGCTCGCCCAAGCCGTTCGCCACCAAGGGATCACCCATCTCCATGCCCATTTTGCCAGCGTCGCCACCAGTGTTACCCGGTTAGCCGCCCATTTTGCGGAGGTTCCCTACAGCTTTACGGCCCACGCGAAAGATATTTTCCACGAAAGCGTGGATCCAGCCGATTTCGCTCGCAAACTCCAGGACGCCGCCGCCGTGGTGACTGTTAGCGACTATAACCGTACCTATTTACAGCAACAGTATGGGGAAGTTGCAACTAAGGTCAAACGCATTTACAACGGCATGGATTTAACGGAACTTCCCTACCAACCTCCTTTAGAAAATCCACAGCCACCGTTAATTGTGTCAGTGTCGCGCCTCGTGGAAAAGAAGGGCTTGACCTATCTGATCGCCGCCTGTGATCTGCTGCGCCGTTGGGGTTGCGAGTTTCACTGTCACATCGTGGGGAGTGGCCCCCTAGAAACGACATTGCGATCGCAAATTGCCCAGCACCAACTAGAACCTTGGGTGGAGATCATTGGCCCCAAACCCCAGGGAGAAGTATTTCAACTCCTAAAACAGGCGACAGTTTTCGCCGCTCCCTATGTCATTGGGAAAGATGGCAATCGGGACGGTTTACCTACAGTTTTGTTAGAGGCGATCGCCTTGGGAACTCCCTGCGTGGCAACGGATGTCACAGGAATTCCCGAAATTATTCAGCACCAGGAGACAGGGTTGCTGGTGGCCCAAAATGATCCAGAACAACTCGCCAAAGCCCTCCAAATTCTTTTAAACCAAGCAGATTTACGGCACCACTTCACCCAGGCAGCCCGCCAGCGTTTAGAACAAGCCTTTGATCTCCAGCGCAATGCCGCCCAACTCTGCCAACTGTTCCACCAAGGGGAGGCCCAACGATGAAAATTGCCTATGTCTGCGTCGATCCAGGCATTCCGGTCTTTGGCTGCAAAGGTGCCTCGATCCATGTCCAGGAGATGATTCGCGCCTTTCGACACCAGGGGGCAACGGTGACGTTATTTGCAGCGAGGCTTGGAGGTGAACCGCCCGCAGATTTGGCCGATTTACCCGTTTACTGCTTGCCCAAAGTTCCCAAGGGTGATTTGGCAATGCGGGAGCAGGGACTCTTTCAACAAAATCAGATATTGCAAAATTTATTAACCCAGGCGGCCCCCTACGATCTCGTCTACGAACGTTATTCCCTCTGGAGCCAAGCGGGGATGACCTTTGCGCGACACTGGCAGATTCCCGGCATTTTAGAAGTGAATGCGCCCCTAATTGAAGAACAGGCCACCCACCGGGGTTTAATAGACCGGGATTTAGCGTTGCAGGTCGCAGCGACAGCCTTTGGGAAAGCAACGGCTTTAATCGCCGTATCCGAGGGGGTGAAGTCTTATTTACAGCAATGGGGGCTGGGCGATCGCCTTTTTGTGCTGCCCAATGGCGTGAATCCAGACCGATTTTCGGAGGTTTTCAAGCCGTCCGCCGCAAAGCCGTTTACGGTGGGTTTTGTGGGTTCCCTCAAGCCTTGGCATGGCCTAGATTGCCTCATTGAAGCCTTTGCTCAACTGCGACAAACTGTCCCGGAAGCCCAGTTGTTGATCGTCGGCGATGGCCCCCAACGGCAAGCCCTTGAACAGGCGATCGCCCAGCGCAAGTTAACGGCCCAGGTGCAATGGACAGGTGCTGTGGCTCCAGAGGCAGTCTCCCACTGGTTAAGCCAGATGAGCGTGGCTGTGGCCCCCTATCCCGCCAGTGAAAATTTTTATTTTTCGCCCCTCAAGGTGGTGGAATACATGGCAGCGGGGCTGCCCGTGGTGGCGAGTTGCATCGGTCAACTGCCGGACATTATTGAGGATGGGGTGACGGGCATTTTGTATCCACCGGGAGAGCCAGCCGCTCTTGCCCAAGCCCTCGAACATCTTTGGCGATCGCCCCAGTATCGGGAACAGTTAGGTCTGGCTGCCCGTGGTTTCGTGCTTAAACACCATACCTGGGATCACATTGCCGCCCAAATTTTGGCGATCGCCCAAGCCTCGTTTTTTAACGTTGAGGTTAAAAGTTAGAAAAATATGCACCGTGCCTCTCCCATGACCCAAGCTGTTCCTGGCCTCTGGGCCGTGATTACGACCTTTTGGCCCCAAATTCGCGCCCAGTGGCGACTCTTGCTGGTGGCGATGGTGACCTTGTTGGCAGATGTGGGGTTGCGACTATTGGAACCTTGGCCCCTCAAGCTGCTCATTGACGGGGTACTGATTCCCGCTCAAACCCAGCCGGCTCTTTCTTTTCTCGGCTTTAGGAACCTCGATCCCGCCTGGCTGTTAGTTTTAATTGCCGCTGGGGTGATCGTCATTGCCGTCAGTCGGGCGATCGCCACCTATTGGAATACCGTCAGTTTGGCGATCGTCGGTAGTCGCGTCATGGCCCAGGTGCGGGATCAACTGTACAGTCATTTGCAACGGCTTTCTCTGCGCTACCACTACCAAGCCCGCAGCGGCGACCTGATTATCCGCGTCAGTAGCGATGCCAATCGTCTCCAGGAAATTTTGCTCACGGCGGCGTTGCCCCTTGTGGTGAGCCTGTTAACCCTGGGGGGAATGGTGGGAGTAATGGCCTGGCTTGACTTGAAACTCACCCTCTTATCCCTCGTAACTTTCCCCCTGTTTTGGTTTGCTGCCAGCCGTTTAAGTGCCAAAATTCGCCGTGCTTCCCTCACCCAACGCCACCGGGAAGGAGCCGTCGCTGCCACCGCCGCCGAATCCCTCGCCGCGATCAAACTGGTGCAAGCCCTTTCCCTAGAGCAGGCCTTTGCGGATCTTTTTAGTCGCCAGAACCAACAAAGTCTCCAGGAAAGCATTGAAACTAAACGGTTAGCCGCCAACTTGGAACGGGTGGTGGACGTGCTGATTGCCCTGGGAACAGCCTTGGTGATGGGCTACGGGGCACATCTGGTGATCGAAGATGCCCTCACTCCGGGAACGGTCTTGGTGTTTTTAACCTATCTGCGCAATGCCTACAAACCGGTGCAGAATTTCGCGAAATATACAGGTCGTCTGGCGAAGGCGGCGGCATCGGGGGAACGGATTTTAAATATTTTGGCGGAAACCCCCGATATTCAAGACAAACCAGGGGCGATCGCCACGCCATCTCTCCGGGGGTTGATTGAATTTAAAGATGTCTCCTTTGGCTATCATCCCGACCAAGGAATTCTTAAGGGGCTAAATTTATCGGTGCAACCCGGCGAAAAAATTGCCCTTGTTGGCGCTTCCGGCAGTGGAAAATCGACCTTTCTCAGTTTGTTGTTGCGCCTCTATGACCCAACAGCAGGAAAAATTCTTATTGATGGTCAGGATCTGCGGGATTATCAACTGACGAGCTTACGGAACCAAATGGCGGTGGTGTTGCAGGAGAGCTTACTGTTTGCGGCAACGATCCGGGAAAATATCGCCTATGGCATCGAGGACGCAACGATGGCCAAGATCGAAGCGGCAGCCCGTTTAGCCAATGCCCATGACTTTATCTTGCAACTGCCTCAGGGCTACGACACAGTGGTGGGGGAACGGGGTACAACCCTTTCTGGTGGGCAGCGGCAACGATTGGCGATCGCCAGGGCTGCGATGCGACAAACCCCCATTTTGATCCTGGATGAACCCACCAGTGGCTTGGATAAAGTCAACGAACAGTTGGTTTTTGAAGCCCTAGAACGGTTAGCAGAAAATCGCACCACATTTCTGGTGACCCACAATCTCCAGTTGGCGATCGCCGCCGACCAAATCCTTTACCTCGACCAAGGGCAAATCCAGGAACAGGGCACCCACGCCGAATTACTGGCTCGTCAGGGCGTCTATGCCGACCTTTTCCAACGGCAAACCCTCGCAACGTTCAGCGAATCCTTGCAACATTAACGATGACCGAACTTTCCCCTGATCCCAAAATGCCCTGGCTACCGTTTGCCCTCGACCTCCAGTTAGCCCAGCCGCATTTCATTACCATTTTTCCCACTGTACGGAGGGTGATCAAGGCCGAACTGCTACGCCATAAAATCGGACGCCGGGCCTTGATTGCTTATCATCTGGAAACCGACGCAGGGGAACAGATTATTCTCGGCAAAATTCGCGCCAAGGGCACAGATCACAAAAGCTATGGCTACCAGCGAGCGTTATGGGAAAACGGCTTCCATGGCCAGAGTGAAGATGGCTTATCGGTGCCGGAACCTCTCGGTATTGTTGAACCCTGGCAGATGTGGCTCCAAGGATGGGTTCCCGGTCAACCTGCGACAACTTTATTGATTACCCGACCCGACTTGCCGGAAAAAATTGCCGCCCTAGCCTATAAAATCCACAGTCATTCTGTCCCTACCACCAAAACCCACACCATTGCCGCTGAATTACAAATACTGGGCGATCGCCTCCGGGATTTTGCCCAACAGCAACCTCAGTGGCAAACACAAATTCAACATTTCATCGCCCAAAGTGAACGGCTGGGACAAATCTTAGAACAGCATCCCCGCCCCTCAACGACGATTCACCGGGACTTTTACGCCGATCAGATTTTGGTAGAAGGCGATCGCCTTTGGTTGGTGGATCTCGACCTCTACTGTCAAGGAGATCCCGCCGTTGATCTGGGGAATTTCATCGCCCACATGACCGAGCAGAGCCTCCGCACCTGGGGTGATCCCGGTGCCATGGTTAGTCAGGAACAGGATTTAAAGACGGCTTTTTTGTCAAAACAACCCCCAGAAAGCTCCCATCTGAGTCAAGCTATTGATATCTACGCTAACCTCACTCTCCTGCGGCATATTGCCATTAGTTGGCGTATTTCAGAGCGTCGCCCGAATATTCCCACCCTGATCGAACTTTGTGGCGATCGCCTTGCCGAACAACTGCAACAGGTTAGATGAGAAACTTCTCATGGAATTTTCAATGTTGTTTCATTGCTCTCGGTCATCCTTAGAGTTGAAGCAATCTGCCCGACAATCCCTATCCCTTAAAAGTTAGCTATTTTCCCATGGGTCAGTATCAGCATTATTTACAATTCCCGTTTTGCCGACTGGGACTGGGCGTGGCCTTTGCCATGGGGGTTTTCGGACTCTTCCCCGTACTCGCCCAAGCGACCCAATGTAAAGGAAGTTTAGGGGCGATCGCCATTGGGGATCTCGAAGTCCCTTCCGGAGCCACCTGCATTCTCCGGCAAACCACCGTACGGGGCGATATCATCGTCCAACCTAGGGGAACCCTCATTGCCAATGGCGCAGTGATTCAAGGTAATATTTGGGCAAAACAAGCCCTGAGTCTTAATCTCAATGCCGCGACCCAAGTGGCCGGTATTATTGAACGCCCCCTACCCCAACGCTCCCTCTTCCAGCGTTAATGGTCGTCTTTTCCCCCAAACAATGGCTTAAACTGCTGCGAATCCATTTTCTCTCGGTTCGGGGTCGCGTTTTTTTCTGGTATTTACTACTGTTATCAGGGTTCCTGGCCATTTCCTTTCCCCTGATGTTGCACTTGGTATTTAGCAACATTAACCAGCGGGTGAGAAATGATCTCAAGGAAGATGTGTATTTGTTTGAAGGGTTGCTTAACAACGATCCCCAAGTGAAACAACGGCTTGCCCTCCGAGAAACCGAGATTTTGCCCCTCTCTACCCCGGCGGATTTGATTTCTTTGTTTAATCTGTATCTGGCCCGTCGGGTACCGGAGGACGACACTTTTATCGTTGGCGTGATTGCCGAGGAATTTTATCGCTCTAGCCCCGAAGCACTACCGCCGACCCTCCAGGCAGATTCTTCTCTTTTGCAACGCTTGGCCCAGGTAAACCGCTGGGAAGAGGGAGTTGATCCGCGTCCTAATTCGGAAACGGGGGATATTTTGTATGTGGCGCTCCCCATCGAAAATGAGACAGGGGATATTCTGGGGCGCTTTATTGCTGTCCATGCTGTGGCGGGGGAACACAATGAAACTCTCACGTCTTTAAAAATTGTTTTTGCGACGTTGATCGGGGTTTTTTGTTTGTCCATTGCGGTGAGTGCCGTGATTGCAGGGCGGGTTTTAGCGCCCCTAACTTTAATTTTGAAAACGGCAACAAGCATTAATGAATCCAACCTGACGCGACGGATTCCCATCACCACCCAGGGGGAATTGGCCAATTTAGCCCAGGCTTTCAACTCGATGCTAGACCGACTGGAAACGGCCTTTGAAAATCAGCGGCAATTTCTCAATGATGTGGGCCATGAACTGCGTACGCCGATCACGATTATTCGGGGTCATTTGGAATTGATGGCGATCGCCAATCTTTCCCTCGAAGAACAAAAAACAGTGGAATTGGTTGTAGATGAACTAGATCGCATGGGCCGACTGGTGCAGGAGTTGATCCTGTTGGCGAAGTTGGAGCGGCCTAATTTTTTGCATTATGAGCCGATTGATATAGAGTCGTTTTTAGAAGAGCTCTACACGAAAATTACGGCTTTAACGTCTAGTCCTCGCCAATGGCAACGGCAGGGAATGGTGACGGGGATTCTCTGGGGCGATCGCCAACGGTTAACCCAAGCACTGATTAACCTCGCCCAAAACGCCGTTCAACATACCCAACCCCATGACGAAATTTGCCTAGGGGTCACTCGCACCGGGAAAAATTTACAATTTTGGTTACAAGATAGTGGGCAGGGAATTGCCGCCGCTGACCAAACACGGATTTTTGAACGGTTTGCCCGGGGCCGCCAAGTACGGGGCACAGAAGGCTCAGGCCTGGGGTTAGCCATCGTTAAACAGGTGGCGATCGCCCATGGCGGCAGCATTACCGTCGAAAGCGAACTCAACAAAGGCAGTACATTTACCCTGACGATTCCCTATGACCCAGATTCTGATTATCGAAGACGAACCTAGAATCGCTTCCTTCCTTCAAAAGGGGTTTAAAAGCGAAGGCTTTACGGTGACCATCGCCAGCACCGCCAAAGAAGCCCTAGACTGGGCCTTGCAATATCCCTTTTCCCTGTTGATCTTAGATTTAGGCTTGCCTGATGCCGATGGTTTAGAGGTGCTCCATGATCTGCGCGGTCAGGGGGTTACGGCCCCAATTATTATCCTCACGGCCCGCGATGACCTCGATGACAAAGTAACTGGCTTAAACCTTGGTGCCGACGATTACTTGGGTAAACCGTTTAGTTTTAAAGAACTCCTGGCCCGTGTCCAAGCGCGGTTACGCACCTTTACCCCAAGGGCGACCCCGGAACCGATGTGTCTGAAAACCCAGACGTTGGAGCTAGATCTCAAGGCGCGGCGGGTCAGGCAGGGGGATGTTTGGTTAGAGTTGCCCACCCGTGAATTTATCCTATTAGAAACGTTGCTCCGCCATCCCGACCAAGTCCTCAGCCGTCAGCAGCTCTTGGATCAGGTGTGGGGCTATGATTACGATCCAGGTTCGAATATCGTCGATGTGTACATTGGCTATCTCCGTAAAAAGTTGGGCAGTGATCTCATTGAGACGGTGCGGGGCATTGGTTATCGCCTCAAGACCTAAACGCCAGGGCGATCGCCTGGTACAGTTGAAAAATTCCGTCGTGGGCAATGTATGATCAGCCGTTTTAATCTGCCAGCAATTTTAGAAGGATATTCCCAGGGCTATTTTCTGATGGCGGATGAGCAACAGCATTTGGGTTGGTATTCGAGTCGGCAACGGACTTTGATTCCCCTAGATGGTCGGTTTCGTTATCCCAAATCCCTGAGGCGATCGCTCAATCAACAGATTTTTACCCCCAAAATTAACCAAGCCTTTGAGGCGGTGTGTGCCGGCTGTGCCAACCGGGATGTGACCTGGATTTCGCCGGAATTGCTAGACATTTATCGGGCGTTGCACCGGGCGGGGTGGGCCCACAGTTTTGAAACTTGGCGGGGGGATCAATTAGCTGGGGGGATTTTAGGCATCGCCATTGGTGGGGCCTTTATCGGGGAGTCGATGTTTTTTCAAATTCCCAATGGTTCAAAGGTGGCAATGGTTCTTTTAGTCGAACATCTGCGGCGGCAAGGCTTTATCCTGTTTGATGCCCAGCTACAAAATCCGCACCTAGAGCGATTTGGTTCCTACGTTATTGATAACCAGGATTATCGACGGTTGTTAGCCCAGGCGGTGCGTTTGCGGTGTCAGTTTGCGCCGGATTAAAGAAGGGGAAAGATCTTTTTATAATTAAGGTGAGATTTCTTCGGCAATGGATTGAACGATGGCTTCCCTTGATGATTTGCTACGGGATTTAGAAAATCAACATCGCGCGGCAGCACCACAGCCACCGGACAATGGCCTGGATCAAACCCTAGCGGCGCTCCAGCAGGAATACCAAGCCCGCCCGCAGCCGACTGGGGAAAAGTCATCCCAGGGCGATCGCCTTTCGTCCATGTTGCAGGCCCTCGAACAGGAAACGACCGCCAACAAACTCAAAGATTGTGAAAAAAATCACCGTCTGTACCAAGACATTAACCAACTAATCGCCGAACAGCAGCAGCAAGCCCAACAGCCCCTCCCGGAAACAGACCTCAAGGCGATCGCCGCCGCTGAAAAGCAAAAACAGGCCCAGGCTAAATATTGGCGTACCAAAGCCGAAACTTGGCTCAAGCAACTGGATCCCCTTTCCAATGAAGGGCTCTGGTTTATGGACTTTGCCGAGGGCTATGACTCCCAGCTTGCTGCCGCGATCGAGTATCTGCAGGCATTAGAATGAGGGGACACAATTATTTTTGGCAACCCTGGCAGTAACTATGGATTGGTGGCGCAAACTTCGAAATAATACCCTGGCGCGTTTGGGCGCAATTATCCTGATCACCTTTTATGTCCTCGTCATTGGTGCTGATTTTTTTGCTCCTTATGACCCCTATGTGTCCCAGGCCGATGGTTCTTTAATGCCGCCCACAGCGATCCACTGGCGCAATGGCACCCCCCATGTTTATCCCACCAGCCAGGGGCCGACGGATCTCGACACGGGCGATCGCCAACTGATTGTTGATACCGATAACCCCCAACCGCTGCGCCTCTTTGTGAAAGGCGATCCTTACCAACTGTTCCAGATCAAATTGCCCGTGCCCCCGACCTTCGAGGAAAAAATTATCTTTCCGGGTATCCGGGGCGATCGCCATTTATTTGGGGTGGTCGGCGAGGCCCGCTTTAATCTCCTCGGCACCGACGAACAGGGGCGCGATCAATTTAGCCGCTTACTCCATGGGGGCCGCATTAGCCTCTTTATCGGCCTGGTGGGGATTGTCATTTCCTTTCCCTTGGGGATGCTCATCGGTGGCATTTCTGGCTATTTTGGCGGCTGGATCGATGCGGTCTTGATGCGCTTTGTGGAAGTGTTGATGACCATTCCAGGGATTTATCTCCTCGTTTCCCTGGCGGCAATTCTGCCCGCGAGTTTAACCAGCGCCCAGCGATTCCTCTTGATTGTGCTGATTACCTCGTTCATTAGCTGGTCTGGCCTGGCGCGGGTGATCCGGGGTCAAGTACTCTCGATTAAAAACCAAGAATTTGTCCAGGCGGCCCAAGCAACGGGGGGGCGATCGCTCTACATCATCACCAAACATATCCTGCCCCAAACGGCGAGCTATGCGATTATCTCCGCAACCCTCGCCGTACCAGGATTTATCATTGCCGAATCGGTATTGAGCTTGATTGGCCTCGGCATTCAACAGCCCGACCCCAGTTGGGGCAATCTGCTCTCTTTGAGTACCAATGCGTCTATTCTGGTCTTGCAACCCTGGCTGGTGTGGTCACCCGCAATTTTGATTATCGTGACGGTGCTGGCCTTTAACCTGCTCGGTGACGGGCTACGGGATGCCCTCGATCCGAAGAGCCTCCAAAACCGCCAAGATTAAACCCTGTTGCAACTAGCCGCTGGGGTGTATTGATTTAAGAAAACTAAAGACTGTTGTGAATCCTGGGGTGATTGTTCGTAGCGATGTAACCCTGGGATATTTTTGTGTTGGGCACAGAAAAAAGACCGGCGACTTTCCGTGTTTCGTCTCGGTCTTCTTTCTGGTTCGCTCCTCACACACCTGTAAGTGTAGACCATCTTTTCTCAAACTGCCATGTTTTTTTCAAGTTTTGTGTCGAAAATTTTAAATAGACTAATCAAAAAAAGCGTGAAAGCTAACGTCCCACTGCCTTTGAGTCTTGTGAATTAATTTTCTAATTGTGGAAGATAGCAGGCTAAAAATTGGGCGAGATAGGTAAACCACTGCCAATAATGATGGCCTTGGGTGGGATTTTCACGGAGAAAATAAAATAGAGGGCAACGGCGCTGTAATTCCCAGAGAGTTTGTTCGAGGGCGGCAAAAAGATGGGGTTTGGGTGAGCGATGGAAACTCCCTAGGGCACAACGGGCGATCGCCTCTAGGAGAGCTTGCTCCCAGGCGGTCAAAAGAGTTTTTTCAAAATTCCATTGGGGCGTATCTGCGGTGTAGTCAGCGGCGAGGCGACTGAGGTCTTGGAAGCGTTGCTGTAGGTAATGGCAAGAGAATAAAAAATCTGAGGGCAACTGAGGGAAAATCTGATTTTCTCGCTGTAATATTTGATCTAGCCAGCGGCCGATCTCCGTCGGCATCAAAAAGAATTCTAACCAACCCTGGGGGGTGGCGATCGCCTCATAGGTGAATACCGTCGTTGCAGTTCGGTGTTTTGAATCTGATTGCGGCGTTGGGGCAGTGAGCCGAGCGAGATATGCCTGGGCAATGGTCTGGGGAGGCTGGTGGCTGTGGGCGGCCAATTTTAAGGCGATCGCCGACCGAAAACCGATGCCTTGCCGTTGGAAACAGAGCTGGAGTGGAATTTCACTGGCTTTGGCAAGATCTCCCGCCTGGGCGAGGTGTACGCGAAGATCGTTGGTTAAATTGCCATCCTGGGTTATGACTGAAATGGACGCCATTGCAGCTTGCCTGGACTAGGGGGATCTTTTAGGATGATAGAGCTTTCCGCAGCTTTTGCCCGTATTAATAGCCCCTAAAACCGACCCAAGATCAGCTCACTCATATTCACTCTTTTTTTGCGTATTTTTGTGTATCTATTAAGTAATGTCTCAGTTCTTTGCCCTTGACGAAATTAAGCCCCACTCGCCTTTAATCACAGAGTTTTTGCAAGAATGGGCGATCGCCCACTGTCGGAGTCGGACGTTTTTCCAGGAAGAAACCATTCCCACCCGGCCCGGTTTGCTCTACTTTGTCACGAAAGGATTTGTGCGCATTGAAAGTCGTCTCCGGCATTTCCAGCCTTCCCTTTCCCTGGATGGGCAGCCGGTAATTTTGGCGTTTATCGGGGCCGATCAACCCATTGATATCTACCGCAGTCCGATGATCTCGTTCCAGGCGATCGCCCAGGTGGATCAAACAGAAGTCTTCTGGCTCTACTGGGAAGATCTCGATCAGTGGCCCACCCTAAAAAACAACGTATTACAAGCGCTCCGGCACCAGCAGCAACACCAGCGCCTAGAGCAGACCCTCCTGTGCCAACGCAAAACTATTGATCGGCTGTGGCTATACCTAGAAATGTTGGGGCGTACCCACGGCAACCCTTCCCCGGAAGGAATGATGATTCCGTTTCCCCTCACCAGCAAGCAATTGTCTGAGGTTCTGGGGGCCACCCAGGTAACGGTCAATCGCCTCCTCAAACAACTCATGCAAGCGGATAAAATTCAACTCACCCAGGCGGATCGGTTTCAGGTTCGCCTCAGCCACTGACCATAAAATTGAAAGGGTTAAAGGGCGAGGATTTGACGCACCTGTTCCATGGTTTCGGTGTAGAGAACATCTTTGCCCCAGCGTTGGAGCTGTTGCCCCAGGAGATGCTCGGTTGCTTGATCAGCCAAGGGGGTGACCTGTTCAATGCGGCAGGATTGCGCACCACCACCCGATTCCATGTGCATACAGCCAGAGGTTTCTGAACAAATCACGGTGCAACAATCGGCATCAAGGTTATTGGAGGTGAGTTTGAGGTTCACGAGATCGCCGACGATATCCCCCACATCGGCCATGGGTAGACCTACTAGTTCAGCCGTAATTGCTTTTTTGTGGCGATCGCCAAAACGAATGCGGTGAATCTCATAATCCCCTGATTCCCGTTCGATGTCTGTCGGATTCCAGCCGAGGCGACTGGCGAGCCAGCCTAAAAACAAAATCGCTTGGGTGGCATTCCCTTTTTCGTAGTTGAGGGTCACATGGTCTACATCCCAGATGGCTTCCCGTCGTTCTGGGGGGTCAAAGGCAGCGGCAGTTAACTCTTGCCAAGCTGCTAAACGACTCCAATTGAGATCGGCGGTGTTGGTGCCCTGCTGCAACAGTTCGCACACAACCTTGAGATCTGCTTCGGCATCCCGGAAACCACTGGAGTCGAGGATGAGGGTATCTGCTTCGGCCATCAACCGTTGAAAGAGGCCATAGTTGCTATCTGGCACTGCCTTCCACCAGATGAATTTTGGCAAATCCCGCACCATCAAAGCCGTAATTAGGCCCCCAATGCGCTCTAGGGCTGCCGCTGTGCCACTCAGGGTAATGTACTCGCAACAAACAAGGGTGCTACCGCCCCGTTTATTAATCGGACAATAGGCGGAAACCTGGGCGGAAACGCCTTCATCTTCACCGGTGGTGGGACAAAGGGTAATGATTCGACAGGGATTCGCAGCGGCGATCGCATCGGCCACCCCAGAACTACTCAGATCGGCCGAATAGGTCAACGGTTGGCAGCCTTGATCCTGACTCTGGCACTCCCACATTTCCCGGAGCTTCGCGAGTAATTCCGGTGAAATCTTACCGGTTTCCTCAAAACCATAGGCTTTTTGAGCAGCCCGGATTGCTGCCACCGTGCGCGAACCAGCGATCCCATCGATTGGCCCCGAATAAAATCCTAAACTTGCCAACAATGCTTGGGAATCGTCCGGCTCATAGACCAAAAAACTAAAGGTGGTGGCCCGGGTGGCACTCATGCCCTCATCGGAGCGGTAATTTTGCCAGAGTTGTGCCAGTTCCGCTTCAATCTCCTCAATCGAGACATCCTTCGGAGCTTGCAAAGAAACAAGGGGTGCTGAAATAGTCATAATTTTTCCAGAGATTGCTTAGAGAGTTTTTTGCGAAATTTGCGTGCGAAAAGAATTAAGAGATCAAAAATAAACAAACACTGAGAGCCGATATCTATTCCCTAAAATTGGAAATTCGCCTCTACAACCGACGCCAACGGCGACCATCCCGATTAATCAAAAATTCCGCTTCTGTCGGTTCCCAAGTCCCCGCCTCATATTGGGGCACATTGCTAGGATCCGCTGGCCCATCCCACGCCGCTAGAGCTGGTGTCACCACACGCCAAGCCTCCTCCACCTCATCGGCCCGGGTAAAGAGAGTTTGATCACCGACCATACAATCCAAAAGCAGTCGGGTGTAAGCATCCTGGGTAGCCATGGCAAAGGATGTTCCATAGCTAAAATCCATATCCACGCTGCGGGTTCTAATATCTGCGCCGGGCATCTTGGCCTCAAAGCGTAGGGAAATGCCCTCATTGGGTTGAATCCGCAGGGCCAGGGTATTGGGATTCGCCTGTTTTGCTGCCGATGGGAAGATCGCCAGGGGCACCTGCTTAAATTGAATCGCAATTTCTGAAACTTTCTTGGGCAAACGCTTACCGGTACGCAGATAGAAAGGTACCCCTTGCCAGCGCCAATTATCTACCATAAATTTCATCGCCACATAGGTGGGCGTCGTTGATTCGGGATTGACGCCGGATTCTTCCCGGTAACCGGGGACGGGTTTGCCTTTCATCCAACCGGCTTTGTATTGCCCTCGAATCGCTGATTTATCAAGATTATGGATATCGGCGAGGTAGGTAGCCTGTAATACCTTGGTTTTTTCGCTGCGAATACTGTCGGCATTTAAAGCATTGGGCGCTTCCATCGCCGTTAAACAAAACAGTTGCATCAGGTGATTTTGCAACATATCCCGCAGGGCGCCGGAGGTTTCGTAATAACCTGCACGATCTTCGACACCCACCGTCTCGGCGACGGTAATTTGCACGTGATCGACGTAATGGCGATTCCAGAGGGGTTCAAAGATGGCGTTGGCAAAGCGAAAGACCAACAGGTTTTGGACAGTTTCTTTACCGAGGTAGTGGTCGATGCGATAAACCTGTTCTTCGCGGCAGACATTTTTAACGACATTATTTAAAACTTGGGCGGAACTGAGATCTTTGCCAAAAGGTTTCTCAATGACGAGGCGGTGCTTGAGGGGATCATTGAGCATCCCAGCCGCCCCCAGATTTTTGATGCCAGGCGGGAAAAATTTCGGAGAGACCGCAAGGTAAAAGACACGATTACCCCTGGTACCTCGTTTTTGATCGAGTTCGTCTAAAAAGGTTTTAAGTTTCTGGTAACTGTCGGGGTCGTCCATATTGCCGGAACAATAAAAAAGCCCTTCGGCAAAGTTGTTCCAGAGGTCTTCGCTGCCGATGCCGTCGGAAAATTCCTCAATGCCCTGGCGCATTTGTTCGCGGAAGTAATCGTGGCTCCAGTCCCGCCGGGCAACACCGACGATAGTGATCTCCGGTGGCAATAAATTATCTTTTTTGAGGGCGTAGAGGGAGGGAACGAGTTTACGCTGGGTGAGATCGCCGGAAGCACCAAAGATAACGATGATCAGGGGGTCTGGGGTGCGTTCTTGGCGGAGTCCGACTCTGAGGGGATTTTCTTGTAAGGCAACCATAGGGCTGGGTTTGAAGGAGCAATGGGGTAATCAGAAAGGGATTTTTGACATCTCCCTAAAATCCCCTATGGAGGAGACTTTAGGGGTGGGTTTGGTTAGACAGTGGCCAATTGTTTGACTTTGGTTTCGAGGGAGTCCATGAGGGATTCGAAGGGCTTGATAAATTTTTCGATCCCTTCTTCGAGGAGTTCGGCCATTACAGTGTCAAGATCGATCGCCACATCTGCGTCACCGAGGGCGGCAATGATTTGTTTGGCTTGGGCGACGTTGGCAGTAATGCGGTTGGCGGGATCGCAGTGGTCGGCACAGGCTTCGATGGTGTCGGGGGGCAGGGTATTGACGGTGTCAGCGCCGACGAGTTCATCGACATACATTACATCGCTATAGTCGGGATTTTTGGTGCCGGTGCTGGCCCAGAGGAGTCGTTGGGGTTTCGCGCCTTTCGCAGCGAGGGCTTGCCAACGGTCGCTACTGAAAATCTCAAGGTAATGTTGGTAGGCAATTTTTGCGTTGGCGATCGCCACTTTTCCTTTGAGACCGATCAGCTTGCTGGCGACATCTTCGCTGACCCCGGATTTAATTTTGGCATCAAGTTGATTGTCGATATTCACATCAATGCGGCTGAGGAAAAAGCTGGCAACGGAGGCAATGTTGCTGATATCTTCTCCGGCGGCGGCGCGTTTTTCGAGTCCTTCAATGTAGGCCCAAGCGGTGTCGATGTAGGCTTGTACAGAAAATAGCAGGGTGACGTTGACGTTAATGCCTTCGGCGATCGCCTGGGTGACGGCGGGCAAGCCTTCGGGGGTACCGGGGATTTTGATCATTACGTTGGGACGACCAATTTCCTTGAAATAGCGGCGGGCTTCTTTGATCGTGCTTTCGGTGTCTTTGGCAATGTTGGGGGGAACTTCGATGCTCACATAGCCATCGAGGGCGTCGGTTTTTTCGTAGACCCCCGCAAAAATATCGCAGGCGTTACCGATATCCTCAAACACAATGGATTCGTAGATTTCGAGGGTGGATTTTCCGGCCGCAATGCCCTGCTTGATCGCCTCGTCGTAAATTTCGTTGCCGGCGATCGCCTTTTCAAAAATTGCTGGATTAGAGGTAATCCCATGGATCCCCCGACTGTCGATCAATTGTGCCAATTCCCCAGAGGTGATTAAATCCCGACTGAGGTTATCCATCCAGATACTTTGACCATAGTCTTCAATATCAATAATCGGGTTTGCGGTAGCCATAGGTCATTACTCCTTTTGTGTGCGGCGATCGCCCCCAAGCAGTGGGTATTAATGTTTTGATACAGTGCGTGGGGGCACTACTCTCAACTTACAAGATCTTTTTAAAAGTGGCCGGGGATTGTTGAGGAAGTTTTCACTTTTTGAAAAAATCTTGACCTGATTTGTGAGGATTACCTCACCTCAAGGGCCGGGGTCTGGATTACCGGGACGAAAGAATTCTTTTAAAGGCTGTTTTTAAACAGGTTAAATTTTCCCTAAAGCGTTGCTTTGCTCAGTGTTGTGACCATAGAAAAGCTCTTTTTGGCGGCTAATCTCCCCCAACCCTTGGCATTTCTTAAACAAATATAAAATTACGTCTTCAGTGAAAATTTTTCTTTAGAAAAAACATTAAAACTTAAGATTTCACCACCTTGATTTTCGCTAGCTAAAAAATGCCTATTGGAAGGGTTGGATTTCGATGGCGTCCCCATCTTTAAGATAGGGGGCTCCTTTTACCACTAGGCGATCGCCCGCTTGCAACCCCCCTAGCACTTCGATCTGGTCATCGTCTAAAAGCTCCCCAAGTTGGACGGTGACGGCGGTAACAGTGTTGTCATTATTCACCCGGAAAACCGTTGCTTGCTCGCCATCCTGGGGAATCACAGCCTCCGTGGGCACCCCTAAACCCTGGGCCTGGGCCAGAATGATATTGCCCCGTAAAAACATTCCTGGCTTGAGGTCTGTCCCTAGGGGCAAACTAATTTTTAGGGTCGCCTGGCGGGATTGTCGGTCAACGGTGGGGACAATCTCTTGGATTTGCCCCGTGAGCTGAAGATTGGGATCGCGATCGCTGGTAATTTCAACGGTTTGACCAATTTCGACCTGATTCAGTTGGGTTTCGGGAATGTTTGCTTCGAGTTCTAATTGCCCTGCTTCTAAAAGATTAAATAACGGCTCATTGGCAGCACTGAGATCACCGAGTTGAGCGAATTTTTCGATAATTTTACCGGAGCGCGGTGCCCGGACTTGGGTCTCCCGCAACCGGGTGGTCACTAGGCTAACCTGGGCCTGGGCCTGTTGTAGTTGGGCTTCTGCCTGGGCCAGGGTTTCAAGACGGGGGCCACGGCGCAATTCTTGCAAGCGTTGTTCGGCTTCCCGTAATGTGGCCTGATTTTGACTGACACTGGCGGCGGCACCATCACGACGGGTGCGGGTTTCATCGAGGGTATCAGCGGCGATCGCCCCAGCTTCAAATAATTCTTGGTTCCGTTGTAGGCGTTGTTCGCTCAGCTTGAGATCTGCTTGGCTCCGTCCCAGGGCGGCCCTGGCTTGGTTTACTTGTTCTTGGGCGCGGGCAAGTTCTTCGGAGCGGGCTCCGGCTCTGAGTTCGGCGAGGCGGGCTTGGGCTTGGGCGACCTGGGCTTGGGCTTGGCGGAGTTCTGCCTGGAGGGTGGCATTATCCAGTTGGGCCAGCAGTTGACCGGCTTGGACATTGTCCCCTTCATCCACCAGGAGATTAGTGATCTGGAGACCCGAACGGGCCGCCGTAACTGCCACAATCTCAGCGGGGGTAACGGTGCCCACAATCGCCATGGTTTTGGCGATCGCCTGGGGTTCGAGGGTCAAGGTCGTGACAGCTCGCCCAGGGGCTTGATTGGGATTTGTCGTTGGGGCGGATGAGGTTTCTTCCGGTTGGGAGCTGGAAAATTGCCCCCCCACATAGGTGGCGATCGCCCCGATCAAAATTCCGACCACCAAACCAAGCCAGGGTAGCCGCTTCGATTGAGAGGCGATCGCTGGATTATCAGTCGGATCCGGTTTCGGGGCGAGTTGGGTCACGATGGGATATTTGTAATATTGCTTAATAATTATCTTAAAAAATTTTGGGCTGATTTGGTGGCTTTCGCCAGAAGTCCCCAGAAACTTGGGTGACAACCCACCCCGAAAGTTACAGTGGCGGCCCCCGTCCGCCGAAAAGGAGTGTCAAAATATAAACATTGTCTTAAATTTTCTCCATGACCCTTGAGTTGATTTCCCTAGAAACCCTGCAAACCCTCGTCACAGAATATGGTTATTGGTCTGTTTTTATCGGCATCGGCCTGGAAAATATGGGCATCCCCCTCCCCGGAGAAGCGTTAACCCTGCTGGGTGGCTTTTTTGCCGGGAGTGGCGAGCTGCAATATCGCTGGGTTTTGTGTGGGGCGATCGCCGGATCATTCATCGGCAATAATATCGGCTACCTAGCAGGGAAGTGGGGTGGGTTGCCGTTGCTCCAGAAAGTGGCCCATTTTTTTAAAATTAGTGACGAAAAGCTCGCCGAAACTAAGCAAAAGTTTTTAGAAAATGCCCCTAAAGCTGTTTTTGTTGGTCGGTTTATCACCTTTTTTCGGATTTTTGCCGCTCCCTTCGCCGGCATTGTGGGGATGGCCTGGCCGATCTTTCTGCTGTGCAACTTAGCGGGGGCGATCGCCTGGGGAACAGTGACGGTGACGCTCCCCTATTTCCTCGGACGCATCATGCCCCTGGCGGATGTGTTGCGGTTCATGGCGAAATTCGGTCTCCTTGTTTTTGCCCTCGTCGCGGCCTGGATTATTGTTCCCCTGTGGTTGGAGTATCGCCCCCGCAACCAACCGGAAAAATAAGCCGCGAAATCTTCAAGTTTTCTCGTCTACCCCAGCAAGCCGCAATCTGACCGGATTAATTAGCAGAAAAATTGCGCGCCAGTCACCTCTAATGATTCAGTGGATAGTCTCTTAGCTCAAAGCACCACCACAACTCGAGCCACTTCCCGCTGTGCAACCATAGCAATAGGGTTTCGTCGCCACCGTTTCAATGACATCTAAGGATTCTGCTTCTAGGAGGTGCCGCACCGTTACCGGTTGGCCGTCGGGAGTGCGGGCTGGTAGAGCTTCCATCTGGTTAAAATCACAATCAAAAATATTGCCTTCATAATCCACAGAAAGCTGACTACGACACATAAGATTAGGCACTGTCGTCCCGTTGTGATGTGCCGCCAAAAAGCTGAGATAGGGTTTATAGAGCGCATGGGCCTGGAGATAATTTTTTACGCGGCCAATGGGTAAATTTGTGATCGTAAACAGGTGATTAAACCGAATTTGAAAATGGCGTGCTAAATAGGCTTTGTAATCCTGCTCTAGGGCCACCTGATTGGGCGTGAGGGAAAAGTCCTGGTTCCGGGGCACGGGCGGATTGTAAACCAAATCCAAGACTAGGGCGGGATCTCGACCATAACCCAAGGCATTTAATTTTTGTAGGGCCGCAATGGAATCTTGGTACACTCCTGCACCCCGTTGGCGATCGACGTTATCTTCTAAATAACAGGGCAGGGAAGCCACCACTCGCACCTGATTTTCCGCAAAATAGGTGGGTAAATCTTCGTACCCAGGCACGAAAAAAATGGTTAGGTTTGAGCGCACAATCACATCTTTCCCTGTTTCCCGTGCTGCAGCCACCAGTTGCCGGAACCCATCGTGCATTTCCGGCGCTCCCCCCGTGAGATCCACCGTTTGAATTTGGGGAAAGGTGCGAATCAGTTGGATTAATTGGGCACAAATTTCTGGGCTGAGTGCCTCGGTGCGCTTCGGGCCGGCCTCAACATGGCAATGGGTACAGGCGAGGTTACATTTTTTGCCGAGGTTAATTTGGAGAGTGCTGATGGGGGTTTTGCTTAGGGGTTGACCCAAGGTTTTCTGAAAAGCTGGGATTGCAGTTTGGGTTGGGGTTTGAACCATGGTGATTGGGATAACAGAACAGGGATGAATTTTTAGTTAGCAACAACTGTCAGTGCGACAACAGGGGGCGTCTTCGGTTAGTTGGGTGAGCTGGTAATCTGCGCCCTTGGTCTCCTGGGGATCACGGCGGGCCTCTGGGTGACAGTTAAATGGGGCGGCTGTTTCCGGGGGAATTGCTTGGTAGGGGGCAACGGGAATAAATTGCCCGGCATAGGGGCCATCGGGATTCGTCAGGCGCTGAAAGGTTTGATCACAAACGGCCATTCTTTCACCTCGAAAATAGGTGCGACCTGCATCATCTTGGATCTGCTTCCAGGGGCCTTTGTAAATGACGGCTTGGTGCTGTTCGCGACCAATTTCTTTTTCGCCTTTGTAAGCCCGGACGGTCATAGAGCGAAATTCGATGCCATCAATAGTCTGCCAGGGTTCAGCCCCGTAATTAAGGATTTCAACGCTAGAAAAACCCGCCGCCTCAAACATTTGCAAAAATTCGGCTTCCAGAAAAGCGCCAGCAATACAACCACTCCATAGCTCTGGATCATTGAGGATTTTTTCGGTGGGTGGCTCATCACAGACGATATCCGAGATGACGGCGCGGCCCCCTTTTTTCAGAACCCGGTGAATTTCCTGGAACAATTGTTGTTTATCGCTGGGTTTGACGAGGTTTAAAACACAGTTAGAGATCACGAGGTCAATGCTCTCGTCGGCAATTAGGGGGGACTCTGCCCGGAGGCGATCGCCTTCTATTTCATAGCGGGCAATATCTTCTAAGATGATAATGGGATTTGCCTGGAGCCACGCCTGGAGCGGTTCGAGGGGGAGTTTGAGGTCTTGGATTTTCCCTTTGACAAATTCGGTATTCTGGAAGCCAATTTTCGTGGCGATCGCCCCTTGATATTTGCGGGCGAGATTTAACATCACATCATTAAAATCAACGCCAATCACCTTCCCTGTCGGCCCCACTTTTTGGACCACCATGTAGCAATTTTTGCCAGCTCCACACCCCAGATCAAGGACGGTATCCCCTGGGATTGCATAGCGAGTCGGATCACCACAACCGTAATCCTTCGTCAAAATTTCATCGGGAATCACATCCAGATAATGGACATCCTGGTATTCCGTCGGGCAACAGAGACTGGGTTCGTGGGTCTGGGCTCCCGCTTGGTAGCGACTGAGAACCGCATTCTCCACATCGTAAGTCGGTGTAATACTTTGTTCGGGCATTGGTGAGTTTCGACCCCAGATCAGCGCGTATGTGTTGATCATCATATCGATGATTTATGAAAATCACCTGAGTCAATGGCGCAAATACAGCTAAATCACCTGAATTTCTCCACCATCGGTTAACCTTTGACCCTATGTTTGCCCCTCGGTTCTTGCCTACAATGGGAAAGAATTTTTAAGTTTAAATGTTGCCTTCCCCCATGACCTCAAACGCTGCCCCCGTTGGAACTGACTTTGATCGTGCCATGATGCAACGCTGTATTACGTTAGCAAAGCAGGCAGCCGGAAAAACCGCCCCAAACCCGCTGGTGGGCGCTGTGGTCGTTCAAGATCAAAACATTATTGGTGAAGGATTTCATCCGGGGGCAGGTCAACCCCATGCAGAGGTGTTTGCACTCCGGGAGGCAGGGACAGCCGCCAAAGGCGCAACGCTCTATGTCAGTCTAGAACCCTGTAACCACCACGGCAGAACCCCCCCCTGTAGTCAAGCTGTGGTCAAAGCGGGCATCGCCAAAGTGGTAGTGGGCATGGTCGATCCGAATCCTTTAGTGGCAGGGGGCGGTTTAAAAACCCTCACGGATGCGGGCATCGAAGTTGTAACAGGTGTCGAAGAGGCTGCTTGTCGGGCCTTAAATGCGGGTTTTATTTGGCGGATGTTGCATCAGCGTCCCCTTGGTATTTTGAAATATGCCATGACCCTCGATGGAAAAATTGCCACGACCACGGGCCACAGTGCTTGGATTACTCACCAGGAAACCCGCAACCAGGTCTATGACCTCCGTTCCCAGTGTGATGCGGTGGTTGTCGGGGGCAATACAGTACGCCTTGATAATCCTTATTTAACGACCCATGGTACCGCTGACCATAATCCTTTGCGCATTGTTGTGAGCCAAACTTTAACCCTGCCCCGCGATCGCCATTTGTGGGATGTGACCGCTGCCCCGACGGTAGTTTTGACCCAGGCCACAGCGAATCCAGAGATGCAGGCTTTCCTCCAGCAACGGCGCGTGGAAGTGGTACACCTCGATCCGGTTTCCCCTGAAGGCGTGATGCAATATCTCTATGATCGGGGTTGTTTGCAGGTGTTGTGGGAATGCGGCGGCACCCTCGCGGCGGCGGCGATCGCCTCTGGCAGTATCCAAAAGGTGATGGCTTTCATCGCCCCGAAAATTATTGGTGGCCAAGGGGCACCGACCCCCGTGGGGAATTTGGGTTTGACGCTCATGGACGAGGCGATCGCCCTCGAAAATGTCCAGCTTCAATCCATCGGCCACGATTTTCTGTTAACTGGCGATCTCCCCAATTTGAAGGAATAATTTGTCGCCCTAAGCTTCACATGAGGCGTAACCAGGAAAATAGCTCTGTGGCGGTGAGTTGCCAAGGGGCGATCGCTGGCAAAACGGGAAGCGGATCATCCTGTTCTTTAAATTCAGCGAGTTTATCGGGGTAAAAAATGGTAACTGAGTAGTCCTCTGGGGCAATGAGCCAACCGAGTTTTGTCCCTTGTTGCAGAGAAAAAAGAATTTTTTCGATGACTCTGGGGGGATTTTGTTCTGGAGAGAGAATTTCAATCACCCAATCTGGGGCAACAGAAAACCGATTTTGGATTTCGCCATTTTCGTCTACAGGAATATTGGGCCACTCGAACACCGCAATATCAGGTACAAGGGAGCGATCGCCGAAGGTACAGCGCAATTCAGGAAAAGCATAGGCTAATTTTTCAGGCTGTCCAACGCGATTAATTTCCGCCACTAAACGACCTTGCAATGTACTGTGCTTTCCTTGGGGCATTGGTTTTTGATGAATTTTCCCGTTGATATATTCGCTTGCTGGTTTGGTTTCAGGTAACTCCAAAAATTCAGCTAGGGAAGATTCCTGGGAAACTGCTGTGACCATCGCCATTACAACTGCTCCTGTTCACTATGAAACCATTTTAGACTTCATTCTCAGTGCGTTAGTGTCAATAGTATCAACAAAAAAGGCGATCGCCGTTTATTATTTCTTCGTTAATAGCGGTTTGAGGAATTGACCTGTGTAGGATTCTTTGACTTTAATTAAATCCTCTGGTGTGCCCGTCGCAATAATCTCGCCGCCGCGATTCATTAGTTTACATTAGATAATCTTAGGAAGATTGTAGCAATAGTTTTTGCAATTAAGTCATTATCAAGATTAATCTAAGAAAGATTTTCGTTCTCAAGCATGAGTTGAATGCAAGTTTGGAGAGGATTTAATTTTGTTTGTATAATGCTCCAAACAATTTTAGTATTCACACGGAAATAAGTGTGGGCAATAATATCCCTCAAGCCAGCAATCTTCTTCCACTCAATTTGTGGATATTGATCGCGTAGAGAATCGGGAATTTGTTTTGTTGCTTCGCCAATAATTTGCAAATTGTGGGCGATCGCATCAAGGCTTCGACTGTCCTCACAAAGCTCTTCATAGGTTAAATTCTCGGCATAGTTTTGGATTTTTGTAATGCTCTTGAGAATATCGGTGAGATAGAGACGAAGACTACGGGACATAAATCGCTTGTTTAAGGATATTTTCTCTAATTTGGGGTTTGAGGTCTTCTTTGATGACAAGATCTACTTTGCAGTTAAATAGCTCCTCAAGAAAAAATTTAAAATCCATATAAATATCAAATGTGAGTTCAGTATCAAACTCTACTAAAAAATCTAAATCGCTATCGATAGTCGCTTCATCACGGGCAGTAGAACCAAATAGAGCGAGTGACTTTACCCCAAATTTTTCAAGCTGATCACGGCATTTTTCGAGGCTAGAAAGGACAAAACTTTGCTTAAGTATTTCGGGCTTCATAAAATCACCTGCCGACAGCAATACACTTTTTTTCGTGCTACTCGTTATTGTACTGAATGTGTTGGCGATCGCCGTTTATTATTTCTTCGTTAATAGCGGTTTGAGGAATTGACCTGTGTAGGATTCTTTGACTTTAATTAAATCCTCTGGTGTACCCGTCGCAATAATTTCTCCGCCGCGATCGCCACCCTCTGGCCCCAGATCAATCAACCAATCACTACAGCGAATCACATCCAAATTATGCTCAATCACCAGCACCGAATTTCCCTTATCCACCAGCCGTTGCAACACATTTAACAGGTGATGCACATCGTAAAACGATAAACCCGTCGTCGGTTCGTCAATCAGATAAAGGGTTTTACCCGTTGCCCGCCTGGATAATTCCGAAGCCAGTTTCACCCGTTGCGCTTCCCCACCGGAGAGGGTCGGCGCCGGTTGCCCCAAGCGAATATATCCCAAACCCACATCCACCAGAGTTTGCAAGCGATTTGCCGCCGCCGTAATGTTTTCAAAAACTTCCAAGGCTTCCTCCACCGTCATGTTCAGCACATCCGAAATGGAATAGCCCTTAAATTTCACCTGAAGCGTTTCGCGGTTATAGCGTGCCCCCTTGCACACCTCGCATTGCACATAGACATCCGGCAAAAAATTCATCTCGATCACATTCACCCCTTGACCACCACAAGCCTCGCAGCGTCCCCCTTTCACGTTGAACGAAAACCGCCCTTTTTTATAACCTCTGGTTTTCGCCTCTACCGTCTCCGCAAATAGATTCCGAATCGGGTCAAAAATGCCCGTGTAGGTCGCTGGATTAGAGCGGGGTGTCCGGCCGATGGGGGATTGATCAATGACGATCACCTTATCGATGGATTTTAGGCCTTTGACATCGCCCAATTCCTTCGGAAAAGGTACGTTGCGATTCAAGCTATGTTGCAACGCTGGATAAAGCAATTCATTCATCAGGGTCGATTTTCCCGAACCGGAAACCCCCGTCACCGACACCAATTTACCGAGGGGAATTTCTACATTGATGCCCTTGAGATTATTTTTCGTGCAATTTTCAAGGCGTAGTCTGCCGCCGTTGCCTTCCCGTCGCTCTGGGGGCATTTCAATTTTTTGTCTGCCGGAGAGATAGGCGCTGGTGAGGGATATTTTATTTTTGAGAAATTTATCAAAACTGCCTTGAAAGACAATTTCGCCGCCATGTACCCCCGCTTTTGGCCCAATATCAACGATGTGATCGGCGGTGCGGATCGTGTCTTCGTCATGTTCCACGACAATTAAAGTATTGCCGAGATCCCGCAATTTTTTGAGGGTTTGCAACAGTCGCTCATTATCCCGCTGGTGGAGTCCGATACTGGGTTCATCGAGCACATACAAAACCCCCGTTAACCCGGCACCGATCTGGGTGGCAAGGCGGATGCGCTGGGCTTCGCCGCCGGAGAGGGTCATGGCAGCGCGATCAAGGGTGAGGTAATCTAAGCCGACATCCAGCAGGAATTGTAACCGCGCCCGAATTTCTTTGAGGGCTAATTCCCCAATCAATTTTTGGCGATCGCTTAACTCTAAATTTTCGACCCGTTCGAGACAGTCGCGGATGGCAACGCTGGTCAATTCGTCGATATTATATTGCCCTAAACGGACGGATAATGCTTCTGGTTTAAGGCGTTTTCCGTGGCAAATTTCACAGGGTTGATTAATTAAATATTTTTCCAGTTTATCTTTGATCGCATCGGAATTTGTATCTTCATAATTGCGTTCTAATAGTTTTAAAATTCCCGAATAATGGCGATAATAACCTTTGCCGCCCCCATAGCGGGATTCCTCCTCAAACCAAATGGGTTCTTCGGTGCCATGTAGCAAAATCTCTTGGTGTTCTTTTTTAATTTTTCCCAAGGTGTTTGGATCTCAAAACCGAAGTTTTGCCCAAGGTTATACAGCAACGATAAATAATAGGTATTTTCTTTTTCCGACCAAGGGGTGATCGCCGCATAGAGGGGTTGTTTTGGGTCAGGAATGACGAGATCAGGGGAAAAACGCCGATGACTGCCTAACCCGTGGCAAGCGGGACAAGCCCCATAGGGGGAGTTAAAAGAGAACAAACGGGGCGATAATTCTTCCATGACTGCGCCATGTTCAGGACAGGCAAAATTTTCGGAAAAAATAATCTGTTCACCCGTCTCAATTAAATCAACAATTGCTGTCCCTTCGGAATGTTTCAAACAGGTACTTAAAGAATCAACTAAACGCTCCTGAATCCCCTCTTTTTTCACCAAACGATCCACCACAATTTCAATGGTGTGATAGTGATTTTTATCGAGGGAAATATTGTCACTGAGTTCGCGGGTTTCCCCATTAATTCTGACCCTTGCAAACCCCTCGGAGGCAATACTGGAAAGGGTCTTTTTGTGGGTTCCCTTTTGGTGGCGCACAATCGGGGAAAGCAACTGAAATTTTGTCCGATCCGGCAGTGCCAACACCCGATCACACATCTCATCGATGGTCTGGGGCGCAATCGGGCGATCGCAGTGGGGGCAGTGGGGTTCACCCGCCCGCCCGAAGAGTAACCGCAGATAATCGGCAATTTCCGTGACCGTGCCGACGGTGGAGCGGGGGTTATGGGAGGTGGATTTTTGGTCAATGGAGATCGCTGGACTCAAACCTTCAATCGCGTCCACATCGGGCTTGTCCAACTGCCCCAAAAACTGCCGGGCGTAAGCGCTAAGGGATTCCACATAACGGCGCTGCCCCTCCGCAAAAATCGTGTCAAACGCCAAGGACGACTTCCCCGAACCCGACACCCCCGTAAACACAATCAACTGGTTACGCGGCAAATCGAGATCCACATTTTTTAAGTTGTGCTGTCTTGCGCCACGGATGCGGATTTGGTCAGATTTGCTCATGGGGGCGATCGCCAATTTTGAGAAAAGTGCCTAAACATTATAAATAGACCTGTCGAGAATTTCAGAACCCTTTCCAGGCCAGATCCTCAACAGCAAAACCACAGTTGGGTTTTAAATGAGTCAAAAAGAAAACCACAGCCCGATGCCGTGGTTTTACAGATAACCTAAATAGTTGTGGTGTTAAATCACTATGCTGAGATCAACCTAGAGATTCTCGCTAGTTTCACTAGATGTTTCCAATTCTGCCATTAATGCAGGGGGCACAATCACGGTATCGATCACATGGACAACGCCATTACTAGCTTCGATATCTGCCATGACAACATTTGCATTGTTGACTTTCACGCCATCATCGAGGGAGATCACCACATCACTACCTTCAACGGTGGTGACAGCCCCAGCACTGAGATCAGTGGACATGACATTACCGCTGACCACGTGGTAGGTCAAAATTTGAGTGAGGATTTCCTTATTTTCAGGGAGTAAAAGGCTTTCGAGCACGCCATCGGGCAGGGCTGCAAAAGCATCATTGGTGGGAGCAAAAACAGTAAAAGGGCCTTCGCCAGCAAGGGTCTCGACGAGGTCAGCCGCAGAAACTGCCGCCACAAGGGTCGAAAAAGCATCGTTGCTAGCAGCAATGTCCACAATGGTCGGTGCTGTCATTGCCGCTGCAGGTGCAGGCGCTTCAGCCTCGGTCATGGGCTTGGTTTTGTCTCCGTAGCTACCATAGTCCCCTGCTTGGGCAACGGTACTAAAGCCAAGGGTGCTACCAAGGGCGAGACTGAGGGCGAGGGTTTTTGTAAAACGCATAGATACTTCCTGTCTGTGAGCGAACAATAAAGTTGTTTCTTTTCGTAGTGTTTTGTAAAGAAAACTTTACAATCCTCCTCACTGTAGCAAGTATTTTTCGTTTTGGCAGGAATTGTCTGGAAAGGTCTATTTATCGGGAAATGGCGGAACTTTCTGGGGGAAACGACAGTCTAAGAACAGTTATTTTTGAAATTTGTTGGCGATACCACAGCCACAAAGCTTAGAGCAGACTTGACTTTTTAAGAAAGAACACGCAGGGGATAAATCGTCCACATTTGTCCCGTAACTGTGGGGAGATGAATTTTAAAATTACGGCCATCGGTTGCCAGTTTGGTCACAACTGCAAACAAATCGTTCACAAAGGGAGAGACATGGCGGAGGCGATCGCAACCACTTTGTACCAACTTTAAACACCAGTGGCGCAGCATATCATACAAAACTTCGAGGCCAATGTAGATGGCGACTTGCTGGAGTTGACTAAGGTTGAGGGTCAGGGGCGAAAGGCAATAAAGCCAGCATAAGAAACCAAAGATTGCGAAGGTAAGGGCGAGTTTGAGGGAGTGGTGACGGAGAAAAGTAGTGATAATCATCGGACTGGCCTGCTCTGTTGTGGTACTGCTTGATAGTTGCCACGTCCCAGAACAGATGCAGTATTTTATTTATCTACTCACCGCAAAAGCCCCCTAACAGATTAGCCATGTTAGGGAGAAGATTGTGCTGGCAGGTTTTGACCAAGGCAATGATGTGCTTTGTGCCATCACACCACCACCTTGGCGATCGCCTTTTTTAAAAAGAGAAGAGAGAGCTCTGGTTTTGGAAACTGTTCTGGAAGCTGCTGTTGCTAACGTTGTTGCCGAAACCAATTCCCGCACCTGTTTGGCTTGCACCCACCTGGGCAACACTGGCATTATTGCCAAACCCAAAGGCATCGGATTGGAGCTGGGTGCTGGATTGACCGAGGTTGTTATTGACATTGTTGAAAAAGCCATCAGCCACGGCAGTCTGGGAACCGACAATCGTTGACTGGGAACCGTTGTTACCACCACTAAAGAAACCGCTTTGGTTTTGGAAATTCGATTGGCCCATGGTGTTAGAAGTAGAGTTGCCGACGCCAACAGCGGCACTGGTCTGTTCAGAAATCATTGTGCTGCTAGAAACATTATCGGCTTTAGCGGGTTGAGCGATACTCAGGACACCGAGGGCAAGGAAAGCACCAGCGGCAGCAAGTTTGAGGGACTGGGGGCGGGAGAAAGCGAAAGTAGTCATGGGTCAGTTACCTGTTGATTGATTGTTGTGTGTTGCCAGGTGATAGTGACCGAAAATTTTGCTTATGCAGTTTTTGAGCGCAACTTTTTTGAAAATCCTTCACCATCAAGGGTTACAGCGTTCTTGGTAAAAGCTGGCCATCTGCTTGAATCGTTAAAGAAGTCTCCGGAAAATCCCGCTGGGTCAACTGTTGCATCCGCTTAATCGCTGTCCCCGTGGCATCGTAAAACGGAAATCCCTGACCGTTGAGGCGCACAGGATGAAGTTTCCCCTTCAGAAAACGCCCCTCACTACTCATCGAAACCTCTAAAATGACGCTTTCGGCGAGGGTACTGGCCACTGATAGGGCACCATCGGCGACGAAATTACCGAGGGAATAGGCGATCAAACGACCTTGGTAAAGCTCCACTGCCCGGAGCACATGGGGGCCATGGCCAACAATTAAATCTGCTCCGGCATCAATCAGAGTCCGGGAAAATTTGTGGAGGTCGCCACGGTTTTCCCCAAAAAACCATTCCGTACCAGGCCGGACGCGATTTGCCCCCATACCTTCGGCACCAGCATGGACAGAGATCACGATAATGTCGGCTTTGGCGTCGGCTTCCTTGACCAGAGCGACGGCGGCATTCAGATCTTGAACCGTATTGTGATATTGGTAAGTGCTAAAACCGATGAGGGCGACGGTGAGGTCTTTGTGTTGGTGGTAATGGATTTGGTTTTTAACGCCAATGGGGGCAATGCCAGTGTCTGTAAGAGTCGTTTGGGTATCTTGAAAGCCTGTTTGTCCGTAGTCGAAGGTGTGGTTGTTCGCAATGCTAAGGGCTTGGAACCCTGCATCCTTGAGGAGATTGGCGTAGCTAGGGGCCGTCCGAAAAGCAAAGACATTGGGGCGACTGATATCTTTTGCGGCGTAGGGATGATTGGTAAGGGTTGTTTCTAGGTTGCCGATAAGGAGATCGCTCCAACCGAGCTGGCCTTCGACCCCGGCAAACATTTGCATTTTCTGTTCGACTTGGGGCGTTTTAGAGTAGCGAGTCCCTGGGGCCATATCCCCAACGGCTTTAAGGGTGATGACGGTCGTTTTGGTTTGGGGGACGGGGGCGATCGCCTTGGCTGCATCAGTGGCAATTGTGGCGAGGGTGCTGTTGCTAATGGCGACGGAAGTGCTGATAAAAGAGACTTGTTGGCGTTGATAATGCCTAAATCCGAGGATGCCAAGGGAAGTGATAATTGTTAGGCCACCTAAACCCCAGGGCAACCAACGGCGCAGGGAAACAGTAGACAAAGGAAACTGTGCCATAGCAACGGACGCAAAAGTACCGCTTTATCGTACTGGATTTTTGGCGCTTCGATGTTTAGGAGACACAGAAAATAAATCACCGGTGGCGATCGCCTTTTTTTGCCCTGATTCTTAACTCTTAATTGTTGGCGAACTTTTAGGGCCGTTGAAAGTTTATTTACCAGCGGGTGTCGAGGTAGATATTTTGGTCGTTGTGGTAGGTGGGCCGTTGCCAGGGGTTACGCTGCCAATAGGTGCTGAATTGGGGTGATGAACTAGGCTCTTTTTTCCAAGGCTGTTGCCAATAGGGTTCATATTGCCAAGGGCGACTTTTCTTGCTTTTGAAAGTATTACTAAAAGAATAAGTATGGTGGCTAGTCGGCCGTCGGTAGTGGGCTGGTTTCCAGGGGCGATCGCCTGGTCGTCGATGGGCGCTAGACCCAGGGTAGCTATGGTAATAGGGCGAGCGGGAGTAGTAGGAATTGCCGTTGATAAAGGTATTGGGGCCAAAGGTCTGGATACTGTATTGATTGCCCCGACCATCTTGGCAGGTGGTATAAAAATCGCTAATCCGGAGACAGGTTCCCTGGGCCGCGACGGGGATCGCCAGACAGGAAATCCCCAGGGCCAAAATTAAAGCTTTCATTGGGTTGATGCAGAGCGCTGAAACTTGCCTTCAGTATAGCCAAAGGATTTGAATTTCCTGGTGCTTACCAGTTCCATAGGAGCGGATTTTCGTCTAGAGGATCGGTTACTGTCCGTCCGATATGGTCAATGGCTTCGAGATCTTTAGCTGTTAACTCGACATCGATGGCCTGGGCATTGGTGATCGCCTGTTGAGCATTGCGCGCGCCGACGATGGCATTGGTTTGGGGCTGCCGAATCAGCCAGGCGATCGCCAGTTGGGCTAAGGTGCAATTTTTTGTCGTGGCGATCGGTTTCAGGAGTCCGAGGGCCGTTTGTACCCGTTGATAATTTTCTGGGTCAGCATAGAGACGGTTGTGGGAGCGGTGATCCCCCGCCGCAAACTGGTGATCGGGGCCAAATTTCCCCGTGAGCAGACCCTGAGCCAAGGAAGAGTAGGCGAGGATCGAAATCTGCTGGGCCGCACAGAAAGGTTGAATTTCCCGTTCAATGGCCCGCCAGAATAAAGAATAGGGCGGTTGAATACTATCGATTTGGCCGTGTTCCATAGCTTCCTGGAGTTGCGCCAAGGAAAAATTAGACACACCAATGGCGCGAATTTTGCCCTGTTCTTTCAATTGGTTCAGGGCGGCCATGGTTTCAGCGATGGGCACCAGGTCAGAATTCCACGTTCCCGCTGGCCAGTGGATTTGGTACAGATCGATGTAGTCTGTCTGGAGCCTGTTGAGGGAATTTTCGCAGGCGGTGATCACCTGGTCGTGGTGGAGGTGATTGGCAAAGACTTTCGTTAATAGGGTCACTTGATCCCGTTGGGGGGCGATCGCCTCGGCGACCCGACGTTCAGAATCTCCATCGCCATAAATTTCAGCGGTATCGATGGTCGTAATGCCTGCATCTACGGCGGCACGGATCCCGGCCACAATTTCTTGGTCGTCAATATCCGCCCAATTGCGCTTGCCCGCTTGCCAAGTACCGAGAATAATCGGGGTGATTTGGACGGCACTTTGGCCTAGTTGTCTTGTTTTCATAAGCTCGTTTTTCTGGCGGGTCATTGGTTCCACTGTAGCTTGTTCCGCTGGGGAATTAATCTACTCCGTCAGATTCGATAAGCTGGGGGAGCAAGGGTTGGAGGAAAATAAACATGACCATCCAGGAACGTTTGATTTGGTTGCAAGAACGCACCAGTCTCGGTTGTCTGTCGCTGGAAACCCTAGGGGCGATCGCCACGGCACTCCAAAGGCAAACCCTCCCTCCCCAACAGACCCTCAGCGAGATCGACCAAGCTCCCCAAGGTTTGTATATCCTGATTTCCGGGGAGGTGATCAGCCACAAAAGCGCGGCTGCACCAGAGACCAACCCCCTAACCAGAGGCAGTACGATCAATCTGCGGCCTTTACTCCTTAATGAAGCTTCCCAAGAGGCGATCGCCACCGTCACCGACACAGAAGTGTGGTTTATGCCGCGCCAACAGTGGCAAGACCTGATCCAAAACTATCCTGAAATTACCCAGGCCTTTTCCCAGGATCTCGCCCAGGAGCTGGCAGAAGTCGCCCAAGCTCTCCAACAGGAACAGCAACAGCAGGAAATTTTGCGCCCCTACCTTGTCACCAAAGCAAAACGGGGGGTTGTGGGCAAAAGTCGCTACGCTAAACGCCTGCGGCAACAAATTCGTGAGGCGGGCACCCATGATCGATCCATTTACATTTTTGGGGAACCGGGTTTAGAAAAAGATAATTTAGCCGCCTTGATTCACTACGGTTCGCCCCGACGCCGACAGCCGATTATTAAAATCGATTGCAGCATTCTCCAAAAAAGTGGTGCTGAACTCTTTGGCCGCACCGATGGTAAAAAAGGTCTCTTGGCATGGCTGGGAAAAGGCACCCTAATCCTCAACAAAATTGAAGAATTGCCCCCGGAACTGATCGATAAAGTCGCCATGTTAATCGAAACCCAGACCTATACCCCCATCAGTCGCCCCGGTGATCCAGAACCTGTCCCCCAACAAACGGCGGCAAAATTGGTGGCGATCGCCGAACGACAACTCCCCGCCGTGGCCCGCCATTTTTCCGAAACAATTAAAGTGCCACCGCTGCGGGTGCGCAAAGCAGATCTCGCGGCTCAGGTGGAATATTACACCAGCTTATTTTGCCGGGCGAAGGGCCTCGATAAACCGACCCTCACCCCCGAAGCCCTCCGTCGCCTCCAGTCCTATGATTTCCCGAACAATATCCGCGAACTGCAAAACCTGGTAGAACGGGCCATTGTTCAATCAGATCAAGGGTCAATACTCACCGAAGAAATTTTTTGGTCAGCCCAGGGGAAACAAAAACGCTTTCGCCTCAATTTACTTAATGCCTATCCTGCTTTCCGCCGCTTTCTCCGGAGTGCTTGGTGGCCCGACCGCATTAACTATGGTTTTACGGCGATCGCCTTTCCGTTGATTATTGCCGTTCTGTTTCTCGCCCCCCAAACCCGCGACCAAAATTTTGCGCTGAATTTCTTTTGGGCTTGGTGGTGGCCCCTGGTGCTCCTCGCCTTTCCCTTTGTCGGTCGTCTTTGGTGTGCCGTTTGTCCGTTTATGATCTACGGGGAAATTACCCAAAAAATTACCACTGAACTCCTAAAGCGCGACCTCAAACCCTGGCCCCGTCAGCAGGCAGAAAAATGGAGCGGTTGGTTTCTCTTTGGCTTATTTGCCCTGATTTTCCTTTGGGAAGAACTGTGGGATTTACAAAATACGGCTTATCTTTCGGCTTGGTTGCTGATTATTATTACTGCCGGGGCGATGATCTGCTCGGCGATCTTTGAGCGGCGGTTTTGGTGTCGCTATCTTTGTCCCATCGGCGGCATGAATGGCCTCTTTGCAAAACTCTCGATGACGGAGTTGCGGGCGCAACAGGGCACTTGTTCAGCGGAATGTAGCACCTATCAATGTTATAAAGGCGGCCCCCAAAAGGGTGAAGGCTTAGAAACGGCGGGCTGTCCCCTCTATTCCCACCCGGCCCAACTGGAGGACAACCGTGATTGTGTACTGTGTATGACCTGCCTCAAGGCCTGCCCCCATCGGTCAGTCGCGGTAAACTTGCGGCCCCCAGCCATTGAACTCTGGACAACCCACCGGCCTCGCACCTATGAAGTAGCCCTTTTATTGTTACTACTGGGGGGAATCTTTCTCCATCGGCTGCCAGAAATTAATCAAGTCCTGGGTTTAAATTTAGACCTCAGCCAATTTTGGCCCCACCTGGGATTGGCGATCGCCGCCTTGGGAGTACCCGCTGGAGTAGTCCTATTAACAGGGGCTGTGGTGCAATTTTTAAATTCTCCCCCCAAGGCAAAACCCTTTTTACAATTGGCCTATGGCTATCTGCCCTTGGTTTTGGGGGGGAGCCTCGCCCATTATCTCCGTCTCGGTTTAGGGGAAGCTGGCCAAATTTTACCCGTAACCATGGCCACCTTCGGTCTCCAGGGCAGCACCTTACCGATTGTTGTCGCCCATCCCGCCGTGATTGCCTTTCTCCAGGGTTCAACCCTGATCTTTGCAACGCTCTGTACTTTTGTGCTCACGAAAAAAATGAGTAAACAATCCTGGCGATCGCTGTTGCCCCAGTACCTAACAAGTCTTGGTCTCGCCTGGGCGATGGCTCAGATTATTGTCGGTTTGTAACAGAGTTTTGTTACAAAACCCCAAGGCTTAACATCGTTTTTTCAACCGTTATTGCTCTACCCCGATCCCCTAATAAGGATTGGGGTTACTACTGTTTGGGGCAAATAGGACTTTGACGGCCTTTAACCCAGAAAAATATTTTTTCGTCAATAACTTGCAACATTTGTTTACACTCTGTTATATTTATTCATGTAAGCAAGCACGAGGTTCCCTCAATGGCTACTGGTTATACTTCCAACGAATTCGGTCAACTCAACAGCTTTGCAATCGAGCCTGAAGTCTACGTTGATACAGAACATACCGCCGGCTGGACAGCCTACGCCGAAAAGTTAAATGGCCGCCTGGCAATGATTGGTTTTGTGGCGCTCATCGCAACGGAATTGATTGGTGGCGACACCCTGATCAATCTCTTGTTCCAACTCTAATTTTTTAGTTTTTTCCCAGTTATTTGTCGTTTTACGAGGCTAGTTGCAATGTTTGGTTCCCTGGTTATCTTGATTCGCAAAGTCATGGGTACAGCCCGTTTTAACAAAACCCGTGGTAAAGTCATTGGTCTTCATTGCAAGACGATCACCAACTTTTGCAACACCGTCGGCCTCGACGCAAAAACGCGACAAAATCTAATTCGCCTCGCGAAATCCAATGGCCACCGCCTAGGTTTCATGGCCTAACCTCCGTTGCATTCTTAGGTACTCACTATGTCCCGTCAACCGATCACCAAAAAACAAACCCCAGCTTCTCAAAATGCGGGTATTGTTGCGATTCTCTTTTTCCTAGCTGGTGCGCCCCACATCTACAGTTTTCTCAAACGACGTTCCCAGCAGGGGGCAAGTCTTGGGGCCTTAGGGATGAAGATCTTAGGGTTGCTCGGGACGGGTACCATCGGGGCGATCGCCGTGAATGCCCTCTAGGGTTATCTATAAGTTTTCTACAAGTTTGTCCAAGTTTTATTCTCCTCTACACGAGCAATCGTGATCATCAACTCTAAAACTCCGGTGGGATGGGGTTTTAGGGTTTTTTTATGGGAGAGATTAAAAGGCGTTCTCAATGAATATGGAGAGTTATGCCTTGAACTGGGCGATCGCCTTTTGCACCGCACTTTGAAACTCATGCCAAGACTTCTGACACCCTTCTGCGAGTTCTTGCCAAGCATTATCTGTACTGTGTTTCAGGTGATTGACCTGTTCTTGCAACTTAACTTTCTGGGATTCGAGGGCGGCAATGTTCGCTTCAAAGGCAGATCTCGCTTCCGCCTTGGCAAGATTAGCTTGGAGCTTTAATTCATCGATATTGCGAGAGGCTTCGTCAATTTGCTGGTGCAGTTGGGTGACTAGCTCGTCTTTATTGCTGGGTAAATTCATTGTTTTCTCCTCTTGTTCGACTGCGCTTCAATTGTTGATCAAGGCCGGGTAAACAAAGTCCGCTTATTTGCTGAAATTTGTTACGTCATGTTCATATCGTGCTGTGTAGATCGCTCCACACTAAATCAAGTATAGAAAAAATATTGAAGTTTTTGGTTATTCTGAACCAAATTTTCATGTCAGGCTGATTCGTTTTAAATATGACTCCAGGAAGTGCGCCAGGTCTGCATTTTTTCTAGGGGTTAATTGTTTAGTTGCAGGGGAGAAATTTATAAAAAATCGATAAATTTAGGTTAACAACTTGTCATCAAAGTCTTCAATGAGCCAGAAAATGGCCTTAAGAAATCTTAATCTTGTCTTTTGGATTTTTATAGGCAATTGCCTTGCGGCTTTCGAACTTATGTCACAAAAAATGTAACCGTCGTTGAGGCCAGAAAAATCCTGTTTAAGCTGGGGGCATTAGTAAACGAGAAAAACTTTTTTGGCTTGGGATCGTCGGTGTAGATAAATCTCCGAATTTTAAATCTGTTGAAGTCAGAAGGTTATCGGCAAAGGTGTGATGATGAACAAAAAATTAGTTGGCAATTGTTTAATGATCGCTGGGGCGATCGCCCTTGGGGGAATTGGCATTTCACGACAGCTACCACCGGCCACCAGTCAAGGGGTGTGTCGGAATACGAATGATTTAAGCGCCGTTGATGCAACCCGTATTGTTAAGTTCGAGCAATTTGGTATCCAACTGGAAATTCCCCGAAATTTCCGGACGATGCTCCGCAATGATGGCAGCATTTCAATCCTCAGGCCGGGAGATTTTAATTTGATTCGTTGCCTTGCCCAAGGAACGCCCGTGCTAGGGACAGATGCGATTTATCCCCAGACCCTCCGGCGGCAACCCAACCCCCAAAATTTAACCCTCCAAGAATTTGCCCAGGGGCGCACCGTGGGGCCAAATCCGAAGGTCAGTCGGGCATCAATTAATGGCATTGATGTGGTTTTTGCGGAAATTCAAAGCCAGTTTGATGTGGCCTATGGTTGGTACGAAGCGCCGGATGTGCCGGGGATCGTTGAGGTGCAAAGCGTGAACAAGGCGTCTTTGGTGAATTTATTTGATCAGGCGACGTTATTGGCCCAGGCGAGCGAGCCACTCCTATTTGCTAACAACCAGGGGGCGGCCCAAGATCCGCTCATGGTGGCTTTGGCAACGGCAAAAGGCCTTGGTTACACTCCAGAGAGTTTTCGGGTCAGCATCGAACGACAAAACGATACGGTGGAAAACCCCCAACGCTCTACGGTGACGATCACCCAAGAAGGTCTGTTGGATGATTCGGTGCGGGGGCAACGGTTTACGATTTCCCTCAATAAAAATGCCAATGGTATCTGGACAGTCCGCGATCGCCAAGTGACCTGGCGCTGTCAACCGGGTCGGGGTTCCCAGACCTATTCCGCACAACTCTGTCTCTAGCGTTTTTTTTGGCTGGAATGTTTGACTGAAATTTAAAGTGATTACCCAGGAGCCCTGTCCACCATGCAAAAATTTTACTATTACACCCTCCCTGCCACGGCCTTTATTTTTAGTGCGATCGCCGCCTATCAGTTTTTCGGGAACCGCACCACCGCCAGTATTGAGCCTTCCATATCCCAACCGGGCTTCGGGGCTGTTTTAAAGCAGATCCCAACCGAACCTGAGCCGAGTCTTCCTACCCCAGAGCCGGGGATCACCCCACCGATCCCAGTGGCGATCGCCCGCACGGTGACTGGATCAGAAAAAGCCAGTATTTTCCAGCGGGTCGTGGATCAGCAAACCAGTCTCGGTCTCTGCCTGGATAACGATAATTTGGCCGCTAATCTCGATGACACGACGGTGTATCAACAGGGAGATGATCAATACTTGGTGAGTGTGCTGTGCTTTATGGCGGCCTACCAGGGGGCCTATGAATTTGTTTATGTTGACGGCGAAACCATCACCCATTCCCGCTTGGCCCTCGCTGGCTTTCCCACCTTTGACCCAGAAACTAGCATTCTCAGCAATGGCTATAAATTTAACGGCGCAGGGACTTGCCTAGAGGACTCTGAATATTATTGGGATGGCTATAGCCTGCGGCTTGTTTCTGCTAGTTTGATCGATGGCGTCCCCAATGGCTGTGCGGATCTCGGTGTGCGATCGCCCAGTGCAGATTATCTAATTACTGCCGAGGGGGTCGGGCCTGCCCGTCTAGGAATGACTTTTAAGGAGTTCAAAGCCCAACTTCCCGAAGCAGCCACCTTGGAAGCTGTACCTTTGGGGGTCGATCTGCCCGCCGGCTGGCAAGTGAATCTCTACGGTGCAGCCCAGTTTGTGGTGGCCTTTGATGGGGACAGCGGTGACAATCTCCCCAGCGACCAGGACAAAATTATTCGGATTATGGTGGACAATCCCAGTTACCGTACCGCTGCAGGGGTTGGCCCTGGCACTCCCCTCTCCGAGGCGATCGCCGCCTATGGCCCCGCGACCCTCAGCTACAGCACAGAAAATGAAAGTCGAGAATTGATTCAATTTGCCGACTCCCCTTTCAGCACTGACCAAACATCCTGGCTCTTCTTCCGCTCTAATCAATGGACCCTAAGCGATTACGCAGGTATTTATCCTGATCGCCAAGATAGCTATCAAACGACCACCCAATACGAAGACCATGCCGCCATCGGCTCCATTTGGCTGACCCAATATTGATCAAAAGATTACTCTTGAATTTTTAAGACGGTCACTAAATTCAGGGCCTGAAGCTGGGAATAAATGAGCAGATTGGAGATGAGAGACGTGACAATGACGATCAAAGCCGTCAGCCTATAGATACCGGAATTTAGGGTTAACGGTAGACGATAAAGCTCCGTATTGTAAGCTTGCACCAGTAGCCAGAGCAGCAGCACCCCCAGCCCCAAACCCAAGGGAACGGCGATGAATGTGAGCAGAGTTTGTTCCCCCAGGAGGATAAAAGCAATTTCGGTTTGGGTAAATCCCATCACCCTCAGAGTGGCTAACTCGTGGTTTCTTTCGGACAGGGCAAGGCGCGCTGAATTGTAAACCACACTGAAAGTGATAATGCAGGCAAAGAGGACAATAATACCGGTCATAATCTGGAGGCTTTCGCCGCTAATGGCTTGGAAACTTTCTAACAGAGCTTCCCGAAACGCAATGCCTTCAATGGCTGGTAGTTGTTTGAGGGCTTGGTAAAGTTGTTCTTTCATGTGGGAGTCAATGAGAACATAGGCCCCGGAAATGACCTGGCCTTCACCCAGCATTTGATTCAGCGCTGCTAAATTCATGTAGGCCGATAGGCCAATCGGTTCATCCACTAAGCCCATCACCCAGGTTTGTGTTTGTTGGCGCTTCCCCTCAAGGACTTCGACTCCGAGGCGATCGCCGGGTTGAATATGAAGGATTTCCCCCAACTTTGTGCCCAAGACCAGACCTGCTGGTGGTAAAGATACAGGTTGCAGTTGACGGTTAACGAGTTGTCGTAATTCCCCTTGGGGTTCGAGGCCGGTAATCGCCAGGCGATATTGATAGTGGCCGTGGCGTAACCGCACTGGCACCGACCGAAAAACCTCTGTCTTGAGAATGCCTGGGAGGTGGCGCAGGTGATAGCGGCTGCGATAGGGCAACAGTTGATTAAACGTTAAGGTCATGTCTTCGCGCTGCACGGTTTGGAATTGGATATCCATTAAAGCCGTCATGGATCCTTGCAGGCCAAACCCCGTTAGTAAAATAGCCACAGCCACAGCAATGCCGAGGATCGATAAGCTAGCGCGGAGGGGACGACGTTCGAGATTGCGGAGAATAATCCGTCCGGCTGGCGAAAAAAACCGTTGTAAGCCCAATCTTTCGACCATGGTGGCGCGAAATGTCACGGGTTGTTTGGGTCGCATGCCCTCGGCTGGGGGTAAGAGAATCGCTTCCCGTACCGCCATCAATCCACCAATACAGGCCGCACCGCCACTAATAAGCAAGGTGGTGATGATAAGCAGGGCACTGGCTTCATAGCGCAGGAAGGGAAAATGGAAAAAGTCTGCGTATAGTTGGGTTAAACCTTGTCCGAGCCAAAGCCCGCAGGATAACCCCAAAACAGCACCACCACTAAAAACCAGCAACATGAATTTGAGGTAATGCCAGCCCACTTGGACATTGGTATAGCCAAAGGCCTTGAGCACGGCAATTTGTCCCCTTTGGATGGCAATCAGGCGGGAGATTAAAATATGGAGCAAAAAAGCGGCGATCGCCAAAAAGATTGTCGGTAGGATCGTGGCAGAAACTTCTAAACTCTGAATTTCATCGCTCACAATCCGGTGAGAAAATTGATCACGGCGACCATAGGCCCCCAAGCCGCCATACCGTTCGAGGAGGTGATCTAACTGGGTAATCACGGCCCGTTCATTAGCCCCAGGAGTCAACGTGAGCACCACGCTATTAAAAGCACCATCAAGGCCAAAAGCATGACTTAAGGCGGTTTCGTTGGCCCAGAGAATGCCAAAACGTTTGTCGTCTGGGTAAATATTCCCCCCGGAAACCGCATAGATATATTCAGGGCTGAGGGCAATGCCCGTGACCCGGAGGTTTTGCCAGCGACCATTGAGAATTGCCCCCAGGCGATCGCCCACTTGGATCTGATTGGCGATCGCAAAGGCTTCACTGATTAGCACTTCCTCTGGTTGTTGAGGATCGGGAAAAGTGCCTGGACTGCGCAAAAACAAACCATTGAGCATCCCCTCGCGTTTAGGAGGCAAGGAAATTAACCGCGCTGTGGCCGGTTCTAAGAGTCCCGGTACATTGAGGGTGACATCGGCAACAATCCGGGTTTGTACTTCCTGAACTGCGTTGATGGCAATTTGTGATTGTAGGCTTTGGGGCGCACGCTTCAGTTCCGCAAACACTTCGCCAAACCGATAGCGTTCATAGTAGGCCGTTTGGGTCAGCACCAGGGAATGGTAAGCACTGAGCATCATCACAAAACAAGCAATGCCACAGGCCACCACGAGGGCGATCGCCAAAAGTTGACCCCACTGGGCCTGTAGGTCTCGCCATAACTTCCGATCCAGCGGTGCAACCATTCCTACCACTCCAAAAGCAATGGTGATTGTTTAATCGCGTTCGTTTCGACGGCGACAATTTCCCCACTACGCATCCGCAAGACCCGGTCAGCCATGGCCGCAATCCCGGCATTATGGGTAATTACAGCGACGGTAGTACCGAGGTCGCGATTAATCTGTTCAAGCACCTGCAGCACCCGTTTCCCGGTTTGAAAATCTAAAGCGCCCGTCGGTTCGTCGCAGAGCAAAACCTCTGGTTGTTTGGCGATCGCCCGGGCGATCGCGACCCGTTGTTGCTCGCCCCCCGATAGTTGAGCTGGGAAATGATCGAGGCGATTCTCTAAACCCACTAAGGTCAAAGCCTCCGTTGGTGCCATGGCATGGGCCACCAAATCCGTCACGAGAGCAACGTTTTCTGACGCTGTCAGACTTGGGATCAAATTATAAAATTGGAACACAAAGCCCACATGGTTGCGGCGGTAACGGGTGAGTTGCGCTTCATTAGCGGTGGTGAGATTTTTGCCCCGAAAAAAAATTTCGCCCGTACTCGGAATATCTAAACCCCCCAAAATATTTAGCAAGGTTGATTTGCCGCTTCCCGAAGCGCCCAACAGCACGACAAATTCCCCCTCGTATAATTCTAAATCGATATTTTTTAGGGCTTGTACGGCCACATCGCCGATGTAATAGGTCTTGGAAAGGTGTTGAATCCAAAAAAGAACAACGGGTGAGTCGGTCATAATTATCGCCCCCTAGTTTGTCGGCGCTGCACGGTCTGCTTGGGGCTGTACTCGACGCCCAGTTTGAATATCTCCAGAGGGATAAAGGATCACTTGATCATTGGCAGCTAAACCGCTTTTGACCTGGGCATTCTGTTCCGTTTTGTGGCCAATCTCTACCGCCACTGCTTGGGCCTGTCCCGCTTCCACGAGAAACACACACCATTGCTCATCGCATCGAAATAGGGCGCTAAGGGGCACCTGCAATACATTTCTGGCTTGCCAAACCACGATCTGAGTTTCGACCCGATATTGATCGCCCAGGTTGGCGGGAATGTCATCGAGGCTAACCACCACATTCACCCGTTGTTCTTCGACACCGAGGGCCGACACTTTGGTAAAAGCCGCTGGTTCAAGGCGTTTCACTTGGCCTGTCAAAGGGCGATCGCCACCCCATTGGTCGATGATGACGGGATTTCCGGGTTGAATCTGGGTCGCTTCACTAGAGAGTACATCCACCATCACCGCTAAGTTTTGTAGATCTCCAAGCTCTAGCAGGGGCTGTCCCGCCTCCAGATATTGGTAATTTTTTTGGTAGAGACGCAGCACTTGACCACTGATGGGCGCTTTGATCGCGGTGCGTTGGACTTGGTCGGTGCGGTTGGCAAGCTCTGCCTCTAAACTGCGAATTTGGGCATCATAAACTTCGAGCAAATAATCAGGATCCTGTTGGGTGGCCCGCAGTTCATCCCGTGCGGCGATCGCCTCTTGCAGATTCGCCTGGGCTTGGTTCAGTCTTTGTTGTGCCACTTCTAAATTTTGGGCGATCGCCTTGGTATTCAGTGCCAATGTTTCTAAAGCCTGTTTCGAGATGGCCCCATTGCGGTAGAGAAATTCCCCCCGTTGCTGTTCCTGTTGCGCTTGGATGAAACGAATTCTCAATTCCGTGGCGATCGCCTGATCCGCTGCAATTTCCGCTTCAACCGCCTTGATCTTGGCTTCTGCTTGGGTCAAACTCTCTGTCTTCGGTCGGAGGGTGGCAACGCCTGTTTTTTCGGCTTGGAGGGCATTGATTTGGGCCAAGATTGCCGACACACCATTATCAAATTCGAGGGGATCAATCTGGGCGATTACTTGATCCTGGCTCACCGGATCACCAACTTCAAAATCCAGCCGGGGCACATAACCCGCAACGGGGGTAGACACCAGGTAGCGCTCCTCAAGGTAGGTCTGTCCTTCCTCAATGACCATCACTTGCAAAGGCCCCGGTTTAATGGTGACCACTTCTACCGGAATCGGTTTTGGGCGGAAGAGGACAACACAAATTCCAGCAACGGCGATGATCCCCAAACCATACAGCCATGGTTTGAGCTGGTGGTCTAAAACTTTTGAGGATATGACAGCGTTTGTGGCCACGACGCAATGAAACCGATGGAGTCAGGTTATAAGTCTGGGAGCCTACTTCCATGGTAGCCATTGCCACTTACATCAGCCCGGGATAGTAATGTTTCGCTAAATCATACTGCGTCAATTATTTGGCGATCGCCTGATTCTGGGCCAGATTCTCTTTGCAAAACCTGAGGACGACAATCATTGCTGTTCCCTAGTAAAACCCTATTGGCTTTAATTTAAAATTATCAACACAAATTAATATTTATTGACCAAAAAATTAAACCCTAAAGTAAAGTCTAAAACATTACCTATGGCCCTGAAATTCCTTTGATACAATGAAAATAAGGAGAGATCTAGAAAAAAAGCAACAATTTAATTGTTAAAGTCGCAACAAATTTAGCCAGTAGTCAAATAGATTGACTATTCCTAAAAAGAAGCTTTTTCTAAATCTCAAAGCAATGTCCCCATTCTCAACACAGGGGGAAGGCAAATGAAGATTCAACAGGTTGCTAATTTTAGTGGTCGGACTGTTTTTCTCGGAGCCCTACTGATGTTCCAAGGGGCGACCCTCACCGCAGCCAACCCCTTCGATAATCTCGAAAATCGCTGTTTTGAGCAAGTTTGTGACCAGTACAACTGTCGCCTTGTGGAAGTTCCCTGTAGTCAGTCCAGTTCCCAAAATACGTCCCAGGAAGATGGCGGTGATGTGGCCCTTTCCTGCGGGAACTATGGTTTACCGTTTCAGGGGCCTTTAGAATGGACGCCCTACCAAGAAGCTCTCAATGATGGCCCCCAAAACCCTGGGCCTGTGTACGTCATTTTTTCAATGATCACCTCAGAAATGCGGCCTAACTGGACTCAAAATAATGGGATCTGGGAAGTTGCTGGCCCCTTTGATCTCAGGGCGGGCAAGGGTTATCTGCTAGAATTTGGCCCCCAAACGCGCCAAGTGCGGATGATTGAAGGCCCGCTGCCCTACTATGTCGAAGGAACCGCCAGTTGGGTACAGGTGCGAAACACCGACACGTTCCGCAACAGCTACGCCTATTGCATCGTTTCAGCCAATAAATATAACAGCGCCACCCAGTCATCTACACCGAGCCAGACCCAAACAGGCGCAAATTCAAGGCAATGGCGAGGCACCTTAACGAGGAATAGTCGGGTTTTTGACGATGGGACATTTTACAATGCGCATCTATTTACGGGGCAAGCCGGAGATACGATTCAAATTACCCTTGAAACCCAAGCTTTTGATGGATTGTTGATTTTGGTTGATCCCCAAGGAGAAGCAATCGCACAAATTGATGACAACTGGAAAGGCGAGAAGGAAACATTAGTCATTAAACTACCCGATACGGGGGAATATACCATCGTTGTTAATAGCTATGAAGCCGGCGAAACAGGGGACTATCTTCTCAGTCTCAATCAAAATAATTCCGCTGCCCAAGCACCAACAGCCTCCCCAGAAGTGGCCCTTCAAGAAGTAACTCTTTTTGATAACAATAATATTTATGGTGTTCGTAATAGCCCAAGCGGTGCCACACAGTTTTTTTTACCGAATGCGGCACGGTTGACCTATTTCATGAACTACCATTGGAACGATGCCCGGGGTCAAGCTCCTGGAACAATGTGGCTGACCCATCAGGACGGCACCACCTATGGCCCCTGGCAAGCGACGACCCAACCGGGTCAAGGGGGCGTGCCCAATGCCTATTGGATTGTGCGCCCGAATGTCACCCTCAAAGCAGGCAACTATACCATTGGCGACAGTCATCCGAGCAGTTGGGCGAATAATCAACAATCGGGATTTAAGGGTATGTCTCTGCTCAAAGGCGTTTCGCTCGGTAGTGCCAATGGTTCTACTGGGAATGCTGGGAACGGCACAATCGATTGCAGTCAACTGGAAGGACTAGACCGCATTTTATGCGAGCATGACCCACGGAATTAACCATCGTCGTTAGTCTGGGATCGTCAATGGACAGTTGATCAGCGTTTCAGAAGTCTCCCATAATTGCTTGGCGATCGCCTCGTCCTTGGCTTGGTCTGATTTCTCAACGCGTCCTGGTTTGCCGGACATCTCCCCAAAGCCCTGGGGGCCAAAATAGTCGCCTCCGGTTGCCGTGGGTTCGAGGGCAGCCATCAGGGTGGGTAATGCGCCTTGTTCGACGGAATTTGCGAAAAAAGGTACAAAAATCAAACGGATTAGGCCCGCTAAAAATGCCGGAATGTAGCGGCCAAGTTCCGTGGGGGCGATGCCTGGGTGAGCCGCCACCGAGAGAATGTTTTTATTTTTTGCTGCTAGCCGCCGTTGCAACTCCACCGCAAACAGTAAGCAAGCCAACTTGCTCTGGCCATAGGCCGCTGTCGCCGAATAGTTTTGCTCGGACTGTAGATCTTGAAAATTGATTTTGCCGAATTTATGGGCGTTGCTACTGAGCGAAACAACCCGTGATTCTGCGGTGTCGGGCATCAGATCAATTAAGAGCGCCGTTAAGAGAAAATGGCCTAAATAATTCACACAAAACTGACTTTCAAAACCATCTACCGTTTGGCTATAGGGAGGGAACATAATGCCCGCATTGTTGATGAGGAGATTTAAAGTTTGATGCCGTTGACGGTAGGCCGTCGCAAATTCTTTAACAGAGGCTAATTGACTCAGATCTAACGCCATTGTCTCCACGTTAGCGTCGGGGATCTGCTGACGGATCTCAGTTGCGGCCGCCGCTGCTTTGTCCATGTCCCGACAGGCCAAAATCACATGACAGCCTGTTTTTGCCAAACCGAGGGCTGTTTCAAAGCCAAGCCCTGTATTTGCGCCGGTAACGATGGCTTTTTTGCCTTGTTGTGAAGGCAGGCTATCGAGCTTAAAGGTCATTCAAAAATATCTCCATTAAATTTTGCTGGAACGGCACTGGTTCAAAGTCGATTGTAACGGGTTGAATTTCTGGGGGGTGGGCATCGAAACGGGTGTGGGGTGAAAAATCCACCAGGCGATCGCAGCTTATAATCCCCTGGTCGGCTGCCCTTAACAATGGGTCTGGGTGATAAGTCTGCAAAAAATCCATCAAGGTCGTTTCTAGCTCAGTCTGTAAAACCTCTTGGTGCCAGAGGGCGTGGTTCAAAAAAGGCACTAATAATGCCAGCAAATCCCGCGTGACCACCACGGCCATCTTGGTCTCATCCTTTAGGCAAGCAAAACTTTTGATCAATTGACCGTCTGTTCCTATTTCACAGCCCGTTTGACCCCGGTCCCACACCTGATCATCGATTAATAACGACCCACCACCAAAATCTTCCTCAAAGGGAAAATGGGTGTGGACACAGCCTACCGAATAGCCAGAAGGTTCATTGCGGCCGAAGTAGGCAAAGCGATAACTACAAATATCTTCGATGAGCCATGTGTCCGGGTGTCTTTGGGTATGGGCCTTAGAAAAAGAGTCTTGCAGAGTATGGAGGGCGGCCCCGATAAATTTGAGACCCGTCATTTTTCGGTGTCGCTGCTCGAAACTTTCGGAGTCTGGCGGCGGAGACAATGGCCCGGCCATGGAAGCAACGCCATGGATAATTGTGTCTTTGATGAAATTATGGGATAACCCACAGGATTCATGGGCGCTGACGGATTCTTCTTGGGCGTTCCCCTGATAATTGCGCGTGAAGTTTGTAATTTGGGAGCGATTGTCATCGTGGCGAATCATGCCCGCTAATAATTCATCCCGTTCCGCTTCAGATAGAACTTCCCAATCTTCTGGCCCGACTAAAATTTGCATCAACTGCTCAGCAAAGGGACGATCTAGCCCCGGAAAATCTACCAGGGTATTGCCATTAAATAAAGGATGGGCTTGACGATCAATGGAGCCGACGGGCGTGCCATAGAAGTTGCGCGTCAGGGGATCGGGACTTGTTTGCAATTGTTCAAGGGCAAAAAGGGTGAGGTATTCGTGGCCGGGAATTAAGTGGGTCATAAAGGCTGCGGCTTTGGTCCCCTGGGCAAGCCAGACTAGCACCAGACCCCCAATGAATCGATTCAATAATTTCATTATCTCAAGCTATTTTTGCCCCAGGATGGAGAACTTATTCTTCACTTTCTACTAGGATACGCTCTGGCTCTCCTTTTACATGCACCCGAAAGACAATAGCTCGCCCACCTTCTGGGCCTCCTTGGGGAGCGTGCTGGGCATAGGGCGGGATCACATAGGTATCGCCTGCTACAAGAATTTGGTTGGGTTTTCCGGTTTCGATATGAATCACAGAGCCTTCGAGCAGATAGATAAATTCTTCACCGGGATGGTAATGGAGGGGCAAGCTTCCCCCCGGCGGAATAATCACGTCTGAGATAATCACTTCGAGGTTTTCTGCCATGCTCACCGGTGCCCGTAACATTGTATTTGGCCCCGGTGGTAAATCTACACCAGTGCTTTGTTGGGCAATCTCAGATGGATGGGAGAAATGTTCAGGGGGATGGGCTTTGACTAGAGCTTGCTGGGTGAGCACACTGGCGATCGCCAAGGCAAAACCGGCACAAAATTTTCCACGAATTGTCGCCATCGAATTTTTCTCCCAAGCATTAGGACTATGGCCAAAGGATAGAAGAAAAAACTTTTCCCAGTAGCAAACTGAAATAACAATTTAAAGTTGAGTTGCAAAGCGCCCAGAAACAGACACCCTATCAGTGCTTTTTCTGTCGGTTATGATCGAAACAGACCCACACCAGATATCACCAAGCAGTTCTTTTCACTTTACGACTCCCTGCCCCCTTGAAGCCACTTGTCGCTGGGTCATACTGCATCGGGATTAATACGCCGCAACTAATCCCCAGTATCGACTGTTTTACAACTGAATAAAAAGAGGTAGCCTCTGATGAAAACACTCACTTTCCTAATGATTCCGGCAATGGCCTTGTCCTTAATGCCGCAGTCCGTTTTAGCCTGGAACGCTTATCATCTCTATAACAAAGATGGGAGAGATATCTGGGCCATTGAATGCGCAGACGGCACACTCCACAGCTATGCAGGCAGCTCCAGTGGCCTCGGCACCGTGGGGCCAGCCCTTTGTGAGGATCATGGCGGCATTGCCAATCCTGGTGGTGACCCGCAACCAGTCCCCGCAACAGTTCACGAAGTAGATTCCTCCTTGGGTGATCCAAAACCAGAACCGACTCCCCCCAATTCACGACCCCAAACCTTTGAAAACTGGCACTTTACACCATAATCAATAGGACGTTTCTGAAGATTTTTTAACTCAACTATCCACCTTCTCATCATGCGTGGATAGTCTGTTTTTTAGGGGGCAATCCACCATTTCAAAGACATATATCAACCATAAAAAACCGCCCTCAAGGGACGGCGCTTTTTATTACCTAGATGACCGAACTCTATCTAAGCCGAGGCGGAATATTTTGTCGGGTATCTGCACTCTGAACAGGATTAGCACACTCAGGATTTGGATTATTCAAACAAAGATGATTTTCAGACAAATGACGATGCTTGCCTGGCCCATGTTGTTCTGCGGCTTGTTCCCTGTCTAAGGCATGCATTTGCCCTCCCATACCCATTGTCAGAGCTTCCATGGGGAAAGCACATTGTGGACTGGGATTGTTTACACAAACATAACCAGCAGGCTGCATATACAGGAGTTTCCCCTTTGCCTCTTTTGTCCGTGACATCTCGTTAGCTTGTGCCATATTTCCCAAAAGAACAAAAATACTAGCGCCGACAAATAAGAACATTTTATTCATGTCAATTCTCCTTTATTTGTACTCGAACTAATAAGCTGCATCTTAAAAAAATGCATTGCATAAAGAGTAATCAAGTCAATTAATTTCGGAGACGCAGCAAAGTATGGACGTAACAAGCTACCTTCGTTTTTTCTTCCACTTAACTTCAGAACACAGATTAGATCAAAAATTAAGTGAGATCCCCAAAAACGAAATATTAATTTTTTTAACTGTACCAAGGGACTGGCCTTTGCATACATTCATTTTACAGGCTAAATTTCAAAAAAAAGAGAATCCAATATTAAAAAAAGTAATTTTTTGTTGAATTAATAAGTCTTGAATAAAGTTTTGGTTAGATATCTGAGCCATAGCATCTTTAGATATATAAATAAAATACTTTATAGTTATATAAAATAAGCGTTTTTTTGACTTTAAGAATGATGATCTAACCTCTTGTGGAGATGATCGTCGTCATTGAGATGAGAAACGTGGCGATCGCCTTAGAAAGAGTCCTAGGTAGAACAGGTCGCATGGAAATCGCGGAGCCAAAGTTTAACAGCTTGGCCCACGGAACCTCGGGACGCATCACGGGGAGGGTTAGCTGGTTGGCTAGGATCAGGATTGGCAAGGCTAGAAACGACATTGGCGATCGCCCAGCCATTTTTCGTAGGGGTTAGAAACAACCAATAGTAGTTTTCAAAGCTGATTTTTTGACTGTTGTTGTATTGGGTTTCTAGAGTGGTGAAAAAAATCTGCTCTGTGGTGTCAGGAACCGTCGGCGTATATTGACGATTTTTGAGGGGCAGAGGAGTTAAATTTCCTGGACTGGCGATGACAATATAACTAAAACTATCTTCAGTACGGTCTAAATTACGCGCCCGTTGAATGACCCGATTACCATAGCTGGGTAGATCTTCCAGGAGTTGGGGCACAATTTCTGTTAAGGGGGCGTTGCACTGGGGTTGGGCGATCGCCTTCGTGGAGTAGATCCCGAAACTGCCGCAAATTAATGTGAAATAAATGGCGAAGGAGCGATTGAACATCATATTTTCAGTAGTGCAAAGGCGTTAGCTCGGCAGTGAACCCAGGCAGAGCAGGGAGAAATATTTCATCTTCCCTGTCTGTTTAGTTTAACCTTCGGCTTGGTCGGCAGCCTCAGCCCAGGTTTTCGCCCAGGTCAGGATTTCTCGTACGGCTTCAGGATTGGCCGCTTCACTATATAACCGCAGTACAGGCTCGGTACCACTGAAGCGAATCAGCAACCAACTTTGATCAGCAAGGCGGAATTTATAGCCATCTTTGGGGTCGCAGTGAATTACGTCACGATTGGCGATCGCCTTGGGGGGATTTGTCGCGAGGATTTTTAATAGGCGATCGCGGCTGGAGAAATCCCGCAAATGTAAATCAATGCGGTCGTAAGCTCCATGAAAATCAGCTTTGGTTTGCAGAGAATGGTAAAGCTCGCCGAGGTCTTGATCGAAGGTGGCGATCGCCTCTAGGAGATACAATGCCGCCAGCAGCGCATCCCGTTCGGGAATGTGGTGGCCGTAGCCAATGCCGCCGGATTCTTCGCCACCAAGAAGCACCTGGGTCTGTTGCATTCGTTCGGCAATGTATTTGTAGCCGATGGGTGTTTCAAAGACTGGCAAACCGTAGTATTCGCTCAAACGGGGGATTAAATCAGAGCCGCTGACGGTTTTTACCACTTCCCCTTGATATTGGCGATTTTGGGACAAATGGGCCAGCAAAATTGGGATTAACTTTTGGGAACTGAAAAACTTACCATCCCCAGCCACAGCAGCAATGCGATCGCCATCACCATCAAAGACAAATCCCACCTGAATTGCCTCTGCATTTTGATCATGGGCGGCGCGAATGGTGCGTTGCAGTTGAGACAAATGTTTTTCTAAAGGCTCTGGTGGGCGGCCGCCAAACAAAGGATCTGGCTCACAATGGATTTCTTGGATCGCCGCATTGAGTAACTGTGTCAAACCGCCCGCCGCTGCGCCATACATTACATCGGCAAAGACCTGGAGACGACCAGCGGCGATCGCCTGGCGAATTTTTTCTAAATCAACCAGTTGCTGTAATCCGGCGCAATAGTCCTGCCAGGGATCGAAATAATCTAAACTGCCCGTCGTTGAATGTTGAGGATCAATCCCGGCTTCCAGTCGCGCTTCAATCTGAGCCGTAATTTCTTCGGAAACCGAGCCGCCAAAAGCCCCTTTCACTTTTAATCCTAAATAACCCGCTGGATTATGGCTGGCCGTTAAGGCGATCGCCCCTAGAGCCTTGTGGTGGTGGGCGGCATAGCTCAGGGCTGGGGTTGGCGCAAAACTATTGGCTAGAAGTACGTGAAATCCTTCCCCCTGGATCGCTTCGCCGGCGGCGAGGGCAAATTCGTCTGCGAGAAACCGCCGATCATAGCCGACGATTACCGTGTTATCAATGGCTTGGTCTGCGAAATTTTCTTTTAAAACATGGGCTGTGGCGATCGCCACCCGTTGCACCCGTTCAAAGGTAAAATCCGCCGCAATAATGCCACGCCAACCATCTGTGCCGAACCGAATCGGCTGTTGATTCCCAAACGCCAACACAATCTCTGCCTCAAAAACTTAAAAACGTCCTTTAGCAGTTTAATTGCTGGGGAAGTCTTGACCAACATAAACGGTGCGCGTCTGACCAGCCCGCTCCAGGATGACTTGGTTACTCTGGGCGCCAATCAGCTTCCAACTGCCACTACCCAACTCTTCACCGAGACGGAACCGTTGGGTGGTGCCATTGATTTTGAATAAAGCTTCGGAGCGATCGCCCGCTTCTAAAACCCCCACGAGGCTATACATCGTCTTTGGCGCTGCGGGGGGCGCAGGTACATCGTTGACGGTTGGGGTCACCGCACGGGGTGCAGGGGGCGGCACGATGGCTAAGGGAGCTGAATTTTGTTTTGGCGGTGGTGGTGGGGCGATCGCCACGGGGGGTTCAACACTTGGCGGTGGCGGTAAGAGGGCTAAACCCTGGGATAAGTTTGCGCTGCCATTGGTGCCCGCATTCGGTGGATAGACCGGAATATAAATGCGTTCAATGACCTGTGGCCCGGAATTCGCCTCTGATGCTGGTGCTTCTGTATCCGCTTGGCGGTCAATATTGTCGAGCGCTCGCTGAATATAGTTCGCAAATTCTGTCCCCGGCTCTGGGCTTTCTGGGGGGACTGTCTCCGTCGCCGGAGGGGTAGAACGACTGAGGAATTGCGGCATTTTTAACTGGTCATTCGCCGCTAACCACAGAATACCGCCCACCAAAGAGGCACAGGAACAAATGAATAGAAGTCGCTCTGTGTAATAGCCCCAGCCCCGTTTGACCACCAATTCTGCGTCGATTTCCTCTGGTGGAAAGGGGGGTTCTTCAGGAGGCGGCCCCATGAGGTCTCCCTGGGTGACTAATACCGATTGCATCGGTCTGATTTCTGGCTCTGGCGATCGCCTAAAAGATTGGGGCGGCTGGCGATCGCCTAAGAGCTGATCGATATCCGCAAACACATCATCCATGAGACGGTTAGCCTCTGCTTCAGCAGACCAAGAATCAGATTCTAGGGAATCCAAGGAAGTTGTGCGCAGTTCGTTCATATCACCAAGAGGGGGGCAGAAAAATTGCTTTTAATTGTAATCAGGATCTCGCCACCTAACCGTGCCGAAATTAGCGATCAGCCCATGGTGCAGCGTCGAGATTGATGCCACATGTTCAAGATGTGGAAATATCTCTACAATCCTAATGCCCTTTGGCCAGGACGCAACCCCAAGCTTGCTTTTTTTCACAATTAGTAGCTGTAGGCCGTCGGCGGCAACAAAAGACAATCCCGAAAGAAGCGGCTGATCTGGTTTAGAACGCGCCACAGTGAGGAGATAAATTTCAAAAAAACCCTTCTCCCATTAAACTGTTTATGTTTTGTTTCTGAGGGAAAAAAGTCACATGGAGCATCGTGGCGTCACAGTTTGGTTCACCGGTCTAAGTGGTGCAGGGAAAACCACCATTAGCCATGCCCTAGCGGAACGTTTAAAAGCGGCTGGCTGTAAGTTAGAAATCCTGGATGGCGACATTGTCCGGACAAATCTCACCAAGGGCCTAGGCTTTAGCAAAGAAGACCGCGATGAAAATATTCGTCGAATTGGCTTTGTTTCCCATCTGCTCACCCGCAACGGCGTGATTGTCTTTGTTTCTGCTATTTCTCCTTACCGGGAAATTCGCGAAGAAGTGCGGCAACGAATTGGTGATTTCGTCGAGATTTTCGTCAATGCCCCCCTCGAAGAATGTGAACGGCGGGATGTCAAAGGTCTTTACCAACGGGCAAGAGCGGGTGAAATTAAAGGTTTTACCGGGATTGATGATCCCTATGAAGCCCCCACGAATCCTGAAGTGGAGTGCCGCACTGACCTCGAAGAACTTGAAGAAAGTATCGAAAAAGTGATGGCGAAGCTCACTGAACTGGGCTACATCACCCCTTAATTTTGATTGCAGTCCCACAATTGCATAATCTAAAGGTGCAGTCCAGGATGATGCTTGGCTGCATTTTTTTGTGTTTCGTGGCTAGTGCAGTTGCGATCGCCCCCACTCGATCGCTTCGGCTTTGGTGTGAATTTTTCCTTCGACATGGGCCACTTGGATTTCGGTGAGTAGATGGCCAATTTGGGGACTGGGGGAAAGGTGCAACTCACGGATGAGATCCTTCCCTGATAAAAGCGAAACCGGATGGGCGACGGGATCGTGGGCGGTGAAATACCGTTGCAGTAATGGCGCTAACGAGTCACTGCCGAGGCCAAAACTCCGGGCAACCAGGGCAAGGATCGGAAAAGCACCCTTAACCGTTTGGAAGAAAAAATATTGTTCTCGCAGGCTCAGGGGTTGCGCTTGGCTGGCCAACAGTTGGGGGAGCATTTCGATGACGGTGCTGACCGTGCGCAGTTCGTACCGGGGATATTTCAAGCGGGCGATCGCCTGTTGGGCTTTTTCGGGATCGCTGCCCACCAAACAGGCCAATTTCCCCAGGGCGAGCCAAGCTGTCTCCGTGGCAAATTCGGGGTAGACTGCGGCGAATTCCTGACCAATGGCCGTTAACCTTTGCATGCGGTCTAAGCTCGTCTGATCCGCTGCGGGCAACCAATGGGCCAACAAGCCATCCTGGAAGGCCAACTCTAGCCAGCGATCGCCTTGTGGGTGGTGCAACAAATAGTTCAACTCATGCTGAATTCGTTCCGCTGCAATATTTTTAATTAAAGGGGCCAATTCCCGGATTTGTGCCCTGGTGGCCGCATCTAAGGTAAAGCCCAACTGCGCCGCCTGGCGATAGGCCCGCAATAACCGCAGGGGGTCGTCGGCCAAATTTTCCGGCGTCACCATCCGCAACACCTTATTTTCCAAATCAGCGAGGCCATTGAGGGGATCGACTAAGCAATCAGAACGGATATGGTAGGCGATCGCATTTACGCAATAATCCCGCCGCCGCAAATCCCGCTCTAGGCTGTCCCCTTCCTGTTGGGCAAAATCCAACGTTCCCTGCCGGAAGACCACCCGGGCAATTTGGCGCATCTCATCGAGTACCACAAAACCCGCTTGATATTTTTTTGCAATGGCACGGGCCGTTTCCACTGCCTTTTTGGGAACGACGAAATCAAAATCAATATAATCACTTTGGCGCTGCAAGAGGGCATCCCGCACGGCACCGCCCACCAAGCAAGCCTCCGCTGGCAATTCCGCCACAGAAAATGGCAAAAGGCGTAAAAATTCAGCTAAACGCTCCTTGGGAGAGTCCAAAACCATCAATGACGAAACCCGATTAGAATAAGCACGATTAATGAGAATATCATTCCCCCTCCGATTATGGGTGGGGAAAATGAACTACTCCAGTCTAAGAGGCATGGAGTTTCCGTCGTTTCATCGTCCCAAGTTGCCTCATGCTTCCACAATCAGTAGTTCTTGGCGGCTCCGCGACTAAAGAGGCCAGTTCCTGACCCCTTGCCCAGGCTAAATTGACCTGAGCAGCATTGATATCTCTATCTTCTACATGGCCACATTTCGGGTTTGAGCAAATATGTACCCTATTCGCCAATGTCTTTGGCGTTAACTCCCAACATTTAGCGCAACGCTGTGAGGGCTTTAGTTTCCGGGTAGGAGACTCTACATAGAATCCACCCGCCTCTGCCAGCTTGTATTCCAGCATTGAACCAATCATGCCGAAGCCAACCGAGAGAATGGAGCGGTTAAGCCCTGTTTTTTGAGCTTTCCGTTTGCTGCCTTTTTTGGCTTTGCGGGTCATGTTTTTGACGTTTAACTGCTCACCTGCAACTAGGCTATTACCGCTGACTATGTTGCTTGTGATTTGATGCAACCAATCTTCGCGCTGACGGGTAATTTTGCGTTGCCGCATTGACACTTGTCGTCTCGCTTTCCGCCACCGCCGCGATGCTTTAACTCGCTTATTTCGGTTTGGTGCACGCTTCCGTCTGAGTTGCTTGGATGCTTGCTTTACGGCAATCTCACCGACTTTGATAAAGTCAGGCTTTGATATTTGCTCCCCTGTAGAAAGGGTAATCGCTTCCTTGCAACCCAAATCAATGCCAACAGACCCACCCTCGGTTTCCCGCTTGGGTTCACATTTGACGGTGATTGAGGCATACCATTTCCCCTGACGGCAAAATATCGTACAGGTTGTTGGTTTCCCCCAGGTACGCGCTTTTCCTCTCATCGGCATTCTGCCTAAGTTGCTTAACTTGAGGAAGCCATGCTCACCGTCTGTTTCTACCTGCCAACCTGCTCCACAAGGATATGTCCACCCCGAATATCTCCGAGATGCCTTGAACTTTGGATATCCCCCCAATCCCTTGAAAAATCGGTTGAACGCAAAGTCCACTCGCTTTAACGTTGCCTGCAACGCATGGGAACCTAGTTCCTTAAACTCTGGCCACACTTTCTTGAACTCCGGCAGACTATTTTGCTGCTCAAAGTAATCGACTGCATGGTTGAACTTTTGGTACTGGGTTTTTCGATTGGCAATTGCTGCGTTGTACAAACTGCAATGTAAACGCCGCCAATAATGCAGCTTCTTTTCCTGCTGGCGATTTGGGTAGATTTTGTAAGTGACGCGGCGTGTTAGCATGCTCATACTGTAATGCAAACGTCATTATATGACTACCAAAAACCTAAATGTCCGAATTAGTGATCGCGAATGGCAACTGTTGGAGCAATACTGCAAAAAACATCAAAGAAGCAAGACTGACGTAATCAGGGAATTTATTCGTTCTCTAAGTTCGCATTGATAGACTGTTTCCGCTACACTTCAACAGTCGCGCTATCCTTCCCCACCCTAAGAAGATAGAGACTGCCGCACTTTAGTTCAAAAGCGCAAAAACACAGGCTAAAATAGGGTCTGCTGTTTGAGGGCACCGACCAAATGAAGGACTTTGTTGTCATCACCTTTTATAAATTTTTCGACTTTCCTGACTACAAAGAACGGCAACAACCCATTTTTAACTTTGCCGACGAACAAAACATCATTGGCACTATTCTGTTGGCCCACGAAGGCATCAATGCCACCATTGCAGGGACCCAAACAGCCCTCGATGCCATGGTGAACTTTTTGCATCAAGATCCTCGCCTCGCAGATCTCACCTACAAAGTTTCAACGGCCCCCAAGCAGCCCTTTAAACGTCTCAAGGTCAAACTCAAACAGGAAATTGTCACCCTAGGCCAGCCGAACGTTGATCCGAACAATACCGTCGGCACCTACATTGACCCCAAGGATTGGAATGACTTGATCCAAAATCCGGATGTGACCCTCGTGGATACCCGCAATGATTATGAAGTGGGCATCGGTACGTTTAAAGGGGCCATTAACCCCAACACCAAATCCTTCCGCGAATTTCCCGATTATGTCGCCGAAAATCTAGACCCCCAGAAAAATGCGAAGGTGGCGATGTTTTGCACGGGGGGGATTCGCTGTGAAAAGGCGACTTCCTACCTTTTAAACCAAGGGTTTCAGGAGGTTTACCATCTCAAGGGCGGTATTTTAAAATATCTCGAAGAAATCCCCGTTGCAGAAAGCCTCTGGGAAGGGGAATGCTTTGTGTTTGATGAGCGGGTCACGGTTAAGCATGGTCTAGAAACGGGTCACTATGAACTGTGCTATGCCTGTGGCCATCCCATTGATGCTGAGGATAAAACGTCGGTGGATTATGAGATTGGCGTGTCTTGTCCCTATTGTATTGAAGCTCTGACCCCGGAACGACGATCACGCTTTGAGGCAAAATGGCAACAACGGCAACAGATGAAAGCCTGCCAAGCCAGTTAGATCGTTAGGGAATCCACAGCAGAATTGGGGAACTTCTCGACTACAATGGGGCTAATTCTTTGCCAGCATTCATGACGTAACGACATTGACGCGTTGATTTTTGGTGATTCCTAAAGGTATCGAATCTTTGGCGATCGCCCCTAGTCAACCGCACCATTTACTAAATCACCCTTACTTACCCGTAAAAGTATGCCACAACTGCATCTTTCCCACCTCAACCCCCGCGCGCAAACCGCCAACCCCCAAGCACAATCAATGCCAATGGGAGATGTTCAAATGGGTGGGATGATGCCAGATCTTGATTTAGCGACCGTTAACGAAAAACTCAGCGAAGCTAATGCCGTTGAAGTCGTCCAATGGGCGTCCCAAACCTTTCCTGAAGGACTGATCATGAGTACCAGTTTCGGGATTCAGTCGGCGGTAATGCTCCACCTCGTCACCCAGGTCATCCCGGATATTCCCGTCGTTTGGATTGACACTGGCTATCTCCCAGAGGCCACCTATCGCTTTGCTGAAGAATTAGGCGATCGCCTCAACCTCAACCTCAAAGTCTATCAGTCCCCCCTCAGTCCCGCGCGGATGGAAGCCCTCTACGGCAAACTATGGGAACAAGACAACATCGAAGCCTTTAACCGCTACGATTACATCCGCAAAGTCGAACCCATGCAACGGGCCCTCAAGGAATTAAACGCCAAAGCCTGGCTCGCCGGACTCCGCAAAGGCCAAACCGACCACCGCAAGACCCTCGGTTACGTCGCCAAACAAGGCAAGCAGTACAAAATTCACCCAATTTTGACCTGGACTTCTAAGGACGTTTATGAGTATCTAATGGCCCACGATCTTCCTTATCATCCCTATTTTGATAAAGGCTATGTCACCGTTGGGGATTGGCACTCTAGTCGGCCCTTGATGGCAGGCGATGAAAGCGAACGGGATACCCGTTTCCGGGGCCTAAAACAAGAATGTGGCTTACACCTTCCCAGCACCTCCGAAGAAGCCCAGAGTTTAGACTCCAGCGGCCTCTGATCAATCAAGTGGCGGTAGTCGAGTTTGCCATGGCAAGCCCTAGACAACAGAGCAATTGTCCATCCCAGAGACTAAAAAAAGGCGAATCATTATTGATTCGCCCTTGGGGTTAATAATTTGATTGGATGACAAAAAATAAATGCCGCAATCCTTTGGTTTAAAGCTATCTAGAGGGGGATTACGTCGAATTGAACCGTTGCGGTCACTTCGGGGTGCAATTTAACCTGGGCTTCGTAGCTACCAGTTTTGCCAATTTCAGGGAGCGTAATGCCACGACGATCTACATCTTGGCCTGCTCTTTCTTTGATGGCGTCGGCCACATCCTGGGTGGTTACGGTACCGAAAATTTGATTTTCTTCACCAACTTGCTTGCGGATAATGAGTTTACCCACGGTTTTGAGGGCAACTTTACGCGCTTCGGCGTCCTGGAGTTCTGCAAGCAGACGTTGACGTTCTTTTTCGCGGCGCTGTTCAACTTGGCGAAGAATGCCGGGGGTGGCGAGGGAGGCAATGCCTTGGGGGAGGAGGTAGTTACGGGCATAGCCGGGGGCAACTTCAACGAGGTCACCATTGTTGCCTAGCTTGCGCACGTCCTGATTTAGGACTACCTGTAAACGCTTACTCATAATATTGACAGAATAATTTTTTCTATAGAAATCTGTTAGCTTCCAGAACTTTAAATTCTACAAGTTAAGGGATTGTTTAGGCAAATAGTCCGGATCTGTGTTCTGTTTTGTGGTATTGGGGCGGGGGTTGTCGTCACCGGCAGATTGTCGCCCTTGTTTCCGCTGCCGCTTATTCCGATACATTTTCTCGTCAGCCTGTTTCAACAGGGTGCGTAGGGAAGCATTGGCTGGAAATTCGGTATAACTGGTGTAACCAGTACTAATAGAAAGTTGGTAGGGGCGCTGTTGTTGTTGGTTGAAGTTGGCGATCGCCGCTTGGAGACGTTGGCAAATCAGATCCGCTTCTGCTTGGTTCACCGGCGCAAAACAGGTAAATTCATCGCCCCCCAGCCGGGCCAGAATATCTGCCCTCCGGAAGCTGTCCCGCAGAATCTGGGCTGCATCGACAATGACGCGATCGCCTACCCCATGGCCCAGGTGATCATTAATCATCTTTAGATTATCCACATCGAAGAAAAAGAGCGAAAAAGGCAACTTTTGACGCTCCAGCAAGGATAATTCCTGTTCGACGAGCATAAAGAAACCCCGACGATTGTAAACGCCTGTCAATTCATCCGTGAGAGACAGTTGACGAATGCGATTTTCAGCTTTTTTCCGTTCCTGCACCTCTTGACGAAGTTTTTGATTGAGGCGGTCTAGTTCCTGGGTGCGCTCTTTGATTTGCTGTTCTAAAAAACTCACAAGCCCGTACATCTCATTTTGGTTCATCGCCTCCAGCAAATTCGATTGGGTCACCAACCCCAGGAGTTCGTGGTGCTCCCCAACCACAATCAAGCGGTGGGTTTGGTGCCGTTCCATCAGTTGTTTAGCCTCGATCAAAGAACGATGCACCGCAATTTTGGTCGGCCGGGTCATGGTCTGTTCCGCTGTGATTTGTTGCAAATCCACATCCAGGGAACGTAAATGTAAAATATCCTGTTCCGTGACAATTCCCAGGGGAAACCAAGCCTGTTCGAGGGTCGGATGGGGTTTAACAATGACAATTGAACCCACACGGCATTCCATCATCACCTTAGCCAAGTGCCACATGGATTGTTGGGGGGCACCGTAGACCACGCGACTCACCATCACTTCTGTGACAAATCGCAGGCGCAGCAAATGCACCGGTTCAATGACACCACGCAATAAGCGGTGGGTGATTAAACCAAATAGCTTACCTTCTGTGTCTAGAACTGGTAAGTGACGAATCCGATGTTTTTGCAACAGTTGAGAAATATGCAGGGGTGTTAAAGACTGATCCCAAGTCAGAGAGATGACAGGGGTCGTCATAATTTGCTTTAGGGTGATCTGCTGCCAATTTTGATCCAGGATGACCCATTTCAAGAGGTCGCGTTCGGTCACAATCCCCTGTAACTGTTGGCCTGCCATCACGAGAATACAACTGGCGCGGCTACTATTGACCTCTAGGGCATCGCTTGTTTTGTCTTGTAACTCACAGGTGCGCTTTAAACTCGCCATGGTGTTTGCCGCTTCAAGCAAGGTGGTCTCCGCCGCGAGCATAATGGGGTCTTTAATGAGGCATTTTTCAACGGATTTGTAGGAAGTGAGATCAAGCATAGGTAAAACGCGACAAAAGTTTGCCCTGAAGAAAAAATGACCTGTTGCAATGGGCCACAACGACTCAAGCAACTGGAATGAAGGTGCCTAGAAGTATTTATGACTCTTTTGTCCATCATAGGCGGGCTATGGATCGGTTGGGGGTTTTCAGCAACGAATCTTGAGCGCTGTTGAGTAGTACCCTGTTTTGTGAATTGCTCTGCTTGGGTGTTGCTCAAGTGCAAGTGTAGAATTTTCCTCGGTCCAAGCTGTTCCCCAGAAAAAACTGAAAATACAAATTTCCCCTCCTGGTGCGAGAGGGTTAATGCAGAAATCATAACGATCAGTGGGCGATCGCCTAGAAAGACAAATAATTATTGACGTTTCTTGGACTGGGAACCGTAGTAGGAATAGGAATAAGAACTGC
>NZ_CAWLTV010000066.1:0-107018 GCF_963864045.1 Picosynechococcus sp. NKBG042902 | reverse complement strand
TTAAATAAAAATTCAAGATATGTTTCGATGCTCAAAAATAGTAAACAAATATTACATAAGCAAGAGGGGTATTGATGACCTTCGTTTAGTAGTCTGAATCTAGTCTACCTCTAACTTCTTGGGATAAATTGAAGTCTCAATTTTGAAAGCTTGGTGATGCATCTTTTTTCTAACACAATTAATTTAACAGGCAAAGGTTGTCTAAAATTATCAAAAAAAGAAGAAGGTAAAATTTTCTACTTCGGAAAGCCGTCGTGGAGTTTGGGAAAGCAGCAAAAGTTGCTTTTTATGTTCTGGCTCCCTTCAGGCCATTTTTAGGGCTTGCCCACTGGTCAAATTGAATTTTTAAAAACTCTGGGGCGGCTCAGGGCGATCGCCATAGACTTTTCGCAGAATTACACTAAAATAATGTGTTAGGGAGGAATATGATCGCACACTAATCAAACAAGCTTTAGTTTGAAGCCTTGATTTACTATTCGCCGAAAGTATCTTGAAGAGTCTATGGCCGGTGCCAAAATTTTAGTTGTTGATGATGATCCAGCAATTCGCACACTAATTGTTCGATTTCTCGGGCAGAAAGGTTATGCAGTGGCAGCAGCGACGGATGGACAATCCGCTAAAGAAACATTTCAATCCTTTAGTCCTGACCTGGTAATCCTCGACATTAATCTGCCAGATACCCTCGGCTATGCCCTTTGTGAGCAAATGCAGGAGTCGAAGGATACTTACGTGTTGATTCTGACCAGTCGCACCGATGCGACCGATAAAGTACGAGGCTTTACCCAAGGGGCAGATGATTACCTGACTAAACCCTTTGACATTATTGAGCTTGAACATCGTGTCCATGCGATCCTCCGCCGTCAGCGATCGCCCGTTGCCCCCCCAGCCCAAGACCAAAGCCTAGATTTTGCCGATTTAAACATTGACCCGATGCGCCATGTGGTCGCTGTCAAGGGAGAACCCGTCAACCTAACGGCCCTAGAATTCAACCTGCTCCACTTCCTCGCGAAAAATGCGAACAAAGTTTGGCGGCGCTCAGAACTGATTCAAGCAGTGTGGGGCTACGATTACCTAGGCGATCAACGGGTCGTAGATGTCCATATCGGACAAATTCGTCGCAAACTTGACAACCTCATGCAGCAAGAAAACCCCATCAAAACTGTGCGGGGTGTGGGCTATATGTTTGAAACAACATTAAACTCCTTTAGCGAAACCCGCTGATCAGTGCCCAGTCTGTAGCGTCATCTGACAGGAAAAGACCCCCCAAAAGTGAGGGGCCGAAACCCTATCTTGGTCTTTTCTCTTCCCTCTGCTGCCTATAATTAAGGCTGGTCTATTTTTTTGCTTTGCCCATGAGTGAAACCTCGCAAACCATTCAACTCCCCAGCCTAGAAAGTGCGATCGCCCTCTCTGGCGTCAAGGAAGAAAACCTCAAATTTCTATCCCAGCACACCGGCACAACTGTGGTCTTACGGGGACAAGAGCTACTGGTGCGAGGTCGCGAAAAGGCCGTTAATCGTTGCATTAAAGCGCTCTATTTTCTGCAACCTTTTTGGGAAACAGCCCAACACATCTCCCAACCAGATCTCCTGACGGCCTTCCATGCCATCGATACCCATCAAGTCGAAGAATACCAAGACCTCCAAAAGCAGACCCTAGGAAAAACCAGGCGTGGCGAATATATCCGCGCCAAAACATTTCGACAGCGCCAATACATCCAACTCATTCAAAAACATGACATCACCTTTGGCATTGGGCCGGCGGGTACCGGGAAAACCTTTCTCGCTTCAGTCTTAGCCGTCCAAGCCCTGCTCCGGGATGAGGTTGAGCGTTTGATTCTAACCCGGCCAGCGGTGGAAGCTGGGGAAAAACTAGGCTTTCTGCCGGGGGACTTGCAACAAAAAGTTGATCCTTTCCTGCGTCCTTTATATGACGCCCTCTACCAATTTATCGATCCGCTGAAACTGCCTGAACTAATGGAGAAAGGGCGCATTGAAATCGCACCATTAGCCTATATGCGGGGACGCACCCTCAGCAATTCCTTTGTGATCGTCGATGAGGCCCAAAATACGACCCCAGCCCAGCTCAAAATGGTGCTGACACGGTTGGGTTTCGGTTCTAAGATGGTGATCACCGGGGACATCACCCAAACGGATTTGCCGAGTCATCAGTCTTCGGGATTGATTATGGCGAGTAAGATTCTCCAGTCTGTAGAAGGGATTGGCTTTTGTTATCTGACAGATGCTGATGTTGTGCGTCACCCCCTCGTCCAGAGAATCGTTAGCGCCTATGATCGATTTGAGAGCCATGGTACGACCAGCCAAAAACGGCGGCCTTTGGGACAAACGAAAGGAGGGTAGCAAGGGGGCCATACCCTAATCACCTATTTTGTTATGACGACAATTCTAGTCATTGAAGATGATGATATTGTGCGGAAGCTAATCCGCAAAATCCTAACGCAGCAGCAATATGCAGTCCTAGAAGCCGCCGGGGGACATCAGGGTGTGCAGTTAGCCCTGGCGCACCAACCGGATTTGATTGTTTGTGATGTGATGATGCCGGGGATAGATGGTTATGGGGTCTTGCAAAAGCTCCAGGCCGAAGCGGCAACGGCGATGATTCCCTTTGTGTTTTTAACGGCCCGGGCGGAAAAACAGGACATTCGCCAGGGAATGCGTTTGGGAGCGGATGATTATTTAACAAAACCATTTACAAAAGAAGAATTATTGTCGGCGATCGCCATCCGTTTGAGTAAGTTATCTTCCCTGCAACAGCACTATAGCCACCCAGACTCTTCTTCTGCAAAGGCAGCGCCCCAGACAATGCCCCCCGACCTAAAGCATGATTGTGGCGATCGCTTTAGCCTCCAGGAAACTTTTGAGGCGATCGCCTTGACCCTCCGGAGGAATGAGACGACAGCGTTACCGCTATTTATCGTTGGTTTTGAACGATTTGACCGAATCTGTGATGACCTCGAACCCCAAGAAATAGATCATCTCAACCAGGCCATTATCAATCGTTTAAATCAGGTCATTCAAGGACGGGGACGCGTCATTTGTTTGGCGATGGGGGAATTTTGCCTCGTTTTAAATCGCGCCTATGTCCAGGCCGATACCGGGGCGATCGCCCAGAAAATCCTTGCTGCTTTCGAGCAATTTTTAACCACTGCCACCGAGGAGTTTTTCCTGTCCGTGAGCCTAGGGATTGCTGAGTATCCTCAGGATGCCGACAATCTCAGGGATTTGGTCGCCCAGGCCCAGGCCGCCCAGCGCCAGGCCCAAAATTTAGGGGAGCCGCGCTATCAATTTGCCAACGCAATGACGCCGCAAAGTTACCCCAAGGGCCTTGATCTAGCCGATGATCTGCGGGACGCCTATCACCAGCATCAGTTAACGGTTCATTATCAGCCCCAATGCCAACTGCCAGGAAAAGAGATGGTGGGGGCGGAGGCCCTGCTGCGGTGGGAACATCCCCTGAGGGCTTCTATTCTGACTGAGGAAATTTTGGCGATCGCCAAACCCATCGGTTTACTCGAACTTCTCGATCAATTTGTGCTGACCCAAGCCTGTCGTCAGCTCCGCCGCTGGGCAAACCAAGACCATCAAACGTTCCAAATGGCGGTCAACCTCTCGGCGACTCAATTTAATCAACCCCACTTCCACCAAGATCTGAGCCACTTACTGATTGAAAATGGCTTAAACCCAGCAAACCTCGTGTTAGAACTCACGGAGTCAACCCTCTTAGACAATGCCCCGTTAACCATTCGCCGCCTCAAGGCGATTAAAACCCTCGGTGTCAAAATTGTTCTGGATGATTTTGGTCTGGGTTATAGCTCTTTGGCTTACCTCAAAAAATTTCCCTTTGATTTCCTCAAACTAGACCCCAGCTTAATCCGCAACATCCACCAAAAATCGGCACAACAGACAGTAGTGCGATCGCTAATTAACACGGCCCACCAACAGAAACGCTTAGTGATTGCGGAGGGGGTTGAAAACGAGACAGAATTAGAGTGTTTGCAGCAACTCAACTGCGATCGCGCCCAGGGTTTTTTATTGGGCTATCCGATGAGCGCCCCAGAACTAGAACAGCTACTCTTGTCCAAGACAATATTTCCCCATGATTCGGTAATCTTTGATGCCCCTGACCCCTAACACCATGGCCCCAGTGAATTCAGTGAATTCTGACCCAAGGCGATCGCCGCCAATCTCCCTGCCGGATAGCCCCTTAAAAATCGGTAACGTTGCCCTCCAGAGCCGTGTCCTCCAAGCGCCCCTATCGGGGGTCACGGATCTAGTATTTCGTCGCCTGGTACGTCGCTACGCCCCCAGTTCAATGATGTACACCGAAATGGTGCGCGCCCAGGAAGTCCACCACCTCCAGACCTTACCGAGGCTCATGGAGATTGACCCAGGGGAGCAGCCGATCAGCATTCAACTGTTTGACTGTCGCCCTGATTTTATGGGGGAAGCAGCGAAAAAAGCTGTGGCCGAGGGCGCCCAAACCATCGACATCAACATGGGTTGTCCGGTGAATAAAATTACCCGCAAGGGAGGCGGTAGTTCTCTCCTGCGGCAACCAGAGGTGGCGGTGGCGATCGTTAAAGCAGTGGTGGAAGCCGTCGATGTGCCTGTGACCGTTAAAACCCGCATTGGTTGGGCGGATGCCGAAATCGTGATTGTTGACTTTGCCCGCCGGTTAGAAGATGCCGGAGCGCAAATGCTGACGGTGCACGGTCGCACCCGGGCCCAGGGTTACACCGGGAAAGCCCAGTGGCAGTGGATTAAAAAAGTCAAAGAAGTCCTCTCGATTCCGGTAATTGCCAACGGCGATATTTTTTCCGTGGATGCGGCGATCGCCTGCCTGGAAGAAACCGGGGCCGATGGGGTGATGTGTTCCCGGGGCACCTTGGGTTATCCGTTTTTAGTCGGCGAAATTGACCATTTCCTCAAAACGGGACAACGGCGGCCCCAACCAACCGTGGTGGAATTGCTCCAGTGCGCCAAGGAACATTTGGACGGGCTCTGGGCCTACAAAGGACAAAAGGGCATTTACCAATCCCGCAAGCACCTGACCTGGTATTGCCGCGATTTTCCGGGGGCCGCAGATTTTCGCGATCGCCTTAACAAAATCAACACCGTCGCCGAAGGTCAGGCCCTCCTCGATGAAGCCATTGAGCAGGTACAAAACCAAGCCAGTATTCCCGCCGTCAAAACACCCCAATTGGCGGTGATTTAACCCCTCTTGAGCTTACGGAACACCTCGTACATTTCCGGTAAACGCTTGTAGATGGCCGAAACTTTCCGGTAAACCGCATTTGGGACTGCCGGACTACCAGAAACGATTTCCCCAGGGGCGACCCGATTATTAATCCCGGTTTGGGCCGTGGCGATCGCCCCATCACCGATCACTGCTTGGTTCGCAACGCCCACCTGACCCCCAAGGAGCACATTATTCCCGACGGTCACTCCTCCCGCTAGACCCACCTGGGCCGCGAGGGCACAGTTCGCGCCGATGGTTCCCCCATGGGCCACATGGACGAGATTATCCAGTTTGGTTTGGGTTTTAATGCGCGTTTCCCCGACGGCGGGCCGATCCACCGCACTGTTGCAGCCAATTTCAACGCCATCTTCGAGGACAACAATCCCCGACTGTTCCATCTTGAACCAGCCCTGGGCCGTGGGCACAAAGCCGAATCCTTCTGCCCCAATCACTGCGCCGCTGTGGATCACACAATGATTGCCAATCTTGGCCCGCTCGTGGATTGTGCAATTGGCATGGAGTAAGGTATCCGCACCAATTTCCACATCGGGATACACGACCGCATTGGCCATAATGCAAGTGCGATCGCCGATTTTTACCCCCGGATAAAGCACCACATGGGCCCCCACCGAGACATCTTCACCCAACTGCACCGACGGATCAATAACAGCGGTGGGATGAATCCCCGGTGCTGGACGAAACGGTTGATAAAAGACCTTGATCGCCGCCGCGAACAATAAACGCGGTTCCTTGGTACTAAGCCAAGCCAAACCGCGAGCCGTCGCCCGTTGTTGCAAATCTTCATCCGCTGGCAAGATTAACGCCGAAGCTGCCGTTGTATCGACCCTTGCGGCAAATTTCCCCCCTTCGATGTAGCTGATTTCCTGGGACTTTGCGGCATCAATAGCGGCGACCCCCGTAATCTCCGGGTCACTTCCGAGGGAATGATCGATAATGAGATCAGACTTTAAAACTTGAATTAATTCAGAAACGTTCATCGAATTTAGCTATAGAAAATGACGATTAATCTAAACAAGGGCCAAGGCATTTCCCTCAAGAAAGCTGCACCAAGCCTCACCGCCGCTTTTATTGGTTTAGGTTGGGATATAAAGCAACAGGGCACAGGGGCAGACTTTGACCTTGATGCTTCCATTTTTATGCTAGGGAATAATGGCAAGCTCATTTCAGACCAGCACTTCATTTTTTACAATAACTTGACGAGTCCCGATCCTGAACAAGCCGTCAAATTAATGGGGGATAATCGCACGGGGGCTGGTGAAGGTGACGATGAAGTGATGATCATTGATTTTCGGAAAGTGCCGGAAAATGTCGCCACAATTGTGGTTGCGATTTCGATCTATGACGGGGAAGCGCGTCGCCAGAACTTTGGCCAAGTGCAAAATGCCTATGTCCGGTTAGTGAACGTGGAAACGAAAGCGGAGGTACTGCGTTATTCCCTCCAGGAGCATTTTTCCACTGAGACGGCTCTGATTATGGCAGAGGTCGTTAATGAAGGGGGCGAATGGCGTCTCAACGCAGTTGGTGATGGTTACCAAGGGGGCTTACAAACGCTGCTCGACCGTTATCAATAGGGTTTTGGCTTGCTGGTTGAGGAATTTGGGGAAGTTCCCAGCCAGTAGAACAGAGGGCGATCGCATATTTTTTAAAACATCGCCTCAAAACCCTTCCCCAATTTTTGATGCTGATGCCTTGCGGAGGACGGGCAATGGGTAATTTTTCAAAATTTTGGCGCACGTTGGCGATCGCCACGGGGATTTTAGCGATTCCCCTGGTCGCTCAGGCAGAACTGGTACAGGTGGTAGCCAGTCGCAGCTACGACGAAGACTACGGCCAGTACATGGAAAAAGAGCTATACGTTAACCCCACAACCATCAGACGGCAGGGGCCGTTTGCTTGGTGGGAAGTAGAAGCGGTCAACCGAGATAGCACCTCGAAGGAATTGCGCTACCATGCCCGGGCCTATTATTCTGGGGACTGCTCCCGGCGGGTCACCCGTCTACGGGAAATTTCGGTATTTATCCTCAACGGCGAAAACACTGATTTTTACAAAAACTACGGCGATCAAGGGGAAGTGAATACGGTTTCCCCCGGTTCGACGGGAGCTAGCCTCCTAGACTTTGTCTGTGGCAATGGTCGCACCGATACGGCGGCGGCCCCTCGCCTTGACGAATAGAAAACATTTCGACACGATATTCTAATGATTATTTAGCATTCATTTCGTTCTAGGAAGCTGCCCATCGATACTATTCACGGTAATCTCAAAGGTCTTAAAAGTAGTCAACTCAAGCAGTTGCAACGACTGTATCAACAGGCTGTGCCTGGCGATCGCCTCACGACTCCAGAATTAGCCCAACGGATCGCGGCCCTAAGCACAGAGCTAAACCAAGCGGTTTGTGTTTATCTCAATCGCCGGGGCAAGGTGATCCGAGTGGGAGTTGGTTCGCCCCGACAAACCCAAATTCCCCCTTTAGAATTGCCCCGTTATGGTGCCGAGCGTTTATCGGGTATCCGCTGCTTGACCGCCAGCCCGAAGGATGAACCGCCCAAGGAATCGAGCTTAACGGCGATGGTACTGCAACGATTAGACGCCCTCGTGAGCTTTACGTTAACGGGGACGGGGACGACCAAACGGGGTCGAGGGGCCGCTGGCTATGTGAAAAATGTCTATGTGGCTCACCTCTTGCCCCAGACCCATCCGAGCCATGCCTATTGGCTTGTTTCTGAGTCCCAAGCCCTAGAAGAGGTTTCCCAACAGGATTTTCTGGATTTCGTTGAAGGACTAGAGGCGGAGTTTCGCCGGGAATTTACCGCCCAACAAGTCGATCAAAGCCATGACCGGGTGATTCTTGTGGGTCTACAAACATCAGATATTGGTGATCGCCCTTTCCAGGATCGTTTGACGGAACTGGCCCGCTTGGTGGATACCGCCGGGGGGGAAGTGCTGCTCACCCTGGAACAAAAACGCAGTACGCCCCATCCCCAAACCGTTGTCGGCACCGGGAAAGTAGAAGAAATTGCCCTCCAGGTACAAACCCTCGGCGCGAATCTTGTGGTCTTTGACCGGGATCTGTCCCCCGCCCAGGGCCGCAACCTCGAACGACAACTGGGGGTAAAAGTTTGCGATCGCACGGAAGTAATCCTCGATATTTTTGCCCAGCGGGCCCAGTCTCGCGCCGGAAAACTCCAGGTGGAATTGGCGCAATTGGAATATTTGTTGCCGCGCCTCGTGGGTCGGGGTCAAGCCATGTCCCGTTTGGGGGGTGGTATTGGCACCCGTGGCCCTGGAGAAACGAAATTAGAAACAGAGCGGCGCACGATCCAAAGTCGCCTCAGTCGCTTGCAAAAGGAAGTCGATCAACTCCAAGCCCACCGTTCCCGGATGCGCAGTCAGCGGCAACGGCAGGATGTGCCCACCTTTGCGATCGTCGGTTATACCAATGCGGGTAAATCAACCTTGATTAATGCCCTCACCAATGCTGAAGTGTATGCGGCGGATCAACTATTTGCGACCCTCGATCCCACGACTCGGCGCTTGACCCTCACCGATGAAGCCTTTCAAACCCAGACAATCCTACTAACGGATACCGTTGGTTTTATCCATGAGTTGCCTCCGGCCTTGGTGGATGCGTTTCGGGCGACCCTCGAAGAAGTCACCGAAGCCGACGCGTTGATCCATGTGGTGGATCTGTCCCATCCTGCCTGGCTACATCAGTTAGAATCCGTCGAAAAAATCCTGGGGGAAATGCCGATTATGCCAGCCCAAGCCCTGTTGGTTTTTAATAAGCTGGATCAAGTTTCTAGTGAAGCGCTCCAGGAGGCGAAGTTGCGCCATCCACACGCTGTTTATATTTCTGCCAGTGATCGCCTGGGTTTTGAAACCCTGCGGCAACGGCTTGCTCAAATGTTGGTATTATGACAACAATGTCGAAATTACATAGTCATTCAGTTGATGATGGTATTGGTAATTCTTGGGGTTGCCTGAGCAAATTCTCACGATATTTTGAGGCTTTTCTCGTAAATACGAAGTATGCAGGTCTTTTGTAATACTAAGGAGATTGTTTCATGAGTTTTCTCATGCAATTGTTTGGGGCCTTGGCTCTGTTTTCTCTGGGTGGTTCGCTCTGGATGAAGTCTTTTCAGCGAAAGGTGTCGCTGGCTCTGCTGGTCATCTCTGTGATTGGGTTGGCGATCAGTACGCGCTCTCATCTTGCTTTCATTGGTGCGATTGACACTCGCTCGCCTCAAGAGATCGCGGCCGATAACAAGGCTGTCTCGAATCCGATTAATATCGGGCCTTCAGATCGAGCGACGGCTGATCCGTCAGTTGGTCAGGTTCCCCAGCAGGCCGAAGCTCCTACTGGAACACCGACAAAAACCTACGAGTTCATTCCTGGACAACCTCTGGAGGTGACTCTAGAGCCAAGACAGACTATTTCTGCCGAAGGTGAAGTTAGTATCACCTATGCCAATAGTAAGTCCAATATGATTGACATTAGTAACGGATCACAGACTTACGAAGGGGCTCCTAAAGCTCCAGTTATGCCAAATGATTCTTACCAAGCGTTTTGCCAGAATCTTCCGGTTGGTGTAGTGACCTTGATAGATAATTCTGGGACCTGTAGACAATTACCTTTCACAAGTGAGTCTGTAACCTCAGGAACAGTAGTACTGAATGTACTACCTTCAGAGCAAACTCTATATAACGGACAAGTTGTTGTAAACATTCATTGATATCGGATTGTTGTCCAATTCACATAAGGAGAATTCTATTTAAATTCTCCTTTTTAACTTACTAAAGCGGAAATGACATAATCAGTAATCAGGAAGGCTCCCACAATAATAATCAACCCTACAATAGCATTGGTAATTCCTTGGGTAGCTTGGGCTATCTCTCCTAGATTAGAGCTGATCATATAGCGAAAGCCAGAGATTACGAGCACCACTACCGTAATAGCAGCCAGAATCCCCAGAGCAGCGTTAATCACATCGGAGATCAACTCAGGAATAGAACTGGCACTAATCGGGTTTTGGAAGCTAATGGTCTGGGGACTGGGCGACCTCGAACTCCCTGAGTTACCAGAGCTATTCCGGTAGTGTCACAAAAGTAGTGATAGGATACCTAAAAAAAGCGATGGTTTCTTAGGTTGTATCTATGATTTGGGCTTTTCTGCTTGCCGGGATTGTTTTTCTCGTTGCCACAAACTTGCATATTGTTCCTGATCGCGAAGTATGGGTAATGGAGCGTCTTGGGAAACGCCGTTTTGCATCGGGGGGGCTTGATTTCCAACTGCCCTTGGGTTTAGAAAAAAAAGTTTGTATTATTCCGGTTCAACCCAGCCTCACCAATGTTTTCGGACAACGGATCAATATCCCCGATGGCACCATTCAAGAATTTTATGCCTCAATTGAATACAAAGTTGCCAATTCTCAACGTCTTTATGATTGTGTCCGAACGAATGACCAATCCCAAACCTTAGAACTGGAACAATATATCCAGACTTGGTTCCTTGCGGCTGCCCGCGATGTTCTCAAGCGTCTCCCCATTGAATCAATTTGTGAAAACGAAGAAGACGGTAGCTTGGCCCTAGAATTGCGTCTGAAAATCGAAGCCGATTTCGAGGCGAAAGGTTTAACCCTGGTTGGCCTTGAACCTATTCGTGTCACAAGTATCCTTCTTGATGAAGTCGCCGAGAATGCTCGCCGCCTACGTTACGTCGAATTGAAAAAAGTGGCAGCTAAATCTATCTATGCCAAAGGTGAAAGCCAAGCCATCCGAACCCTCATGGTTGAATTGGATATTCCGCAAATGCAAGCTCAACGTCTTTATCTACAACTGCAAACCTTAGCAACCCTCGAAGGTACAGATATGTCTGGGGTGATCATTTCAGATATGCTGTCCGCAAAACTCCTCGAAATTGGTAAACGTGGCTAAAATATTAGGCGCAAAAAATACGAGATCCCTTGATTTCTGACGCCCAGAAGCATCCGACAACGGCTCACCCAGATGCTAAAACAATTGTAAAGGGGCAAATTTTCGCGGGATTGTAAACCAATTGTCAAAAAACTGCGAAATTCTCCCTTAGCGTAGAACACAACTCGTTAAGCTTGAGATATGTCTACTAGATTCCGAGGAGGTTAAACGTGAATGCATCAGAACGGGCCTTAGGCGTTGAGCTGGCGACGAAAATTGCCTCGGTGGTGAATTTATTCCGGGCCGAATTCCCCGATGCAAGGGCCGACCTCAAACCCTGGCGCAATGACCCCGAAACCCGTGAATGGATGGACCCAGATTCCATTGACATTGGCTTTCACCTGCCGGGCTGGAGTCCCCGTTTCCAAAGTCGGAGTATGCTGGTGCAAATTCGCTTTTTTACAGACCCCCTGGATCAAGTGCAAACCTTTATCGGCATTGAAACGGCAGGTTTTAATCACCAGGGGGAAGCTTGGCGGCTCTCAACCATTGCCCAGTGGCAACTGGTCGGCGACTATCAACCCGCTAAAGATGTCTGCGATCGCCTCCAACGATTTTCCCAAAAAGCCTTTGAATTGTTCGCTTCAGGGAATTCTGATGCTGTCACCTAAGAAATCATTTATAAAATTAATAAATCCCTAGATCGGCCCCCTAAATCCCCCAAATTGGGGGACTTTGGCCCACTGATTTGCCTGAAAATCTCCCCCAAACTGGGGGCCGGGGGGCTTGATAAACGGTCACCTAGGAAGTCGGGGTACACTGTCTTGTTTCTAGCCACTGTTGCAGAATAATTTGGGCTGCTCGCTGATCGACGAGGCCCTTTTGTTGACGGTCATATTGCTTTTCAGCCTTGAGTTGGTTTTCGGCTTCGACGGAAGTTAAGCGTTCGTCCACATACTCGATGGGGAGTCCAAAGGCTTCTGCCAATTTGCGGGCAAATTTTTGGGTTTGTTTCGCCTGTTTCCCTAGGCTGCCGTCCATGGCATAGGGCAGACCCACCACCAAAACTTGAATGTGGCGCTGTTCGATCCAATGGGCGATCGCCGCTAAATCTGCCTCTAAAGTGGTGCGTTGAATGGTGGTCAAAGCCGTCGCCAACAGCCCCAGACCATCACAGCCAGCCACCCCAATACGTTTACGGCCAATATCCAGGCCCAATGCTGCCACTGGTTTCATCTGCTGTGCCTAATTTTCCGGGAAGAAATCCCGCTGCGGTGATTCCTTTGGCAATTTTAGGCTGGGATGATTTTTAAACCAATGGATGCGGCTGGGGATTGGCGATCGCATCGGCTGCAAACCCTGGAGGACTCCTGATAATTGCAACGCTTCGAGGGGCTGGGATTCCCGCACTTTGTGCCACACCGAGCGAGACATGAGGAGTGTATGCTCCCTGGGGGTTGCGCCCACCGTTTCAAAAAATTCTTCCCGTTCCGGCTGGTAATCCGTAGAGGTAGTCAAAAGCGGTTGTTCTGGTCGGATCTGGGCGATCTGGGCCATTTTGATCATCAATTCCGGATAGAGCCAGGTGTAGGCCGGGTGTACCGTGAGGCGGCCATGGTGGGGTTTGTGGTCTTGGTGGGCTAATTGCACAGCGAAATAACCGATGGCGGCTTTCCGTTGGGGCTCGAAAACGTATCCTTCGACCACATCCACGTGCTGCGTCCAATTTTTAACGCGGCAGATTAAATTGCTGAGGGGCGCACTCTTAAAGTCTTGAACGTGGCGATCAAAGACCTGCCTGAGCATTGGCGGCATGGAAGCGGTATCGAGTTGGTAGAGCAAGCGAGCATCAGCATTACCCACGGGCATCAAATTGGGTAGGGCGGGTTCCTGGAGGGCCAATTCACTGAGAATTTCCGGGGCGATCGCCCAGTAGGTCAGTTTTGCGAGGGGCTGGAACCCATTTTGACGGTAAAGGCTGAGGGTCTGTTGGGCGTTAACATTCACCTCTAAGACCCAGTTGCGGGCTTCCACGACATGGTCAAAGCAATAACGGAGCAGGGCTGAACCTGGGTCTCTGGCGGAGCCGTGGTATTGCAATTTGGGAAAATGGGGATCAATGATTACCTGTTCAACGCGCCAGGTGCTTTGGGAGGAATTGAAGGGGGAAATCTTCACAAAGCCCACAAGCTGGCCATCGACTTCAATCACATAGCCGTGGAAACTGTACTGATTAGGATTTGGAAAGAAACTCAGTAACTTAACGAGGCCGTAAAAATTCTTGGTATTTTCGAGGTGATCCTCAAGGGGCATATCGAGGGGAGAAGGCCCATCTAGATCCGCTTCGCTGGCAAAATTGGCGATCGCCGTGAGATCTCGATACTGTACTGGCCGGATGGATACTTTGCCTTGTTTGCTCATTCCCGCTGTCATGGTCAGTATTGTCCCCAATTCAGTCCGCTGTTGCCCCTATCTTAACGGGTTTATGGGTTGAATGCACCGACTCAGACCTAGCTTCAGCTTGCCCCCTGGAAATCTTGATAGCGCCGCACAATCACAAGGCGATCGCCCACGACCGGATTCCGCGCCACGAAATTTCCGGCTAAATCTTCCACAACCATCTTTTTAAAATCGAGCAACTGGGCTAGGTCTAAAACCTCCATACCGAGGCGATCCTGAAGTCCTTCTCGCAAGAGATACCAAGCATCACCCACCGTAATCCGCAGGGTATTGGTGTCAAAATCCGCCTGGATCGTGCGCACAATGTTGTCCCCATAGGGTTGGGTAACTTCATCTAACTGGGCCTGGATTGCCGCGATCAGGCGCTGTTCTGGGGTCAGGGGTTTGGGGGGTTCTGCGCTGGCGGCTGGGGCTGGCTCTGAAACTTTGGGCGCTTGGGTTGGTGTTTCCGGTTGGGGGGTCTCTGGGGCTACTTCCTCGGTGGGTTCAGTGGAGGGTGTTTGGGCAATATCTTCGCTGAGTTGGGGCGTTTGGGTCGTGAATTTCCAGAGAAAAATAAAGGCGATCGCCGCCGTTGCGGCACCCAGCCAAAGTTTCTGTTGTTGCCACCAGGGCTTGCGTCGGGGACGTTGGGGAACCGGTTCAACACGCCGGGGTTTAACCTTGGGCACTGGGGCGGTCGGTACTTCAACCCCAGGAGTATTCGCAGGCACTTCCACCACAGGATTAATCGCCGCTTCCGGTTGCTGCTGTAGTTGCCGAATCAAATTTTCTGTGTCGGTGCTCAGGGTATCGAGGGCCGCCGTTGGAATTTGGCTAGTCCCTGTTTCCAGGTCGGCGACCACCTGTTGCAATTGGGCTAGGGTTTGTTTGAGACGGCTCAGGGAAGCTCGGGGATCAGCTTGGCTCATGGGTTACGCCCAAAAATTACAAAACATCACACAGCAGCAGAAAATCTGCGTCCCCATTTTAGGCGATCGCCTTCCCCCGTTGATTGTTTTGCCAAAAGCTGGTTCTTGCTCGTTTCACTGGTGAAGATTTCTTCAGATCCCCAAGAATCTTTCCTGGGGGGTTGCCATTTTTCTTGAGGGGGTTTATGCTAGTAAAAGCGCCGCGGGATAGAGCAGTCTGGTAGCTCGTCGGGCTCATAACCCGAAGGTCGGTGGTTCAAATCCGCCTCCCGCCACCAAATCGAATCAGAAAGCAATGCCTCACCTCCAGGTGGGGTTTTGTTGTTTTAGGCAGTATTGAGCATTCTAATTTTAAAGATTGTCTCTTGTTAGCGAACCATTGCCGTCAAACCGAGAACTCCACAATACAATGCCAAAGTAAGAGAGGCAGCGGGACAACCAGAGAACTTCTTTGATCGCGACATCGCCCAGGGAATTTTTTGGCTGAGTCCGCCGCGTATTTTGATATTGCGGTACAGCGGAGATTTTTTATGCGTGCAGTTTTAATGGCAGGTGGTGCTGGGACAAGGTTGCGTCCCCTGACTTGTGATTTACCGAAGCCGATGGTGCCAGTGCTCAATCGCCCCATTGCCGAGCATATTATTAATCTACTCAAACGCCACCGCATTACCGAAGTGATTGCCACGCTCCACTATGTGCCGGACATCATGCGGGACTATTTTCAGGATGGCCACGAGTTTGGTGTCAAAATGCATTATGCCGTAGAAGAAGAGCAACCTTTAGGGACGGCGGGCTGCGTCAAAAATGTCGAAGAACTGCTTACCGAAACCTTTGTGGTGATTAGTGGGGATAGCATTACGGATTTTGATCTCGCGGCGGCGATCGCCTTCCACCGTGAAAAAGGTTCCAAGGCGACCCTGGTTCTTACCCGTGTTCCCAATCCCGTTGAGTTTGGTGTCGTCATCACCGAAGAAAACGGACAAATTAGTCGCTTCCTCGAAAAACCCTCCACCAGTGAAATTTTTTCCGATACCGTCAACACAGGCACTTACATCCTTGAACCGGAGGTGCTGAAATATCTCCCGGAAAACGAAGAATGCGACTTCTCGAAGGATCTCTTTCCCCTGCTCCTCGACCGGGGAGAACCGATGTATGGCTACATTGCCGATGGCTACTGGTGTGATGTCGGACACCTTGATGCCTACCGTAAAGCCCAGTACGATGCCCTCGCCCGGAAAGTCCATGTGGAATATTCCTATGAAGAGCGATCGCCTGGGATTTGGATTGGCCACAATACCTTTATTGACGACAGTGCGACGATTTCCCCCCCGGCGATGATTGGTGATAACTGCCGCATTGGGGCTAGAGTTCACATTGAACCCGGTACGGTCATTGGCGATAACGTGACCGTCGGTGCTGATTCTGACCTCAAGCGTCCTATTCTCTGGAACGGCGTGGTCTTGGGCGATGAAGTGCAGTTGCGGGCCTGTACGGTGGTGCGGGGAAGCCGGGTTGATCGCCGCGCCCATATTTTAGAAGGGGCCGTGGTGGGGGCATTATCCACCGTGGAAGAAGAAGCCCACATTGGTACTGGCGTGCGGATCTGGCCCAATAAACGGATTGAGGCGGGGGCAATTGTGAATATCAACCTCATCTGGGGCAGCACGGCCCAGCGGAATCTGTTTGGTCAGCGGGGGGTTTCTGGCCTCGCCAATATTGATATCACCCCCGAATTTGCCGTCAAGCTGGGGGCGGCCTACGGTTCGACCTTAAAAATTGGCTCGATGGTGCTAGTTTCACGGGATCAGCGCAGTGTCTCGCGGATGGTGAGTCGTTCCTTGATTGCGGGGTTAATGTCGGCGGGGATTGGCGTGCAAAATCTCCAGGCCACAGCAATTCCCATCGCCCGGACCATGGCGAATATTCTAGATGTGGAAGGGGGAATTCATGTGCGGCTTCATCCGGAACGGTCGGATCATCTGCTAATTGAATTTCTCGACAGCCAAGGGATCAATATTTCTAAGGCGAAGGAAAAGAAAATCGAGGGGGTTTATTTTAAAGAGGATTTAAGACGGGTGGCGATCGCCGAAATTGGCGAAATGTCCTGTCCGGCGCAAATTATTGAGCAATATAGTCAGCGCTTTGAAGATCACCTCAATATTGGTGCCTTGATGAATAGTGGCTCAAAGGTGGTCATTGACTACGCCTATGCCGTATCTGGTGCTGTTTTGCCGACTATTTTGAATAAATTTAGCTGTGATGCCGTTGTCCTAAACGCTAGCCTTAAGCAAAATTCCCCTGTGGGCCAAGAGAAAGAATCCCTACTGTTGCAGTTGGGCCATGTGGTAGAAGCCCTACGCGCCAGCATGGGAGTACAGGTTGCCGCCAACGGAGAACAACTCACCCTCGTCGATGAATCGGGACTATCTATCTATGGGGAACGCCTCACGGCCTTGCTGACGAGCATTCTCTTCACGGCCAGTCCGCGCAGCTCCGTCGTGGTGCCCATCTATGCGTCGAGTGCCGTAGAACAAATTGCCCGCCGCCATGATGGCCATGTGATCCGCACCAAAGCTAACCCCACGGCTCTGATGGAAGCCTGCCGGAATAATCCCCATGTGGTGTTAGGGGGAAGTGGAGACATGGGTTTTATTTTCCCGGAGCTGCACCCTGGCTTTGATGCGATGTTTACGATCGCCAAATTAATTGAAATGTTGACCATCCAAGAGCGATCGCTCGGTCAAATTCGGGCAGAATTACCAATCGTTTTCCACAAGTCTTACACGATGCGTTGTCCCTGGCGGGTGAAGGGAGCTTTGATGCGGCACTTGGTCGAAATCCATGAGAGCGATCGCCTGGTGTTGATCGATGGCGTCAAAATTATTGATCCGGTTTCGGATAACTGGGTGCTGGTGCTGCCCGACGCTGGGGAACCATTAGTACATATTTACGTCAACAGTGAAAGTCGGGAATGGGTCGAAGAATCCTTGCGGGATTATCGCCACAAGGTGCAGAGCTTCATCGAACGGGAACAAAACGGCGATATGCCAGAATTTTAGGACGCGGTTTTACGACCATGGTCGGGACAAGGGGGCGCGGAGATTGTCCGGTCTAACCATCCTTGGGCCTGTTCTAGATGTTGCAGGGCGGCGGCGGGATTGTCATTCAACAAAAAAACCAGAGCCGCAGATAAATGTTGTTGGGCTTGGACTTTACGATTGCCTTTTAATCTGTGCCAATCATTGGGGGCGATCGCCAACTTTGCAGCGAGGGCTTGGGCCAGTTCTAGCGCATCAATGGCTGTTAAATCAGACGTTAAACTATGCATCACAATACCAATTTCTAGGATATTCAACAAAAAAGAAGGCCCTAGGGCCTCCCTCTAGTCTACCGAGTGCGACCCTAGACCGTCATAATGTCTTTTTCTTTGATCTTGAGCAGGTCATCGATTTTTGTCGTAAACTCGTCCGTCACCTTCTGGATATCGTCCTGTAAGCTACGGGATTCATCCTCGGAAATGTCGCTATTTTTCTCCTGTTTGCGCACATCATCAATGGCATCACGGCGAATATTGCGGAGGGCAACTTTTCCTTCTTCAGCTAATTTTCCAGCCGTTTTGACCAATTCTTGACGGCGCTCCTTCGTTAACGGCGGAATATTTAAGCGGATATTTGTCCCATCATTGTTGGGGGTCAGACCCAAATCAGACATGGAAATGGCCCGCTCCACATCACTCAAACTACCCCGATCAAAGGGTTGGATCATGATAGTGCTGGAGTCGGGTGTCGAAATACTCGCCAACGATTTTAGGGGAGTTTCTGCACCGTAATATTCCACCGTAATCCGGTCGAGGAGAGAGGCGCTGGCTCTCCCTGTCCGGAGGGTATTAAAAGACCGCTGGGTTGCCTCAATGGTCTTTTGCATATTTTCTCTAAGTTCACTTAACTGCACAGGAACCTCCCACGATTGTTCCAACTGGTTCACCTTTAACGGCACGGACAATGTTGCCTTTCTCAAATAGATTAAACACCATAATTGGGATGTCGTTTTCTTTGCAAAGGGCGATCGCCGTCCCATCCATTACCCTTAAATCATTGGCGAGAACGTGGGCATAGGTCAAGCTTTCATAGCGTTTTGCTGCGGGATTTTTCGCTGGATCGCTGTCGTAAACCCCATCAACTTTGGTGGCTTTGAAGATCACTTCGGCGTCAATTTCGGCGGCCCTCAGGGCAGCGGTGGTATCGGTGGTAAAGAAGGGATTCCCGGAGCCTGCGCCAAAAATCACCACCCGGCCTTTTTCTAAATGCCGGATAGCCCGTCGCCGGATATAGGGTTCTGCGACCTCTTGCATGGCGATCGCCGTTTGGACTCGGGTCGGAATATCGATTTGTTCGAGGGCATCCTGGAGGGTCATCGCATTCATCACCGTCGCGATCATGCCAATATAATCTGCCGTGGCCCGATCCATCCCTTTAGCCGAAGCCTGTACCCCACGGAAAATATTGCCACCGCCAACCACGATCACAATTTGCACACCGCTGGAGACAACTTCCGCAATTTCTTTGGCGATGTCTGATACGATTTGCGGGTCAATCCCGTAACCGAGATCCCCCATCAGAGCCTCACCACTCAGCTTTAAAAGAACACGTTGGTACGCCATCGGTTGTCCCGTTCCTATCTAACTCGCGTTTTGCCTCCATTAAAATAGCAGCTTTTCGGAAATTGCGGCCCGACCCAAGAAAACTTTGCGCCCTGAAAAAGTATTTTATTTTTTATTACCATTTAGATTATTAAAGTGAATCTAAATCAAAAATTATCACTGGAGCAACGGCAATGGGCGCAGTCACCGTCGCAGATCAATGGCATTGGCAAAAATGGGAAGGGCGACCCTATTTGACCTGTGAGCTGCTAGAGCCTTGGCACCATGGCTTTTTCACCCAAGCTTTTGCCCCGGAACTGCCAGAAAATCTTGTGAGAATTTTCCATCCGGAAATCCCGGCCTACCGTGTCAAACAGGTTCATGGGAATACCGTCCTCACGCCCCACGAAATTAATTGGGAAGGGGAGCATTTTTCGCCAGCGGATGGGATTGTTTCAACGGCTTCCCAACAGGCGGTTTTTGTCGCCACAGCAGATTGTACGCCAGCACTCATTGGCGATCGCCGCACCGGAAAAGTCGCTGCTGTCCATGCAGGCTGGCGGGGCACTGCCAAACGAATTATCCCCGAAGCGATTCAAAAGTTTCTCGATGCGGGTTCTGAAATAAAAGATTTGCTAGTTGCCCTTGGCCCGGCCATCAGTGGCGAAGTTTACCAAGTCTCCACCGATGTTGCCGTCGAGATGGGAGTCAGCTTAGGCTTGCAGGATCTTGCAGATGATCTCGATGGGATGCTCCTCGCCCTGGAAAATCTCCTGGATTCGCCGATCCTGCCCGATGATGAACATGAAAAAGTGCGCCTTGATGTTCGTCGCGTCAATCAATTACAGCTTGAGCAGTTGGGTCTAGATCTTGGGCAAATGGCGATCGCCCCCCACTGCACCTACCAACAGCCTGAACATTTCTTTTCCTATCGCCGCAGCAACCAAAAAAACGTGCAATGGTCAGGAATTGTCTCCCGCTAACCCCAGGCGAAAGTTTCGATAAAAAAGAGAGGCCTTTGCAGTACCTCCCTTCATCGCTAAAATTTGCAATCAGTTGTGCAGTTTATAGAAAAAGCTTGTGGAACCCAGAGGAAAATACCTGGTTTCCGCAACTACTTCACCCTACTCTGTTGCACTCATGTATTCATCATCAGTATCGAGATCTTCGCTCTCGTCCACTTGATCTTCAACGGTCAGACCAGCCGCTTCAGCCCGGAGCTTTTCGCGGTACTTCTCTGCCATTTCCTCGGCCTTTTCAAACACAAGGTCACGGTTCTTGAGCATATCGCCCGGTTCGGGTTCAAGCTGCTTCGTCGACAAGGAGATCCGACCCCGTTCCGCATCGAGATCAATGATCATTACCTTCAGTTCGTCGTTCACCTGGAAGACGCTGTGGGGCGTATCAATGTGGTCATGGGAGATTTCAGAAATGTGGAGCAGGCCGCTGACACCGCCGATATCAATAAACGCACCATAGGGCTTGATCCCACGGACAGAACCCACAACGACTTCGCCGACTTCTAGGCCATTCATCTTCCGCTCAACCAGTGCCCGACGGTGGCTGAGGACGAGGCGATTGCGGTCTTCATCGACTTCGAGGAATTTGAGAGGCAGTTCCTGGCCGACGAGATCTTCTTTCGCTTGGCGAGTGCTGATGTGAGAACCGGGAATAAAACCGCGCAACCCTTCAATACGCACCAAAGCACCACCACGGTTGGTGGCAAATACCAAAGAGCGAACCGTCGCATCTTCTGCTTGGAGTTGACGGACACGTTCCCACGCTCTCATGTATTCAATGCGGCGGATGGAGAGGGTAAGCTGACCATCTTCGTTCTCATCGGTGAGAATGAAAAACTCACGGGTTTCGTCAGATTGAAGAACCTCATCGGGAGTATCCACACGGTTAATGGACATCTCCTGGATGGGAATATATGCTGCGGTTTTCGCGCCGATGTCGATCAATGCACCTCTTGGCTCCATACTAAATACGGTGCCGGGAACGATATCTCCAGGGCTGAAGTGATAATCGTATTTGTCTAAGAGAGCGGCAAAATCGTCATGGGTAAAACCAATATCTACTGTAGCTGTGTTCTGACTGACCATGTGTGTTTCTATTCCTAGTGTTTAATCTCCTGAACTTTTGTTGCTGACCTCCAACCTCGATATGCGACCGACCTTTGGGATTTAAGGCACAACCCAAAATGGCTTTTTCATAACATATGTTTGGTGGGAGAAATAGTCTAGGGATGGGAAAGCATCGCCTCGACTAGCTTTGGGTAAATTACGGGAGCCTTGGATGTCTTCAAATTTGAATGCTTGATGACATCTTGATAAGTAATTTACAGCAGCAAGAAAAACCGTACTACGATCAACGCAGTATGGCAGGGTACATATCTTAAAATGTAAAAGTTAAATATATTAAGATACAGGATATCAATAGTATCTCAAAAAATGGCGCAGATCCATAAGTTCCCAGGCTTATTTTTTCGGCTGTCACTGCAGGGGAACGGGATCAACAAAATAAATCTCGTTTAATCTAGTTTGCAGAGGGCGTTAGGACTGAGGGAGAAGTCAGATCTTCTGATTCTTCGTCTTCATTGAGGGTTTGAATCCAGAGGTTGGCTTGCTCGGCGTTGTCCTGGAGATGACTGAGGGTTTCGATAAAGTCATCGACTCCTTGGAACTGACGGTACACGGAAGCAAAACGCACGTAGGCGACTTCACTTTCTTGGCGGAGCCGATGCAATACCAAATCCCCAATTTGGGCTGTGGTAATGCTGCGCTTGGGCTTCTGTTGGAGTTGGGCTTCGATTTCTTCGGCGATCGCCTCTAGGGTCGAGGGTAAAACGGTTGTTTTTTCGCAGGCCCGCACCATACCCCGCAAAATTTTAGAGCGATCAAAGGCTTCACTTTGACCATTGCGCTTGATCACAGAGATGGGCACAAATTCGATCCGCTCGTAGGTGGTGAAACGGTGTTTGCAACTGAGGCATTCGCGACGACGACGAATACTCCGTCCAGCGCCGGTGGATCTTGACTCTAAAACGCGACTATCAGTATGTTGACAATAGGGGCATTGCATAACGATTGGAACAGAAAAAAGTTGGCCGATCTGAGCGAAATTTGGCAGCCGCTGATCGGTGCATCCTAATGATTGGGGGAAAATGGAGAAAGCCTGAACCAAGAAAAAATCTGCCCCAAAAGACAAACTTTTCGCTTTAGTTCAGGGATGATCTTCAAAGGTTGGTATGAGAAAATCAAAGTTTATTTTTCGATACGGGGGGGTTCGCGGAAGGCGATCGCGAAAAAGAGAACCGATAACGCCATCGCTAGCACAATAATGTAAGCAACACTATCCATGTTTTTAAAAAATCCTTGGGTTTTGAACTTTTGCTTCACTTTAACATTTTTTTGTTCGGATCCTCAGTTGGGGTTTTGTTGATAATTGAGATTTTAAGTTTTTAACGTTTTCTGCCCCGTTTGGGAAAAATATGAGGTCTTGGGGGCTTGGGGAAAAGATTTTTGCGGACTATTCGAGGCATAGCTAGGGGATGACGGAACAAATTTTAGAATTAAAAGTTGAAGGAGCAGGGGAACGCCTGGATCAATGGTTGGCCCAGCAGCTCCCAGAATTATCACGGTCTCGTTTGCAACGGTTGATTGAGCAGGGTCAAGTGCAGCTCAATGAAGCCCCTTGCCAATCGAAAAAGACAAAATTAAAAGTGGGCGATCGCCTAATACTCAAGATTCCCGCCCCAGCAACTATGGCCCTCGCACCGGAGGCAATGGATCTGGATATTTTGTTTGAAGATGAGCATTTTTTAATCGTTAATAAACCCGCTGGAATGGTGGTACATCCGGCACCGGGAAACTATACCGGCACCCTTGTCCATGGTTTGTTGGCCCACTGCGGCGAAAATTTAGCAGGCATTGGTGGGGTACAGCGGCCCGGCATTGTGCACCGCTTGGATAAGGACACGACCGGGGCGATCGCCATTGCGAAAACAGACCAGGCCCACCAACATCTACAGGCGCAAATCAAGGCCAAAACAGCGAGACGGGAATACATGGGGATTGTCTACGGTTGCCCCCGGAACGATACTGGGACAATTGAGGCACCGATTGCGCGGCACAAAGGCGATCGCAAAAAAATGGCCGTCGATGAAACGGGGCGTCCGGCGGTGACCCACTGGGAGATCATGGAACGCCTGGGTAATTATTCCTTGCTCTATTACAAACTAGAAACAGGGCGCACCCACCAAATCCGCGTTCACAGTGCCCACATGGGCAATCCGATCATCGGAGATCCCCTCTATACCAGCAATAAATTCGATAAGGTCAAACTCACGGGCCAAGCACTCCACGCTCGCAAGCTCATGGTCGAACATCCAGTGACCGGAGAAACGATCGAGGCGATCGCCCCTTTACCTACAGAATTTGAAAAGTTACTGCGATTTTTGCGGCAGCGGGCCTAGGGCAGCGCCCCCCGCCATTGGATCACCTGTTGGGTCTGATGTTCTCCGAAACGCCGCTCGGCTGTAATTTCTAAATCCACCACCATTCCGCTCTGGAAATACTCTTGAGCCAAGGGGAGATCTCCCAGGCGTAGTTGATATTCTGAACCAATTTGCTGCACTGCTTCTGGGGAGAGGCGTCCGCTATAACGGGTTTCGTAGGTGTAGCCCTCTCGAAATTGGGGTGTGGGATTACGGGTGCGGTAGGTGACCATAAATTGCGTGTCTAACCAATCGCTCCGAGGCCCTAGATCGAGGATGCTAAAAGTTAGATCGCGGTCAGTTCCCCGCAAACCCTGGCGGATCAATTGGGTAGCCTCATCTGCCTGCATTGCCCGGTTAACTTGGATTTGGAAACCGTTACCCTGGGGTTGAACGGTGTAATCTAACCAAGCTTCCCCCGATTGTTGTACTGCTAACTGCCGACTGTCTCCCAGGCTGAGGCTAAATTGTGCTTGGTTAAAAGCAGTTTGGGGTTGATCAGCGGCCCAAACCAGTTGAATCGGCGCAGTGAAAAGTTCGACATATTCGCGATAGGTATCAGGAACCTGGGAACCGCTGGCTAATTTGCTGCGTAATCCTGTAGGCGATCGCCAAATATTTTTGCTGAGGGTCGTCCCCGATCGTTCCAATGCGGCGAGAGAAATGGTGGTGTTGGGATTGTCGGTGGGGATAGCGGTTAAATTTTGAATGAGGGTCACGGTGCCAGGAGTTCCATTTCTGCCAGGGTTACCATCGGGAGCGTTACGACCATTGCGACCGGGGGTGCAGTAATAGCGTTGTTGAGTACATCGCTCTTCTTTTCTAGGTTTTTCTTCGGGATTGTTGCTGGCCACTTCTTCCAGATGGCAAGTTTCGACGACCCAAGAAGAATAGGGACAACCACAACCGCGCCCCCCATAACCGCCTCGCCCCTCTAGTCCACCTTCGCCACCGCGATTGTCAATAAAAATTAGGCTGAGGTCTTGGGGCTGTCGATAGAAAATTGTCACATCCGCGCCATCGCCCCCATTACCACCGTTGCCGCCTCGACCGCCATCGCCCCCATCGGCGCCCCGAATATTGTGTTCTGGTCGTCGCCAATAGCTAGAACAGCGGGCTGCTTCACCATATTCGCCGTCGGTGCCTGGTTCGCCGTCGCCACCTTTTAGGTCAAACGTGCGGGCGGTGCCATCGATAATGATTGTTTGATCTTGGGCATTGCTGCCGGAGCGACCATCGCGGCCAGGACGACCATCGCGACCCGTCTGTCCCCACGAGAAGGAGTTGTTGTAATAGGGATAATGCTGGGAAACCCCAGGGGCGATCGCCCCGACCATAATTACCCCGACCACAACGCTGCCAATTCCCACCCAATGGTGCCACTTCATCGCGTTTGACCCCTGATTTATCCGCCCGGATATTACTCCGTGACGGGCTAGAAACCTCTCTAGTTTCTAGTGTACCCAGCAGTCCACCAGTCAAAAGGCGATCGCCTAATTTTGGACAGATTTTTTTTGCATAACACCCCATATTTGGCGGAGGAAAAAGTTTCTATGTAAAAATAACAGAGAGGGCACCATACAGAAATCATTCGCATCATACATAGTCTATGTGTGCATCACCTAGAGGTCATAGAAAAAAGAAAGATGACTGATTACTTTGGTTCTTGTCTGTGTGGAACCGCGAAATTTCAAGTACAAGGGGAGTTCGACAGCTTTTACCTGTGTCATTGTCAGCATTGCCAAAAAGATACAGGGTCGGCTCACTCGGCAAATTTATTTTCGCGGTCTGCTAAATTGATTTGGCTGGCTGGTGTGGATGCAGTGACTACATTTACGCTTCCAGGTACTCGCCACAACAAAAGCTTTTGTAAATTCTGTGGTTCAGCGTTGCCAAGCACTCAGATTGCTGATTTTCTCGTCATTCCCGCAGGGTGTTTGGATACAGAAGTTTCTATGTCGCCAACTGCCCACATCTTTACATCGAGCAAAGCTGCTTGGGACAGGGCGTTAGGGGAACTGCCAAAATTCAAAGGGTTGCCAAGTTGAGCGACCATCACATAACAATTCAAAGCACGCTAACTTCACCATCCTGAAATACAGTATTTGACAAGAAAAATTAGGGTGTTGTCGCTGTCCACCAGGCGCTTATTGGAATTTTTGTTGCAAAACGCGACTTTATGGCGCATAATGCAATTATCTACTTAGGAAAATAGTATGTCTGTTGCCGTTCGTATCTCTAACTCTTTGGCGACAAAAGCTAAAATTCGTTCAAAAGCCATGCATCGTTCAGTTGCTGGTCAAATCGAGTATTGGGCGAAAATGGGTGAAATTCTCGAAGATAACCCTGATTTATCTTTTGCTTTTGTACAAGAAATCCTCATCAGTAAAGAAGAGGCTGAGAACTCTGAGTTAACACCTTATGAGTTCCAATAAAAAGAAAATCGAAGTATATCAAACTCCCTCCTTTACCAAGAAAAAAAGAAGCTTCGTAAAAATGAAATTGCAGACCTAGATAATGCTGTTAAAGCGATTATTGAAAATCCAGAAATTGGTGTTCAAAAAAAAGGCGATTTAGCTGATGTGTGGGTCTACAAATTTAAAATGGCAAAACAAGAAAATCTGCTTGCTTATAAGTGGGATGCGGAAAAAAGAATTCTTATTGCACTTGGCGTCCACGAAAATTTTTATCGTGATCTGAAAAAATCAAACTTCTAACAACGAGTTCGAGTATAAAACCCCAAAGCTCTCTCTGCTTAACGTCGATGTTGAAAATTTGATTGGGCGATCGCCACATGAGAAAAAATTAGGGCGTTGTCGCTGTCCACCAGGCGATCGCATAATCCTGGGTTGCTTGATTGGCTTGCTCGGCATAGACAACCCGCACTTTATACTTTCCCGTTTGTGGTATGGGGCAAAAAATATGTTCAACGCTATCAACGGGGCTGGTAGAGCGACATACCGCCTCGCCTAAGTTGTCAGCATCCGCTGGCAAGAGATAAAGATTGAGATCATTCAGGCCGCGATCCGTAAAACTTTCTCCCACATCATATAGACCATTATTGTTCTGGTCATTCAAGTCCACCCAACGATCCCAAGTGAGGGTCAGGGCTACAAAAGAATCCTGTTGTAGGGGCATGGCGAAATGATAGTCCTGAAACTCTTGGGCGCTAATTTTGTCATAATCCCAGCCCCGACTTGGCACAGGCGCTGTTGTTGACCACTGTCCGGCGGCCAATTGTTGGTAAGCGCGTTGGGCGTTGAGTTGCCCCGTGCCCATTTCAATATCCAGAGGAATATCGGGATTTTTGTAAGCGTCTCCTTCGAGCCAGGTGCGATTTTGTTTACTGAGAATCGTGCGGGTCATTTCCAGAGACTTCCCGTCCCCAGTATCGGCAATTTTATCGGCACTGTTGAGCAATACCGCTTTCATCACTTCATGGCGACGGGCCGCGAGGCTCCATTGGTCGGCCTGGGTTTTCAGTTGGCGATCGCTAAATTCTTGTAACAAGGCAACGGTGCCAGTGATGTGGGGGGCCGCGAAACTCGTACCGCTCACTCGGTCGATTTTATTAAAGGTGGTGATCAGATTGAGCTGGCTACCGGGGGCACTGAGGCTAATGGCCCGGCGGGAACCCGTATTAATTTCCTGGCGAATCAAACGACTGCCACTGCCCACAGGCAGGGAACTGAGATTAGCAAAATCAATTTTATTAAACGCATCCCCTTGAAACCGGGTAGTGTAGGCGGTAGTGATGCCGTTGTAATGATCCGTCGGAATCGGGATGCCACCAGTGCCTTGGTTTCCGGCTACCACATGGAGGACATCATAAACCCGCGCTGTCCAGTCTAAACATTGGGTCAAAAGGGCATTGCCATCTAAGGCTGGATTCGGCCGGGGATCGCGACTGAGGGATTCTCCAAAACTGAAATTGATCGCTCGCACGTCGCCGCCATTTTGTCGGGCAATGTGTTGGGTCGCGAGACATTCCTCTGGTTGGGCCGAATCGTCAGTGGAACCGATCGCCGAGGAAAACAGACGGGCTTCCGGGGCGACTCCCAGTTGACGTTTGTCTTGTCCGACCATAATTCCCGCTACCATGCCCGCGTGGTCATCGACATGATCGTCGGGGGTTGCCTTTTCGTTGAGGAAAAACAGTTGAGAAAGTCCCAGTTGCGGTTGCCAGACGGCCCGTTTATCGAGGCCAAATTTACCAGGACGGCCAATTTCTACCTGACCAATGGCGATTTTGCGACCTAGTAGATCATAGGGTTCACTGTGGAGGGTGGTGGCTTGGATCCCGTTGTCGCCGATAGAGGTATTAAAGTCCTGGGCGATCGCCCCTTCAAATCCCCCAAAAACCGTCAAACCGAGGGTGAATATCCCAAAAAGTGACCGTTTTTGCCTAAATCTCCCCATGATCTCCCGCTCTTAACCCAAAACTGAATACTAAACAATGTGAATTGCTACATAAATCGGCGCCAGCCTCTAGTTAAACTTAACGTAAATCATCAAAAAACAGGTTGAGAAGTTTATATATGGATACCGCCGCACTCTGGCAACGTTACCAAGCTTGGCTCTACTACCATCCGGAACTCGAATTTTACGTCGATATCAGTCGGATGGGCTTTGATGAGGCGTTTGTACAAGGTTTACAACCGAAGTTTGCAAAGGCATTTCAAGATTTAAAAGCGATCGAAGCCGGGGCGATCGCCAACCCCGATGAAGGCAGAATGGTGGGTCACTATTGGTTACGTAACCCTGATCTCGCCCCCAATGCGGAACTAAAAGCAGATATTGTTGACACCCTCGAAAAAGTCGAAAAATTTGCCAAGGCAGTTCATGTGGGAGAAATTACAGCTCCCGGTGGTGTGCCGTTTACAGATATTCTCTCCATTGGCATTGGCGGGTCTGCCCTCGGCCCCCAATTTGTCGCCGAAGCTCTCGCCGATGTGGATGCGCCGTTAAAGATCCATTTCATCGATAACACCGATCCCGACGGCATTGACCGCACCCTCGCCCAGGTCAAAGATCGACTGAATACCACCTTGGCGATCGTTATTTCCAAATCCGGCGGCACGCCCGAAACCCGGAACGGCATGGTTGAGGTGAAAAATTTCTACAAAGCCCACAAAATTGATTTCTCTTCCCATGCAGTAGCGATTACCGGAATTGGCTCCAAACTCGAAAATGTCGCGAAATCCGAGCATTGGCTCACCACCTTCCCGATGCATGACTGGGTGGGCGGCCGGACTTCCGAATTGTCAGCCGTGGGTTTAGTTGCCGCCGCGTTACAAGGGATTAATATTCGGGCAATGCTCGACGGCGCAAAAATAATGGACGATGCCACCCGCATTCCTGAACTGAAACAAAATCCGGCGGCATTATTGGCTCTGGCTTGGTATTACTCCGGCAATGGCAGGGGTGAGAAGGATATGGTAATTTTGCCCTATAAAGACCGTTTGTTGCTCTTTAGCCGCTATTTGCAACAACTGATCATGGAATCCCTCGGCAAGGAAGAAGATCTCGATGGCAATAAGGTCTACCAAGGGATCGCCGTCTACGGGAATAAAGGTTCCACTGACCAGCACGCCTATGTGCAACAACTGCGGGAAGGAGTTCCCAATTTCTTCGCGACCTTTATCGAAGTGTTAGGCGATCGCCAAGGTGACTCTATCGATATCGAAAATGGCGCAACTAGCGGTGATTTTCTCTCCGGCTTTTTGCTCGGCACTCGCGAAGCTCTCTATGACAATGGCAGGGACTCGATTACCATTACCGTTCCCGATGTTGATGCCCGTACTGTCGGTGCCCTGATTGCCCTCTATGAACGGGCTGTCACGATCTATGCGTCTTTGGTCAATATCAACGCTTACCACCAACCTGGCGTCGAAGCTGGGAAAAAAGCAGCAGCATCAGTGCTCGATCTCCAGAAAAAAGTGGTGGATGCAGTAACGACGAGTGAGTCCCCTCTGACCCTCGATAGTCTAGCGATTAAAGTCGGGGCGGTTGAACAAATTGAGGTGATTTACAAAATTGTTCGTCATCTGGCTGCCAATGGTCGCGCCTTGAAATTAGAGGGCAATCCGGCTCAACCCAGTGCGCTAAAGATTAGTCGTCTCTAAGCTCAGAATGTCTCACATTCAAGCTATGGCTGACCTGTCACGCGCTCCAGGATAAAGAAAAATGGCTGGGTAGATTGCTTGAAATCCATCACACCAAACACCTGATTTTCGTCGATTTTCCTAAAGGAATCGTTGATGGGCAGGCAGTCATAGATCATGGTGGCGCTGACTTTGCCGCGATATTCCATCATTCGGAGTCTGGCTTGACTTTTTTCGGTTTTAAATAGGCCATTGAGCAACCTTAGAAACGGTTTAAAGGCCGGGTTTTGGGGCATGGGCAATTTCAAGACCATCTCCATGGTTTTGAGGTTGGGGGCTACTTTAAAAATTTCTCCCTGACGACCAGAAAAAAGTAGGGGATGTACGGTTTCCGGGTCGATAAATTCTTTGCCGTACCAGTTACCTAACTCCAACAGACCATCCATCGGGTGCCCTGTATAAATTCCCCGGCCTCGCCACAGTCCCCACATAAAGTCCAGATCAACGGTTTCGAGGCGGTCAAAGAGTTCAAGGGCTTCCTGGGTCGTACCTTGGCCTGTTTGCAAAATGCTTGGTAACTCAGCTGTGGTCGTCATCGGCGATCGCTTTCCATCAATGTTTGGGGTCATTTCCATAGGCTAACAAGAAATTCAGGCAGTGATAGATCTTGAGAAAAGCGAGTTTTTTAGATGGGAGGCTGGCGACATCGCAAATCTTGATTTAGAGATTATTGGCCCTATTGCGTTTTGGGGGGCTGGCAATGGGCGATCGCTCCAGAAGACATCGACTACACTAAAAATATCAATACTCCCAGGAAAACCATGGTTGCCAATGCAGTTCGCTGGACAGTACAGGATCTCGAAGCCATGCCCGACGATGGCGGCTGGAAACGCTATGAAATTATTGATGGAGAATTAATCGTGACCCGTGCGCCCCATATTTTTCATCAAAGTGCTGCGAGTCGGCTTCACATCGCCCTAGGTAATTGGTCAGACCAATCAGGTCTTGGTCGTGTTTTTGAGGCTCCAGGGGTGGTCTTCTCTCCGAATGATGGGGTGATTCCAGATGTGGTGTGGGTGAGTAATGCGCGTCTCGAAACGGGTGTGGATGAGTCGGGGCATTTTACCGTTGCGCCGGAACTGATGATCGAAATTCTCTCGGCGGGCAAATTAAATGAGCAGCGGGATAAAGAGGCAAAGCGTAAATTATATTCGCTCTATGGGGTGCAGGAATATTGGGTGGTGGATTGGCGACTGAAAACCATTGAGGTCTATCGGCGAAATCAGGCGCAGTTGGAGTTGGTCTGCACTTTACTGGGTGATGATGCCCTCACTTCACCTTTATTACCCGATTTTACGATCGCCATTGATCAGGTCTTTCGTTAAGCTCGACTTTTCGGATGCTGACAATAGGCGAACAAAATATCAATGCAGTGGGCGATCGCCCCAAGGTGAGCAATCTCGTAACCATGGGTATTTTCCGTGGGGAAACTGAGGCAAGCGCCCCGGCACACATGGCCAAATTTCATCGCAATGGAGGCATCACTACCGAATCCTTGGATAATTGCCTGTTGGAGCGGTCGGTGAATGCCAGCGGCGGCAGTGATAATTTCTTGATTCAAACCTTCATCGTAAATCCCGTAACCATCCTGGGACAGTAACACGGGCCGATCCCCAGCGGCGATCGCATATTCCCGCGCCAGGGGACAAATTTCCAGGGCAACTAAGGCATCGAGTTGAGTATTTTGACTGAAGTAGAGCGCTCCCACAGCCCCCACTTCCTCCTTTGCTGAGGCGACCAGATAAACATCTTGGGGGGGATTTTTGAGTCGTTGGGCCAGTTCAATCAGAATGACGAGGGAGGCTTTGTTATCGAGGGTGTAGCTGGCGATGTAATTTTTCAGGCGGAACGGTTTTTTGCGGTGTTTCCCGACTACGACCCGACTCCCCGGACGCACCCCAGCGGCAAGCAGTTCACTACTATGACACTTCGTTTCCAGCCAAGCCTGGTGCCACTGGACGGGTTTTTCCGTTTGCAGTAGTTTCTGGGGAGATTCGTGGGAAACGTGGCGCGACCCAAAGCTCAAAATCCCGGAAATCGTTGTGTTATCACCGAGGATATCCATCACCCCTTCGCCGTAGATCCAGGGATAAGCCCCACCTAAAGCTCGAATTTCCACGCGACCCGTGCGTTCATCCACCTGTTTAACGATCGCCCCGATTTCATCTTTGTGGGCGGTAATGGCGATCGCCCCTGCTTCCGGATTCTGACCAGGAATTTTCACGATGATATTGCCAGCGCGGTCTTGCCAATGGTTCACCCCAAGTTTGGCGAATAGAGCGAGGAGATAATGGTCAATTTCTGTTTCTTGGCCACTGGGAGAATGGTGCATGACTAAGGTAGAAATTTGCTCAAAAAAGCAGGTCAAAGTCGTGGCTCATGGTTGAAAAAATGGGAGAGATGGGGGAGGAGAAATAAACAAAATCGCCCCCAGTGTTTTCGCAACTTTATCTAAAGAAAAACAAAAGCGCGGGAAGGGGCGATCGCCTTTAAATCCCCCTTCTGAAGGGGGACAGAGGGGGATGTTCTAACCCAAAGCTTTTTCAATGGCCGCTTTCAGGTTTGCATCATCGGGGGCTGTCTGGGGCTCAAAGCGTTCGATGACTTCACCGTCACGGCCGACGAGAAATTTGCCGAAGTTCCAGGCGATGTCGGGGCCATTTCCCACGAGGAACTGGTACAGAGGGCTGCGGTTGGCGCCGTTGACATCCTGCTTTTCGAGGAGCGTAAAATCTACGTCATATTTGGTCTTGGTGAAATCTTTGATTTCGTCAGGGGTGCCGGGTTCCTGGGCGCCGAACTGATTACAAGGAACGCCGACAATCACCAAACCGCGATCGCCATATTCTTGATCGAGGGCAACCAGGCCACTGTACTGGGGCGTCAGGCCGCATTTGCTCGCTACATTCACGAATAAAACGACTTTATTTTCGAGGGTTTCCGGGCTGAGGGGCGCGCCGTCTAGGGTTTTTAACGCTGTGGGTAAAGCCATGGTGATGATTACGAATTATTACGACAGTTCCCATTATCGGGGATCGACGGGGAGCAGGGGTAGGCTCGGTCAAAATTTTTCGGGACAGGCCCCCACATACTAAACTAAGGGGCAACTTTCCATCGCGCATCCCGCCCACCCATGACGAAAAAGGTCTTTATCACTGGCGCTAGTGGCTGCATTGGCCATTACCTTGCTGAAACGTTTATTTACCACACCGATTACGAGCTTTATCTGTTGGTGCGATCGCCCGAAAAATTACGCTTCAACACCGAAGCCCGGGGCGGCATTCATGTGGTGCAGGGGGATTTATTAGATATTGAGCAGCAGGCAGACCTCCTGAAAACGATCAACGTGGCGATCTTGGCGGCCACAGCCTGGGGTGGTGCCCAAGAATCCTTTGAAACCAACGTGGTAAAGACGGCCCAGCTTATTGATCTGCTCGATCCAGAAATTTGCGAACAGGTGATTTATTTTTCCACGGCGAGTATTCTGGGGCGCAACAATGAAGTGCTCACGGAGGCCCGGGACTTTGGCACCGACTACATCCGCACGAAATACGAGTGTTACCAAAAACTGGGCACGTTGAAATTAGCGCCGAAAATTTCCGTGGTTTTCCCCACCCTGGTGGCGGGGGGCGGTGAAAATAAACCCTTTTCCCACCTGTCGGGGGGCCTGCGGGATCACATTAAATGGCTATCCATCGCCAAGTTTCTCAGTGCTGACGGCAGTTTTCACTTTATCCATGGTGAAGATATTGCGCGGGTGGTACGCCATCTGGCAGAAAATCCACCAACCATCCGCTTTGATCTGCCCCCCGGAGAATTAGACCCCGATCGCCAATTTGTACTGGGCAATGAACCGTTAACTGCCGACGCGGCGATCGCCGAATTGTGTGAGTACATGGGCCAAAAAATTTACTTTAAAATTCCTCTGTCCCTGTGGTTGGCGAATTTCATTATTAAAGTTTTTCGGATTCAGTTGGCGGCCTGGGATCGCTTTTGCATCGACTACCGCCATTTCACCTACGGCAAAACCTACAATCCTCGCAGCTTCGGTTTAGAATCTGCCTGTCCGAGGTTAACCGATGTCCTCACCAGGGCTGGCATTCCTCCCCGACGTCGTCCTTAATCGAGGAAGAAATTTTCCGGGATAATCTGCATCTTTGGTAAATTGGCGATCGCCCCGTAGAGTTGCTCGGCCATCACCTCATTTGCAGCAGCATTAATGTGGATCGGGTCGATAAAAGTCGGTGTGGGGAACTGATTATCGAGGCGATAAAAATCAATAAACTCCAGATTATTCGGAAAGTCCTGGGCCAGTTGTTGCAGTGTTTCAGCAAACTGGGGGTAATAGGTGGTCATTTTTTCCGTGTAGTTATCCCCAAGCTGCTGGCGAATCGCTGCTTCCGCCGGATCAAGTTGAGCTTCAGGGCGTCCAGTGATTTCTGGTTGGAGGGCCACCAACAACGGAATTTGAGCCGCACCACACAGCCCTACCATCTGCGCCAGATTGTCCTGGTAGCGCCCTAGGCGTTCCTGAAATTCTGCATCGGAGTTAGGGAGTTGTTGCGCCAAGCCCGTTGTGTTGCGTTCACGAATGCTAAACACTTCGCCCCCCTGGTTTGCTTTGCGGGGGGAAGTCAAGGCAAAAACGGCCCGCATTAAAGCACTTTGTTCGGCCTTGTTTCGGAAGGATTCCTTGAGGTATTGGTGGAAGTAGGCATCGGGATTTTTGGCAAATTCTGCTAATTTCGGAATCTCCGTCGCCGCTTGGTCACTGGGGAGGAGGAGATCTTCATAGCCGTTGAGAAGAACAATCAAATCCGGCTGGTAGGGCAAAATCTTCAGGGCAAGCTGGGCCAACTCATTGCCAGAGCTATAGCCAGGTACGGCCACATTCACCACACGGTAGTTTCCCTCTCGAATTTTGGCGGGCAGTTGGGCCAGACGATTGCGGGTTGGCGGAAAGAAAGGAAAAACGTCCGGGCGATAGGTGCCGGGGGATTGTCGTTGGTCTTGGACACGGTTTTGGAGACGTTGTTCGAGGAAAGCGGCGATCGTCTCTTGGTTCGTCTGGGCACCCCGACCAAAGGCGGTGGAATTGCCAAGGATAAACACACGAATTTCATCTTGGGGTTTGGCAACGGGTAACGGTTCCTCGTCCCGGAAACCTTGTTCATTGAGGCTAAAAAATTCACTCTCTTGGCTGCCGACCAGTTCGTAGCCCGTGGCAATGGCTTTCTGGGCGAGAAGTTCGCCGCGATTGTCTAACCCTTGGTAGACGTTTTGATCGTCATCGACAAATTTTAGGCTGTAGGCGATCGCCTCCTGGGAGAGCTGATCATCCTGCCCTTCAAAATAGCCAGACCCAAGCCGAGCCACCACTTCGAGGCCGAGCAGTACCACCGGTACAGCCACCAGGATCGTCCAGGGAGAAACGGATTTTTTCTTTTTTCTTCGACCGAGGGACGAGTAACGACGGCGACCGCGACTAAACATGTACGCTTTCCTTTTACGAGAGAATTTCCAACTATTTTCAAGGGAGATGGCCCATTTGTCATGGGGAATTTGTGCTTTTCCGGGGAGGAATTTGGGGTACACTGCAAAATTGCGATCGCCCCTTAGCTGAAAAAAATTGAGATGGCCTATAAATTATTATTCGTTTGCCTCGGTAACATCTGCCGTTCCCCCTCCGCCGAAAATATTATGCGGCATCTCCTGGAACAAGAAGGTTTAAGCCATAAAATTCTCTGCGACTCGGCCGGGACTTCTAGCTATCACATAGGAGCCGCCCCAGACCGACGGATGCAGGCAGCGGCCCAAAAGCGCGATATTCGTCTGGTGGGTAGCGCCCGGCAATTTTCCCGCGCTGATTTTGAAGCATTTGACCTGATCCTGGCAATGGATCGCGCTAATTATCGTGACATTTTGTCCCTAGACCGGGCGGATATCTATGGCGAAAAAGTTAAAATGATGTGTGACTACGCCACGAATTTTCCCGATAGCGAAGTGCCAGATCCCTACTACGGCGGCCAATCGGGTTTTGACTATGTGATTGATTTGCTCCTCGATGCCTGCCAAGGACTCCTCACAGAAATTAAACAGGAAATGTGATGGTGTAGGCAGTTTATTTCCTCGGTCACACCATGTTTATTCGCAATGCAACGGCGATCGCCTTATTGGGCCTCTTTTGGTTCCAGGGGGCAGCTAGTCACAGTCATCCAGTTCCCCAGGGGCCAACCCTAATTCTCCTGGCCCAGGCAACGACCTTTGAAGTGGGTGATAAAGTTGACATCGAGCGGCAAGGGAGTTGGCGGCCCGGTGAAATCCTTGCTATCCAAAGTGCTCCCGAAGCAGCCGTGCGTTATCAAGTGCGGTATTTGGACGTGGGATTCGTGGAGGACAATGTCAGCCCAGAAAGATTACGGCCAACCGTCGCTACTCAACCTGTAGCGGGCCGCTTACCCCAAATCAATAGCGTCAGTGAACCCATTTATGTCGAACGGGATGGCGTTTGGGTCGAAGCCAGTATTCGTACTTACAGCTATAGCTCCCGCACGGGAAATCGCTTTACGGTGCAATATCGCGACAATGGCCGCCTTGAAACAGATGTTGTGGCCCAACGGGTGCGCTCGGTGGCAGAGGCAAAAGCCGCCGGGATTGAAGTGAGTGAATTTGATCTCTCCACCCAGGCTGGCATTGAACAGATGTTAGCGGCCCATAATGAGTGGCGATCGCCCCACAATTTACCGGATCTCGTTTGGTCAGAAACCCTCGCCAACCATGCCCAAACTTGGGCCGAACGTTTAGCCGCCCAGGAAAGGGTAGAACACAATACCAGCGATGACTACGGTGAAAATATCGCAAAGTCTAATAATTTAGTGCTCTCGCCGACGGCGGTGATCAATCTCTGGGGCAACGAAATCCAGGACTATGACTATGGCAGCAACCGCTGTCGGGCAGGAAAGGTCTGTGGCCACTATACCCAAATCGTGTGGCGTGATACAGAGAAAGTCGGCTGTGGCATGGTGCGTAAGGATAATGGTTGGGAAGTTTGGGTCTGTAACTATGATCCCCCCGGTAATTACCGGGGTCAGCGACCCTACTAAGCCCTGGGGATTAGACAATATTTTTTCAGGTCAAAAACAGCAAGCACCGCACTGTCCGCAAAGCATCAGCATCAAGCCATAACTTTTAAAAAATACAGCACCCGTGCCCGCACACAGGATTAGGCAAATTGTTTCTGGCGCATCTGGCGAATTTTAATCCCCTGTTGAGCCGATTCCATAAACTGCGACACCCGCAATGGATCAATGGGTTCACTGAGCTTGCCGTGACGTTTGAGGGAACTGGCGACAATGGCCCCGTCTGCCACCTGGAGGAGGTTGCCGATATTCTCCCAGGTTGCACCACTACCAATCAAAATCGGCGTATCCCCTGCATTGGCACGGGCATCTTTCAAGTCGTCCATTTTCGGCACTTGACCCGTCGCCCAACCAGAGAGAATTACCGCATCGGCTAAACCCCGCTCTACGGTGTCGTGGATGGCGGCGGTGAGATTGGGCGTACTGATGGGGTGGGCGTGTTTTACTAAGACATCTGCCAAGATTGCTACGTCTGCATCGAGTTCGCGGCGGTATTTCAGTAGTTCGTAGGCATTGCCTTCAATTAAGCCTTGATCGGTGGCCATTACCCCGGTGAGTACATTCACACGAATAAACTGGGCGCCAGTACAGGCGGCGATCGCCATCGCACTTTTAGCATCATTGCGGAGGACATTAAGCCCCAGGGGGACAGTCACCAACCCCGCAAGACGATCCATGATCAGGGTCATGGCACTAATCGTGGCAGGATCAACCCGGTCTTTTGTGAAGGGGGCATCAAAGAAGTTTTCGATAATAATGCCGTCAATCCCCCCCGCAGCGAGGGCCGTTGCTTCCTGTTCCGCGCGGTCCATCACCTGACGAAAGTCACCTCCCCAACGGGCAGAGGTGGGCAAAGGCAACAGGTGAACAACGCCAAGGATGGGATTTTCGGTCTGGAAAAGATGTTTGAGATCCACTGATTTTCTTTACGTTCGTTTGTACAGGGTCACTCCCACAGGAGCGATGCCTCGTCACCTTTGCAGGCTTGGGATAGGGCGTAAATTAGTATATCAGGGGCAGGCCTCCCCAAAATTTTGTTTCCCCGAAGAAAAGGCGATCACCTCCATAATTCACCACAGGAATCGAACCAGCCCATGTCACAATAGGGGGATTGCGACCCACAGTGCAAAAGACAGAAGAAACAGAATCAACCTATGGATATCAAAGACGGTTTTGTTGGTGCAGTTGGCAACACCCCCCTCATTCGCCTAAACAGTTTTAGTGAAGCAACGGGCTGTGAAATTTTAGGCAAAGTAGAATTTCTCAATCCCGGTGGTTCCGTCAAAGACCGGGCCGCCCTCTACATCATCAAAGACGCCGAAGAACGGGGCCTGCTCAAACCTGGTGGCACCGTTGTTGAAGGCACTGCTGGCAACACAGGCATTGGTCTGGTTCATATCTGCAATGCCAAGGGTTACAAATGCATCATTGTGATCCCCGAAACTCAATCCCAGGAAAAAATCGATTTGCTCCGCACTCTGGGGGCCGAAGTGATTACGGTTCCGGCGGTGCCCTATGCCGACCCCAACAATTACGTGAAATATTCCCAACGGCTCGCCGCAGAGACAGAAAATGCGATCTGGGCCAATCAGTTTGATAATCTGGCCAACCGCCGCGCCCACTACGAAACCACTGGCCCGGAAATTTGGGCCCAAACCGACGGCAAAATTGATGCTTGGACGGCTGCTACGGGCACTGGGGGCACCTATGCTGGCACTGCCCTCTACCTCAAGGAAAAAAATCCTAACATCAAATGTGTCGTGGCCGATCCCATGGGCAGTGTGCTCTACAGCTATGTGAAAACGGGCAAACTCGACCGGGAAGGCGGCTCAATTACAGAAGGCATTGGTCAAGGACGCATTACCGCCAATATGGAAGGGGTGCCCATGGACGACGCCATTCGGGTGGATGACCAGGAAGCGGTGCGGGTCGTGTATCAGCTTCTAAAAAAAGACGGCCTGTTTATGGGAGGCTCCGTAGGAATTAATGTCGGTGCGGCCTATGCCCTCGCGAAGGAAATGGGACCGGGTCATACGATTGTGACGGTGTTGTGTGACAGTGGCGCCCGTTATCAATCTCGCCTCTTTAACCCAGAATGGCTTGCCAGTAAGGGCTTGTCAGTGCCAGATTAGCGATAAATTTTGAAGGCGATCGCCTACCTTGAATTATGGAAACCCAAACTTTAGATATTGTGATGGGCGTCTTGGCATTTTTGATCGTCGCCAGTGGTCTATTTATGCTGATCAAAGGCACCACAGCGATGAACGATAAAGAGTAAACCTATTACATTACTCAAACTCTGACTACATTAATTTCGGTCTATTCCTTTTGATCTGCGGGTAAGGCGGCGACGATCGCATCCAGCACGCGAGCCACAGGAATAATATCAAGATCCAAGTCGTCTGGTAACTTTTGGCCTTTGGGCACAATGGCACGGGTAAAGCCTAATTTCATTGCTTCCTTCAGGCGAGTTTCCAGGTGGGAAACAGGCCGAATTTGTCCCCCCAAGCCCACTTCCCCGATTAGCACAGTCTGGGGCGAAACAAGGCGATCGCGGAAACTGGCGACCAAAGCAATGGCCATCCCCAGATCAACGGCGGGTTCCGAAACTGTCAGACCGCCCGCCGAAGCCACATAGGCATCGAGCTTTGAGAGGGGAATGCCGACCCGCTTTTCGAGCACCGCCAAAATTTGCTGGAGACGGGAATAATCAACGCCCGTGGTGGAACGCCGAGGGGAAGAATAACTGGTGGGACTAACTAGGGCTTGCAATTCTACTAAAAGGGGCCGGGTGCCTTCGCAGGCGACAACGGTGGCAGTGCCGGGGGTGGCCTCTTCGCGGTTACCGAGAAAAAGTTCTGATGGGTTAAGCACTTCCTCTAAACCCTGTTCACCCATTTCAAAAATGCCGACTTCATGGGTGGCCCCAAAGCGATTTTTCACCGACCGCAATAACCGATGGGAGGCATATCTATCTCCCTCGAAATACAGCACCGTATCAACGAGGTGTTCCAAAACCCGTGGCCCGGCGATCGCCCCTTCCTTGGTGACATGACCAACGATAAACAGCGTAATGTTTTCCCGCTTCGCCACTTGCATCAAAGCCGAGGTACATTCCCGCACCTGGGACACCGAACCGGGGGCCGAACCCAAGGCGGAATAGTACAAGGTCTGAATACTATCAATCACTGCCACCTGGGGCTGGAGAGTTTCTAGTTCGGCCAAAATCGTTTCGAGGCCCGTTTCCGTTAGTACATATAAATTTTCTTCTGGGGGGTGGGCTGCATCCCGGAGGCGATCGCCCCGGAGTTTGATTTGCTGGCCCGATTCCTCCGCCGACACATACAAAATTCTTGGTAAACTTGTGCTGAGTTGATAGGCTACCTGGAGTAACAAAGTTGATTTCCCAATGCCCGGATCGCCCCCAATCAGCACCAAAGAGCCTGGGACTAACCCTCCGCCAAGCACCCGGTCTAACTCCCCAAACCCAGACCCAAAGCGCATCCGTTGGCGGGTATCAATATCTGTAAATTTCACCGCAGTGCGAGAGACTGGGCTGGCGGCTTTTCTGGTTGTTTTCGGCTTATGGTGCCAGGTACGACTCACACCAGTACTGCTTTCCTTTTCGCGGATCTCTTCTTGCAGCGACCCATAGACCCCACAATCTGGGCATTTACCGAGCCATTGCCGCGCCTCTGCCCCACATTCACGACACACATAAACCGTTTTTGCCTTAGCCATGACTTGTCATCTCCCCATCACAATGAATTTCCCTCGGTGACAGCATCACCCCGAAAAACCGCACACTTTCCAAAATAAATCTTAAAAAACTTCTCATTTTCCCGAAAACCCGACCTCAGACTCCCATCAGATTTCAGGAAAGCGATATTCTTATATCTAGATAACCCTACTTAATAAACTTCAACAACACTTACCGAAAGTCAACAGGAGCGTGAAGGAACTTGGAAAATCATAAAGAAAGAATTCTTGTCGTTGACGACGAAGCCAGCATCCGCCGCATCCTCGAAACCCGCCTTTCCATGATTGGTTACGAGGTTGTGACCGCCGCTGATGGTGAAGAAGCCCTCGCCACATTTGATGAAGCAGACCCCGATCTTGTGGTTCTTGATGTGATGATGCCCAAGCTCGATGGCTATGGCGTTTGCCAAGAACTCCGCAAAGAATCCGATGTGCCGATTATTATGCTCACAGCCCTTGGGGATGTGGCGGACCGCATCACAGGTTTGGAGCTTGGGGCCGATGATTACGTCGTAAAACCATTCTCCCCCAAAGAACTAGAAGCGCGCATCCGTTCTGTCCTGCGGCGTGTTGAAAAAAATGGTGGTACGGGCATTCCTAGCTCTGGGGTTATCCATGTGGGTTCGATCCGCATTGATACCAATAAGCGCCAGGTCTACAAAGGCGATGAACGCATTCGACTCACGGGGATGGAGTTTAGCCTGTTGGAACTGCTAGTGAGCCGTTCTGGGGAACCCTTTTCTCGCTCAGAAATCCTCCAAGAAGTTTGGGGCTACACCCCAGAGCGCCATGTGGATACCCGCGTTGTGGATGTGCATATTTCCCGGCTGCGCGCCAAACTAGAAGATGATCCCAGCAATCCCGAACTTATTTTGACAGCCAGAGGTACAGGTTATCTGTTTCAGCGGATCCTCGAACCGGGTGATGAATAACCCCAAGAATTGTACGGATAAACTTTTAAGATCATGGTTGGGATGAATGTTTGACCGTGGTCTTAAATTTTGACTGGGGATGCTAGATCTGACGCAAGGTCTCTAAACGACGAACCGTCTTCTGTACCCACTAACTTTTTTGCTGCAAACTATCTCCTTTGCCATGACTCTTCGCCTCCCCCAACAGCGCTGGCACATTGCCGATCGCCAACCGGACATCACCCAATCATTGGTTGAAGCGATGGGCCTTAATCCGCTTGTGGCCCAGGTTTTAGTGAATCGCAATATTCGCACGCCAGAGCAGGCGAAGATCTACATCCAGCCGGAATCCCAGCGATTACCTGCACCCCTAGTAGAATTTGAGGATCTGGCCCTCAGTGTGGAACTTCTCCAGGAGGCGATCGCCGAAGAAACTCTCATTGCCATTTGTGGCGATTATGACGCCGATGGCATGACCAGTACCGCGTTGTTGTTACGGGCCTTGGGCCATGTGGGAGCCAAGGTAACCTACGCGATCCCCAGTCGCATGAAGGATGGCTACGGAATCAATGAGCGCATCGTCACCGAGCTCGCCGAGGAAGGGGTGGGCTTAATTCTCACGGTAGACAACGGCATTTCCGCCTACGAGCCGATCAATTTGGCACGGGATCTGGGCCTGGATGTGATTATCACTGATCACCATGACTTGCCGGATCAATTGCCGCCCGCCAATGCGATTTTGAATCCAAAGTTATTGCCGACCATGTCTCCTTATGCTGGTTTAGCCGGAGTGGGGGTGGCCTATGTTCTGGCGGTGTCCCTCGCCCAGGCTGTAGACAAGCTAGAAGGACTCACCAGTCAAATTTTAGAATTATTTACCCTGGGGACCATCGCCGATCTCGCTCCCTTGACCGGGGTGAATCGTCGCTGGTTAAAGCGCGGCCTCAAGCTTTTACCCCAGTCGGAGTTGGCAGGGGTGCAGGCCCTCATGCAAATTGCTGGGGTCGATGACCAAAAGAAACAACTCAAACCCGATGATATTGGCTTTCGCCTTGGCCCCCGCATTAACGCCGTTGGTCGCATTGATGATCCCCAAAAAGTAATTGAGCTACTAACCACCGACGAACCGGGTTTGGCCCTAGAGCGGGCGATGCAATGTGAGCAGATCAATAAGCAGCGCCAGGAAATGTGCACCCAGATCGAAGCAGAGGCGATCGCCCTAGTAGAAGAAACCCCCATCGATTACCAAGGACAGCGGGTGTTGGTGGTTTGCAAAGAAGAATGGCACCATGGCGTGATTGGCATTGTCGCTTCCCGGTTGGTCGAACGCTATGGCGTGCCCGTTTTTATCTGTACCGCTGAGGAAGATGGCAAAATTCGCGGTTCAGCCCGGGGCATCGAAGAATTTAATGTGTTTGAGGCGCTGAACTATTGCCAAGATCTCCTGGGTAAATTTGGGGGCCACAAAGCTGCCGGGGGATTTTCCCTCGCCAGAGATAACCTAGCTGCGTTTACCGAAAAGCTTAGTGAATTTGCCCACCAATTGCTCAAACCAGAGCACCTGAAACCCTTGGTGAAAATTGACGGAGCGGTAAATTTCACGGATTTAACCCCAGAGTTTTACCAACAGATTGATCAACTCCATCCCTGGGGCATCGGCAATCCAGAACCGATTTTCTGGACAAAAAATGTACAAGTTCTAGAGCAACGTACCATTGGCAAAAATCACCTAAAATTCAGCCTCGGCCAAACCATCGCCGGTCAAACATTCACCATTAAGGCGATCGCCTGGCAATGGGGAGACTATCTACCACTTCCCCCAACCCTGGACATTGCCTACAAACTCAAAGAAAACCGTTGGAATGGTGAGGTGAACCTAGAGCTAGAATTGGTCGGGGCGCGTCCCAGAGAAACCCCGCGTCCTGCGGTTCCAGACCGAGAAATGTCTCCCCAAGCTCAACCTCAGCACTCAGAAAAGACTTTTCTGTTTAATGACCGGACCTATTTCTGTACCCTCGCGGATCAGGGATTGACCCTCAGAATTCGCAATGATCAAGGTAAGTTATTGGCGATTAAAAAAGGCCAACGGCAGGGCAAACTCGGTGAGCAAACCGTTGATGTTACCCAACCCCCTTTTTTTCAGATGATCAAAACGGCGATCGCCACTCTCGAACAAGCCAACTAAATCAGCACAAAAAAGGACAACTCCCCCGTCGGTTTGTTGCCCCTGCACACAATTTGTTTTTGAGAAAAAATTACATATCGCCGCCACGAATGGCCAACAAAAAGATAACAACAGGCCCCGAAATGAGGATCAAAGAGACAAAAGTCAACTGAAAAATCACTTCAAAGTTGAGGCTACCAAAAAAACCTGTGATAAAATCCATATTTCTCCTATTCCTGAGTTAATGCAAAAAACAGGGTAAATTTTTTTTCCTAAAAATCAATGTCTATCATACCCCGTCAGGCCTGCCTTGCTTTGCTGAGAATAGGCAAAAATCAATGAAGTTTTGTAACGCCCCGGAGACGGATCCCGATGCCCACTTGGCAATGTATTGAAAATTGTGGTGCCTGCTGCCACCTCGAACCCGGCGATCGCCCCGACCTTGAGGACTACCTCACCCCCGCTCAACTGGAGCAATATCTTGCTATGGTTGGCCCCGACGGCTGGTGCATCAACTATGACCAAGCCCATCGCAAATGCAAGATCTACACCGAACGTCCCCGCTTTTGCCGTGTTCTCCCAGAAACGTTTACCGAAATGTTCGATGTGCCCACCGAAGAGTTACAACAATTTGCCATTGATTGCTGCCTCGAGCACATCGATAGCATCTATGGTGACGAAAGCCCAGAAATGGAGCGCTATGTTGCCAAAGTCGTCAACGTCGGACTGTAAACGGTTTTCCCGAAAAAGATTGTTGATCCCCATCCTTGGAGCAAGTTTCTAAAGGGCGAAACAAAAACTTGCCCAAAAAGAAAGAGTACCAGCCCAAGGACTCTGGTACCCATCGATACTTGCAATACCGTTTAGTTGTTGATGCCCACAACCTAAAACCAAGTTGCCAACTAACTAATCTAAATCTGATGATCCATCGTAGGGATCCCCATCAAAGGGTTGTACCCCTACCTCTGGCACAGGTTCTTCATTCGGTGAAAAAATCCGATTGATGCCCTGTAAAACATACTGAAAAAGCTTTTCTAACGTTTTCATGGTTGCTATGCCTCGTCACGTCTAATCACTCGAAATACAATGGTTAGAACCACGAAACAAACCGGGTTTGCCACTGCACTTTAAGCTTGTCTATCGCTGAGATTTGTCATTCAGCTCTATATGACTATTATTAGGGGTCAGTCCCCTTGGGGGATCGCTTAGTTGCGATTCTTGAAATTGCGTTAGGGTTCTGAAAGTCGAAAAAAGTAAATACTCCTGTATATGTAAAAAAAGACAAAGCCAAATCAATCAAAAGCCCTAATCGCTTAACAATTAGGGCCTAATTATAAATACAATCTTTAATTCACTAACAACTTCAAAAAATACTGTTAGTTTCCTAAAGCTCTTTTACTTCAGAAGAAATTTTTTCCACCATGTCTTTGGCACTACCAAACAGCATCATTGTTTTGTCTTTGAAGAACAGCTCATTTTGTACCCCAGAAAAGCCTGTACTCATACTCCGTTTAATCACAATGGTGGTTTTGGCTTTATCTACTTCCAAAATCGGCATTCCATAAATGGGGCTACCCTTGTCGTGGCGCGCCGCCGGATTAACCACATCGTTGGCACCAATCACTAGGGCCACATCCGTATTATCAAACTGGGGATTGATATCGTCCATGTCATAAAGCTGGGTGTAAGGGACATTGGCCTCCGCGAGGAGCACATTCATATGCCCCGGCATCCGACCAGCCACAGGGTGAATCGCGTATTTGACTTCTACGCCTTTTTTCTCCAGCATATCGGCCAACTCTTTGACGGAATGTTGCGCCTGGGCTACAGCCATCCCATAACCCGGAATAATGACAACACTGCGGGCATAGCCAAGCATCATGGCGCTTTCTTCAGGATCTACGCTTTTAATGGCGCCATCAATGGCCGCACCACTGTCTCCTTCTGGGGCACCGCCATCACTGCCAAAGCCCGCAAACAAGACGTTAGTAATGGAGCGGTTCATGGCTTTACACATGATCTGGGTGAGGATAATCCCCGATGCGCCCACCAAAGCCCCGGCAATAATGAGCATGTTGTTGCCCACCACGAACCCGGCGGCACTGGCAGCTAGACCAGAGTAGGAATTGAGAAGAGAGATCACCACGGGCATATCGCCGCCACCGATGGGGATCACAAAGAGAACGCCCAGCACAAGGGAGATCCCCACTAAGCCGAGAAAAATATTCGGATCAGGATTCACGAACAGATAGATACTGCCGCTGAGGAATCCTGCCAGAATGGCGAAATTAATGATCTGTTGGGCCGGGAAAATTACCGGACGACCGGGCATGATCCCTTGTAATTTGCCAAAGGCAATGAGGCTTCCTGTTAGGGTGACGCCGCCAATGAGTACCCCCAAAATAATCGTGAGGCTAGTGGTGATAGAGAGGGTTTCTCCGAGGGATAGGAGTCGCCAAAATTCGGCGATCGCCACCAGGGCCGAAGCAGCCCCCCCCAGACCATTAAAGAGGCCGACCAATTGGGGCATATCGGTCATTTCGACTTTTTTCGCCGTGATCACACCGATGATACTGCCGATGACGATCCCCCCAGCGATCAGACCATAGTTTAAAACCTGTTGATTGAGCAGGGTCGCCACCACTGCCAGTAACATGCCCACCGCGGCAATGGAGTTGCCTTGACGGGCTGTTGCAGGGGAACCCAATTTCTTTAAGCCCAGAATAAACAGACAGGCTGCCACGAGATAACTCAGTTCGATGCCATTGGTAAGTAAGCTATCCATCACTTAGGCCTCCTTCTTCTTAAACATTTGCAGCATCCGGTCTGTGACCAAAAAACCGCCGACAACATTGATCGTGGCGCAGACCACCGCGATGAGACCGAGGATTACTGTTAAATTCCAGTGTTCTTCGCCAGAAACCAAAAGGGCACCAATTAAGGCAATACCAGAGATGGCGTTGGCACCGGACATGAGCGGTGTGTGTAGCGTGGGTGGGACTTTATTAATTACTTCAAAGCCCACAAAGGAAGCCAATACAAATACGAATAGGCTACTGAGCAGTGTTGCTGTTGTCATGAACAGTCAAAACTCCTTTAGATAAGATGAATAAATTTAGGTTCAAAACTGAGAAAATGTCTGTTTCTTAGGCAGTGACAGCCATTTGTTGCAGGGCGTCTTTGACCCGTTGATTGCGAATTTCCCCTTGGTGGGTCACACAAACAGAATCCAGGATGTCGTCGGCAAAATCGAGATTAATTGCGCCTTCGGGAATGAGCAGTTGTAGCAATGTCGCCATATTCTTGGCAAACATTTGGCTCGCATGGACAGGCACCGTGGAAGGAAGATTAATGGGAGCAATGATCGTGGCCCCGTGGACTTGGACTTCGCGGCCTGCCTCACAGCCTTCACAGTTACCCCCTTGTTCGCCGGCAAGATCGATCAAAACCGATCCGGTTTGCATCCGGGCAATCATGTCATCGGTTACAAGCACGGGCGCACGGCGACCAGGAACTTGGGCGGTGGTGATCACCACATCGGCGGTGGCCACATGGTCTGAAATGAGGGCTTGGCTTTTCTTTTTCGAGTCTTCGGAAACTTCCTTGGCATACCCACCGGCCGTGGCAGTTTCTTCTTCTAGTTGCACTTCGACAAATTTAGCGCCGAGACTTTGGACTTCTTCTTTGACGGCGGGCCGGATGTCAAAGGCCTCAACCACTGCGCCGAGTCTTCTGGCGGTGGCGATCGCCTGGAGACCCGCTACCCCAGCCCCAATCACAAACACCTTAGCCGGACGAATGGTGCCAGCGGCTGTGGTTAACATTGGGAAAAACTTGGGTAGGGCAGCGGCGGCAAGTAAAACCGCTTTGTAACCAGCCACCCCAGCCTGGGAAGACAGCACATCCATACTTTGGGCGCGACTGGTGCGGGGGATCAACTCCATGCCCAAGGCGGTGATCTTTTTATCTGCTAATTTTTGAATAATCTCTGGTTGTCCCAGGGGATTCAGCAAACTCGCCACCATTGACCCTTCCGGCAGGAGGGCAACCTCTTCTTCTGTGGGTACAGCCACCTTGACGAGGAGATCAGCTTCTTTCCAGAGGGATTGGCGATCGCCAACGACTTTTGCCCCAGCTTCCTCGTAGGCAGCATCGGGAAGGAGAGATGCCTCACCAGCCCCGGCCTCCACATGGATTTCCCAGCCTTTTTTAACAAGACGAGAAACCTGATCCGGTGTCAGGGCTACCCGACGTTCTCCGGCAACGGTTTCCCGAGCAACAGCAATTTTCATAGAAACTCCTTAACGAAACAATAGCAACAGACTGAACGGTAGATGTAGAGCAATTCAGTGGCAAAACCTTGAGAACCCAGGGCCGTCGGCCATCCCCATAAGGCTGTTACGGCGTCTTTTCGCAGTGTAGTGCTATCTTTTCCTTGGCGGACACCCTCTGTAATGTGTCTTATCAGTTTTTGTAAATCTCTGTTGCGTTGGCACTTCTTCGTCAGGATTTCGTCAGGGGAGTTGCTGAAAACGCAAACTTTAGTCACAATCGGTTACAGACTTTGAAGGCGCCTGTGAATATGCAACTCTTCCGTTCTCCCCTTTCCCGTTTGGCGATCGCCACCACCCTGTTAAGCAGTAGCCTGACTTTCATGCCCCAAATGGCTGAAGCCCGCCAACCCTGTGGGTCTTTTACGATCAACTGGGGAGGAACGATTCCCCAAGGGGACATTCTCAAGTGTGCCGTTGAATATAATTCCGGTGCCCGTCGCCGCGATCGCTACTACTTAGAAATCAAAAAAGTAAAATTGTTGACCGCTTCCAAACCTTTGAACTGAGCTTCCCGGAAGACTTTGACGGTCGGGTCGATGACGCAAAAATTCGGGTCCGAGTCAATGGCCGAGAAGTTGCCCTCAACGAAGCCGCTACCGCCTGGGATCCCGATAGCTTACCCACCGATCCAGCCCAACAGAGCCAAACCATCCTCGGTAACATTGCCGCCAGTACAACCACACCGGATCGTGGGGGCGAATTAGTCCTGGTCAACGGCGAATTGGTGTTCCTCGATTCAGAAACCCTCGCCGCCCAACAGGCCAACCAAAGTAACAACACCAACAACAATAGTCCTGCTCCGGAACCAGAGGTTGTCGAAGAACCAGAAGATGAAGGCCCCCGTAGTCGTTCCCTAGTGATTACCCTCGCTGAACCCCTCAGTCCCGAAAGCGACGTCGAGATTATTCTCGATAGTGTCAACAATCCATCCCGTGGGGGCATGTACTTGATAACGGCCTTTGCCCGTAGCCAAGGGGCGCCTCTCCCCAGCCGTTTGGGCTCTTGGTTATTGGATGTGGATTTTTAGGGATTGCCAGTTTCCCGATTCCTTAGATGTTGACCGGTGCAAATGCGATCAATTTCGCCGGAGCCCTTGGTTAACTTGACGGACACGGTATAATTAGAGACTGTCATTTTCTGATTTTCCCGGCAAGGCGGCGATCGCCTCCGGAGAGAGCACCTATTTTCAAAGGAATATAAGGAGGACTTCCATGACTAAACGGACCCTAGGCGGCACCGTCCGCAAGCAAAAACGTACTTCTGGTTTTCGGGCTCGTATGCGCAGCCACACTGGCCAGAATGTTATCCGCGCCCGCAGAAAAAAAGGCCGTCATCGCCTTACTGTCTAATCCAGCGCGCAAACCATTATTTTGGTGAGGGGACTTGCCGTCTACCTCACTCTCATTTTCTTTGTGGGACTGCCAAAAGAACACCGTCTAAAACACTGGCGCGATTTTAAAACGATCTACAGTCAAGGGAAACGCTTCCGGGGAGATGCCCTAGCAATCATTCTCTTACCCCAGCCAGCGGCTCCAACCAAAATTGGCATCAGCATCAGCCGCAAAGTCAGTAAAAAAGCAGTGGTTCGGAATTTAATCAAACGCCGTATTCGCCACGCCTGTCGCACGCTACTGCCCCAGATTCAACCCGGTTGGCACATCGTCATTGCTGTGCGGTACAACGCCAGAGAATGCGAATATGAGCATTTTTTGCAAGAATTAAAAAGATTACTCATACAAGCCGAGGTATTCCATGGGCATTAAAGAAGACGTGATTTATGAGGGCGGCCCCCACATTGGGGATCTGATCCTCAATATCTTGCTGGGGTTCACGGTGATCTGTCTGCCGCTGACCGTCGGGGCGATTGTCCGAGCATTGTGGCTCCGCTATCGCATTACCAGTCGGCGTATCTCGATTACTGGGGGCTGGCAGGGGCGCGATCGCACCGATATTATTTACAGCGAAGTTAGAAAAATCGTCAAGATTCCCCGGGGATTTGGCCTTTGGGGCGATCTAGTTGTGACCCTCCAGGATGGTAGTCGCCTAGAGTTGCGCTCCATGCCCAACTTTCGTGAAATCTACAGTCACATTGCCGAAAAGGCAGCCGACCGCACCGGGGTTCCCCTAGAGGCGATCGCCGCCTAAGCGCCAATAAAAAATATTTATCGATTATTTTCTGGGTGAAATCCCAGTGGTTAGTCGGGAGAAACGCGACCCCTAATCCCATTTCTCCCATCGCTTTTTTAAAAGAAACCATTAAAAATAAGAACTAAACCCGATAAACTAACCCTTAAACAACTCATAGCTAGACGAACTTCAGACGCATGGATTTTGGGATCGGATTTTTATCAAACAACGTGATGTTGCCAATCCTAGATTTTTTCTATGGCATTGTGCCGAGCTACGGCTTTGCAATCATCGCCCTGACCCTTGTGATTCGATTTGCCGTTTATCCCCTAAGCGCCAAATCGATCCGCAGCATGAGACGCACAAAGATTACCCAGCCCCTAATGCAAAAACGGGTCAAGGAAATCCAAGAGCGCTACAAAAATGACCCGGCAAAGCAACAAGCTGCGATGTCAGAGGTCTACAAAGAATTTGGGAATCCCCTCGCCGGTTGTTTACCGATTCTGTTGCAGATGCCCATCCTCTTTGCCCTCTTTGCTACCCTGCGGGGATCGCCATTTGCCAACATCAACTACACCGCTAATCTGCAAATTCTCCCCAGCGAGAAAATGGAGCAGGTACAGCCCCAGGCGGTCGATGTTAAAACCCAAAATGTTTATTTTGATAGCGGCATCCATTACCCGATCACATTGTCTTTACCCGCTGGGAATAAAGTCGGTGTCGGGGAAACTACCCAATTTGTTCTCCAGAGTGACTCCGGGAAGGACTTTGCGGCCCTGGCTGCCGAATATCCAGACAGTAACATCAAGCCCAGCTTTGAAGTTACCAAAGGTCAAGAACGGGTAGAGATTCAACCCGATGGTTCCCTCGTGGCCCTTGCGCCGGGGGATGTCAGTATCCAGGTAACTGTGCCGGGGATCGCCGCTGACAAAGGATTTCTCTTCATTGAAGCCCTAGGCCGCATTGGCGTAAATGGTGACGATGGTATCCACTGGGATATTCTCGGTATGGTGCTGTTCTTTGGGGTGAGCCTTTACATTAACCAGACTATTTCTGGGGGCGCTCCCAGCAGCAATAACAACAGCGGCGGCGATCAACAGCAGCAGGCCCAACAAACGGTGAACAAAATTACGCCGTTGATTTTCTCAGGGATGTTCTTGTTTTTCCCGTTACCGGCTGGGGTGTTGATGTACATGACGATCGCCAACGCGTTCCAAACGGTACAGACGTTCATCCTCACGAAGGAACCTTTACCGGAAAATCTCCAGAAACTGGTGGATGAACAGGAGAAGTCGGAGAAAGGGCGCGACAAGCTTCCCTTTGAGCGCAAAGGTAGCAAGAAAAAAGAGAAAACTTCAGGTTAAGAGCAGATGAACGAGACCAAAATCCAACGGGGTGAAACCTGGCTGGCGACACTGCTTGAGTTGATGGCGCTTCCGGCTCCGGTCACTGCGGCAGTGAAACAAGGCCTTGATGGGGAAGATTCTCTCTGGTTGACCATTGATCACCAAGTACTATCTGAGGCCCAGCGGGAAAAATTAATTGGCGATCGCGGTCACTTAATCGATGCGATGCAATATTTAGCCAACATCACCCTGAACCATGATCTGCCGAAGGAGGAGCAATATCCCCTCACGGTGGATCTAGGGGGCTACCGCGAAAACCGCCTCAATGAACTCAAGGCGATCGCCACTGAAATTGCCCTCCGGGTACAAGCCACGGGGGAGGCAGAAGCAATTGACGATTTATCCTCGGCGGAACGGCGGCAAATGCACGGCTTTTTTAAGGAATTTCCGCTCCTAAAAACCGAAAGCCAAGGTCAAGAACCCCACCGCCAACTCATTGTGCAATTGGCTCAATAACGGGGCTTCACCCTGAATATTTCCCAAGAGGCGGGCTTTGTCCCGTCTTTTTTGTGGGAGTTTTACGGTAGGATGGGGCTGATAAATGCCGCGTCATCGGAGGTTTGAGGTGATGGATCGGATTTTTATTCCCCGACTATTAAAGGCCCCCCAGCAACAGGAGCAATTTGCTTTTGCGGAAACCCTTGCGGATTTGGAGACCTTGACCCCGGTGCGCGGTGAAATGGCGATCGCCCACCGTCAAACTTACCTCGAAGTCACGGCCCAGGCCGAAACGATTGTGACCCTCACTTGCGATCGCTGCCTCCAGCATTACAATACCCGCCTCACCATAGACCGCACCGAACTGATTTGGCTCCAGAGTAACCTTGGCGAAGATCTCCCCGCAGAACAGGAAGTCAGCCTGGAAGATTTGGATGAATCTTTAGATCCCCATGGCTACTTTGAACCAGAAATTTGGCTCTATGAACAATTTTGTTTAGAAATGCCCCTGCGGAAAGTCTGCGATCCCCAACGTTGTCCTGGGGCAGAAACGAACCCAGACGATGCGACGCCCCAAATCGATGCCCGTTGGGCCAAGCTGGCTGACCTCAAACAACAGCTCTCTTCCTAGCAAAAGAGGCAGTCGCACAAGGATGATGACCCTTGGTTTTGGGGAAATTTCCCCCTAAGCTTAAACATTAATTGAGTTGCCCTGTGCTGAAAGCGCTTTACCTATGACCTTCCGCGAAGAATTTAGCCTCCTTCTCCGTGCCTGTTATCCGCTGCTGTATATCCCCACCCTCGAAGAAGAGCGGGTTGAAGGGGCGATCGCCCAATGTGCCGCGAACCTAGGACAGCGGACGGTCTACACCTGGGATTTCGTCGATGGCTACCAGGACAACCCCAATAACACCGGCTTTGGTAAACGGAATCCACTCCAAGCCCTCGAATTTATCGAAAAACTCCCCCCCAATATCGGTGGCATTTTTATCCTGCGAGATTTTCAGCGATTCCTCGAAGACATTGCGATCGCCCGGAAATTGCGTAACCTTGCCCGTCGTCTCAAGGCAGAACCGAAAAATATTGTGATTGTGGCCCCAGAGATAAAAATTCCGGCGGATCTGGCGGAGGTACTCACCATCGTGAAATTTCCCCTGCCCACCGCGAATGAAATCCGCACCGAAATTGAACGCCTTCTCCAGGGCGTCGGCCAAACCCCCGAAGCCCAACTCCTGAATGAATTAGTCCGGGCCGCCCAGGGACTTTCCCTAGAACGGATTCGCCGTGTGCTGACCCTGAGCCTGGCAAACCATGGCCAAATCCAAGCAGAAGACGTAGAACTTATCCTCGCTGAAAAGCGCCAGTCTATTCGTCAGACTCAAATTTTGGACTTCTATCCGGCCACGGAGCAAATTTCTGACATTGGCGGCCTCGACCGATTAAAAGAATGGCTCCTGCGTCGGGGGGGAGCTTTCAGTGAAAAAGCACGGGAATATGGTCTGCCCCACCCACGGGGACTGTTGCTCGTCGGCATTCAAGGCACAGGTAAATCCCTCACCGCTAAGGCGATCGCCCACCATTGGCATTTACCCCTGCTGCGCCTTGATGTAGGACGTCTCTTTGCGGGCTTAGTGGGTGAATCCGAATCCCGCACCCGGCAGATGATCCAGCTCGCAGAAGCCCTTGCCCCTTGCATCCTCTGGATTGATGAAATTGATAAGGCTTTTGCTGGGGCTGATGGGGGAGGCGATGGGGGGACAACCAGCCGTGTCTTTGGCACTTTCATCACCTGGTTGGCGGAAAAACAAAGCCCCGTTTTTGTGGTCGCTACGGCTAACAAAATCCATACTTTGCCCCCTGAAATGCTGCGGAAGGGTCGTTTTGATGAAATCTTTTTTGTAGGTTTACCCAGCCAGGCCGAACGGGAAGCAATTTTCAATGTCCATCTTTCCCGCCTGCGGCCCCATAACCTCAAAAACTACGATGTAAAGCGTTTGGCCTACGAAACGCCTGATTTTTCTGGGGCTGAAATTGAACAAACCTTGATCGAGGCCATGCACCTGGGCTTTAGCCAAAATCGAGACTTCACCACTGACGACATTTTAGAAGCCGCGAGCCAAATCATTCCCCTGGCGCGCACCGCGAAAGAGCAAATCGAGTTTTTGCAACATTGGGCGACCTCTGGAAAGGCCCGCCTCGCCTCGCGACAACAAAATTTTTTGAACCCCTAAGACCCAGGGAGCGGTCAACTATAATGCTTTCTATGGGCCGTTCCTTTGATGTTGTTGGTGTCCCGGTCAGAGAGCAGATTTTATGAATATTTCTAATCTTTTTCAATTTATTCTTGGTTTTATCCTTGGGGTATTTTTGTTGGCGGTAGGCAGTGTTGGGGCCGCTTATTATTTCTTTAACCGCATGGCCGCTGCCCCGCCTAAACCGGTGTTTTCTGAGACCGTTGCTGATCCCCCAGAAACCACCCCGACATCACCTCAATCCCAGGAGACTGAGCCTGAACCCACTGCCACCGCTGCCAATAATGATCCAGAGGCAACCGAGGCCGAAGCAGAGGAAGAGGAAGCCCCAGAACCAGAGGTGGCTGAAACATCGACGGATAGCTATAAAGCGACGGTTACTTGGTCGAGTGGCTTAAGTTTACGGGCAGAACCTTCCCAGGACTCCGCTCGCTTGGGGGGTGTTGACTATAACGCCGAGGTAACGGTGCTCGGCATGAGTGACGATCAAGTGTGGCAGCAAATTCGCCTAGCGAACGGTACAGAAGCTTGGGTAAAAGCGGGCAATCTCCAAAAGGTTAATTAATTAGGCAAACAGGATATCTGACAAGCCTCCCTTAGTCGCCAGTTTAGGAGAAACGGCCTTTAAGGTAGATAGGGCGATCGCCGGACAAATTAGTCAAAAAGTAAAAAAGAATCCGGATGCCTTCGTTGTCTTAGTCAAGAATCATATCGTTTGATTGATATTAGATGGCAAGTGTTATTACGATTAATGAGTATAGAGTTTTTAACAAAATTTCCTGAGTGTGATGCTGTTTCAGTTCCAAAAAACACTCAATAAAGTTGTATCCAAGCTCCTTAATTTAAAGGTGGAGTACCCTTGGTTATTGTTAACTTTGATCGTCGTTAGCTACCTGGGTAATTACTTTAAATTAAGCTTATTTTTTGGTATTGACTTTTTATTTGGTTCTATTGCAGTTTGGATAATTTTATTTTTCTATGGGCCTTTTTGGGCGATTATCGCTGGGGCGATCGCCAGTCTGCATACATTTTTTATCTGGCACCATCCCTATGCCGTGGTGATTTTTGTCAGTGAAGTGCTTTTTGTGAGCTTTTTTTGGCAAAAAAAACGCCGCAATATCAATATTCCTTTCTATGACGCGATTTACTGGTTGACGATTGGTAGCATTCTAATTTTTAGCATTTATTTTTTAGTTTTAAAAATGGATGTCCAAGCCGTAACAACAGTTGCCCTAAAGCAATTTGTGAATGGAATTTTTAATGCTGAAATTGCTAGTTTAATTGTTAACTATCTACCTTTTTTACAGCGGGTAATTCCCCAACGCTACCGACGTGACAATTCACTCCAAAAGATTGCCTTTGATGTCCTCCTGGCCTTTGTGGTGTTTCCCATTTTGACGTTGATGATTTTAAATGCTCAAGAAAGATTTGAAGCGATCAAACAGGAAATTCATGATGTTTTAGTTACGTCTAGTCAATCCCTAACAACAGAATTAAAACTTTGGGAAGCCTCTTATCTAGAAGCAAGCCGATATGCCATTAATAGTATTGCCAAGGATGGTTTGCCAGTAGAGAGACTTGACAATGTTCTCAGAGGTCTCCAAAGAGTTTATCCGGAATTAGCTTATATCGAAGTGTTTGATGCGGCGAATAATTCAGTGCTTGCCCTTAATGATCGTTCTGATTTTGTGTTCCAGGAAGTGAATGGAGAAATAACCCAGTCGATTCAAACTTATCGCCAAAGTAGCCAGTTTTTACAAAACGGCATTGTTGCGACAATTCACAAAGACCAAGAACATTTACATATCGATTACCTCTTGCAAATTCCGGGTGATTTGGGTTCATTTTATCTTGATGTTGATGTTGATTTTTTAGCGGATTTTTTGCAACGAAAACTACAAGCGGTACGACAATATCCGCTCCGGGCGATCGCCACAACCCAAGCAAACGATTTAGTGATTGCAGATTCTGCCAAACAGATCGCTGCGGGGGAGCCCTGGGTTTGGTACGACGAACGGGACAACCAACCCTTACTTAGTGAAACGTCTATTTCCTTACCGGAGACTGTCATTGGTAAATCGGCGATCGCCCGCTGGCAAGAAGCCTTTGGAGTTATTGTTCAACCCCTAGAAGGAACGCGATTTCCGGCTCAGTTATGGCTGACCATGGGACTGGCGGAGGACATGGATGCCTTAGAACGTTACTACATTCGCAGTCTGGCGATCGTCCTGATTTTGCTGTTGTTGGCAGTGGTGACGGCGGAAAAAATGAGTCGTTGGCTGACAGCACCGCTGAATCAACTGAGTGCGATGACCGCCGATATTCAAGAGGAGCTGCAGCAGCAGGAACCGATTCTTCCTCTCAAGAGCTATATCAGTGAATTTAATCGTCTGAGCCAAAACTTTGAGGTGATGCTCAATACCCTACGACAACAATTCCAGGCGATTCAGGCGACAACCCTCAACCTCGAAGAACAGGTAGAAACAAGAACCAAAGCCCTCTCAGAAGAAGTACGACAGCGAGAACTGATTGAACAGCAATTACGGCAGAGTGAAGAACGCTACGAGTTGGCGATCGCCGCTACCAATGACGGTATCTGGGATTGGGATCTCCGTTCAGATCAGGTTTATCGCTCCCGGTCTTGGTTTCGTCTTTTGGGCTACAAAGAATCCAACCTACGGCCTCAGATTACAGGTCGCCAAATGTGGGCCGATCTCGTTCATCCCGATGATCTAGCTCAAGCCCAGGCCGCCATGACAAACCATCTCCAGGGACTGACCGCAAGTTATCAAAACGTCCATCGTCTACGCCATTGTGATGGCCAATACCGATGGATTTTGAGTAAAGCGAAGTGCCTCAAAGATGAACAGGACAACCCTTACCGCATCGTCGGCACAATCACCGACATTACAGACAAAGTAGAGGCCGAAATCCAACTGAAGCTTGCCAAGGAAGACGCAGAACAAGCCAACCGTGCCAAAAGCGAGTTTCTGGCGACCATGAGCCACGAGATCCGGACGCCGATGAATGCTGTGATTGGGATGGCGGAACTTCTCAGGGATACAAACCTCACGGCCCAACAACAGGAATTTATCGACATTATTCGTAATAGTGGCAGTAACCTCCTCGCGATCATTAACGATATTCTGGATTTTTCGAAAATTGAATCGGGAAAATTTGAGTTAGAGTTGCAGCCCTTTAACCTGCAAACCTGTTTAGAAAACTGTTTAGATTTGATGTCGACCCGGGCGATCGCCAAGCCCATTTACCTGAGCTATATCCTTGATCCCGATGTGCCCCACTACTTAATGGGAGACGTGACGCGCTTTCAACAGATTATGCTCAATCTCTTGGGCAATGCCGTCAAATTTACCAATCGCGGTGATGTTTCCCTCTGGGTACAAAAAGTCCCCACAGCGACGGGTGCCGGGGATCAAGTCTGCCTGCGATTTGCGATCCTAGATACAGGCATCGGCATTCCGGCGCAGCAGATGACCCGATTGTTCCAACCCTTTAGCCAGGGGGATGCTTCCACTTCGCGCCGCTATGGTGGGACGGGGTTGGGTCTCGTGATTAGCAAACGACTGGTGGAGTTGATGGGGGGGCAACTTTGGGTCGAAAGTGGTGGAATCATGGCTGGTCAATTTCCCCAGGAAATGTCCCCCGATCCGCCGAAAATCTTCCAATCCGTGGCGCGGCAAACGGTATTTTATGCGCAAATTCCCTTTACCATTGCCCCGATTTCCGCAAAAGAAATCACCCTCCATGAACTCCCGCCCCAACTCCAGGAGAAAAACTTCCTGATCCTGCATCCAAGTCCTTTATTTGCCCGAAGTATCTCCCATTTATTGACAGCAACTGGAGCAGCGGTTTCCCATACAACCATGGCCTCCGGTGCTTTGGATATCTTGCATCAACGTCCCATTGATCTATTGATGATGGAGATGAAAACGGATCTTGTTTCCGCAGATTTTTTTCGACAAATTAAGCAATCTAGTCAAAATCCTGACCTGGCAATTGTGGCGATCGCCCCGCCCCTAAGTACTGCCGAATCGACTCATTATCCAGCCATTTCCCAGCAGCTCCAATTACGTCAGCCCATCAAGCAAGAGGCCCTTTACCATTGCTTGTCCCTGGCGATCGCCGAGGCCCTACCCACAACGGCCATGGAGCCTGCCTCTCCCTTTGATGCAACCTTGGGGCAAGCCTACCCCCTCAAAATTCTGTTGGCGGAAGATAATATTGTGAACCAAAAAGTTGCCCTCAATATTTTGGCCCGCCTCGGCTATGGTGTAGAGGTGGCGACCAATGGCCTCGAAGTCTTGAGCCGTTTACAAAGCGATAACTATGATGTCATTTTGATGGATGTACAAATGCCTGCGATGGATGGCCTCGAAGCCACCAGACAAATTCGCCAGCGTGATGCCCGGTCGCCCCAGTCCCAGGGGAAGCGTCCCTGGATTATTGCTATGACCGCCAATGCGATGCAGGGCGATCGCCAAGTTTGTCTAGATGCGGGGATGGACGATTACCTGAGTAAACCGATTCAAGTAAAAAAGCTCCTCCATGCCCTAAAGGTCGCCTACCATTACCACCAGTCCCTCTCCACTACCCAGTCTTCTTCTGATTAAAGTCTATGGCCTCTTCATCTGCTGCCGACGAAGTCAATTTAGAGCAACTAGCTGAGATGGTCAGCTATGACTTAGCAACATTACAAGACCTCGTTGAAACTTTTTTAGGAGATACGCCCCTACTGATTGCGGCGATGCAGACGGGTTACGAACAACATAATCAGGCGGAGCTTGTGCGCAATGCCCACACCCTCAAATCCAGTAGTCGGCTATTTCAGATGGAGCAATTTGCTCGCCAATGCCAGGCCCTAGAGGGGGCAGCCCATGCCGAAGATTGGCCTCGCGTGGCAACTCTCTTACAGCAGCTAGGGCAAGACTATCAGGCGATCGCCGCTGCCCTAACCCTTAAACTGACCCAATTAATGGCTTAGGTGGAGTCCTAGCACTAATTCAAAATAGCCTCGCAAGATAATCCAGCAGAATCGCTACAATTTCTGTTAGATCATCGTTTTGTGCAATGGAGAACTATGGCTTTTATTTTGACATTCCTTGGTAAAGGTGGGGTCGGTCGTTCCACTGTGGCGATCGCCGCCGCGAAAAAATATGCCCAAGCAGGTAAGCGGGTTTTACTCATCGGCCAAGATCCAAGTCCTGCCTGGGGGATCGCCCTGGGGATGTCACCGAGTTTTAGTCCTGTTAACCTCGAAAATAACCTCGATGCCGTGCAGATCATGGCCACTGCTGCCCTCGAATCCGGCTGGGAGCAGGTCAAAGCATTAGAAGCAAAATATCTGCGATCGCCAACCCTGAAGAACGTTTATGGCCAGGAATTAGGAATTTTGCCGGGGATGGATAGCGCTGTAATCCTCAAGGAAATTTGGGACTACGACAAAAGCGGCCAGTACGATGTGATTATCTTTGACGGTGATGGCGACCTCAATACCCTACGACTGTTAGGCACTCCCGAAATTTTAAGCTGGTACATCCGCCGCTTCCGGGAAGTGTTCCAAGCCTCTGACCTGGGTCGTGCCATTTCCCCCTTTATTCAGCCCGTGACCAGCGCCATTTTAAATGTGTCCTGGACGTTTGATAACTTTGCCGCTGAACCCACCCAAGAGGCAAACCAAGTCCTCGATGAAGGGAAAAAAGCGATGGCTGACCCCAACCGTTTCGCCGCATACCTCGTCACCGATGCCAGTGCTGGGGCGATCGCCAAAGCGAAATATCTCTGGGGCAGTGCCCAGCAGGTGAATGTGACTGTCGGTGGCGTAATTATTAATCGTAGCGATGCAGATGTTGGCCCTGAATTTAAACCCCTGACGAATACCGCCCTACCCACAGTAGAGGCTGATCATTGGGAAGACCTCATTTCCCATCTGCCTGACTTTAGCCAAGCGGCCCAGGCTCCTCGGCCCCTGATCATCGATACCGCTGCCCGTCAGGTGAAAGTATTCCTCCCCACCTTTGACAAAAAACAGGTTAAGCTCACCCAATATGGCCCCGAAATCACCATCGAAGCAGGGGATCAACGGCGTAATATTCTGCTGCCGCCTCCCCTCAAAGGTGCTCCTGTAAAGGGGGCAAAATTCCAAAATCAATATCTAATTATTTCTCTGTAACTGCTTGGGAGAGAGTCCCTTGCAAGAAATTGCTGATGGCGAAAACAACCGCTCTAGAAACCATACTGGAGCAATCTTTTGGGAAGCATAAAATGAAAGAATGCCCAATAAATCAAGAAAAAACTTAAGAAAAAGTAAAAAATGTCTAAAATAGGGGACTTTTTCCGGAAAGCACGACCAAATCAAGCCCGGAACCTATGAAGTTAGTCTGCGTTTCGTTACCATACATAAAATAAGCTTGAGGTCTTGATTGTAAAATTCTGGAGTGGTAGCCCGCTACAGCCGAATGGTCACTGGGAAGACATCATTGCTGGCCTGAGTGACTGCACCATCGACTGATTGCACATCTTTGTTTTTCGTTGTCCATCGTCCTAGAGGGATCTGAATTGTGGGAAAAACGCTTTGGCGCGATCGCCTAGAGCCGGATCAAAGTCATGGTTCGGCATTGGGGGAGGGAATGGGAACTTCCTGCCAACGGCGTCAACTGTCCCCATCAACCTGGCAACAATGGCTTACCCAAAGAACCCCCGCACCATCTGGGGAAATTGTCAGCGAAATCACTAAAATTCCAGCGGTGGATAGTCTGGTGGTGCTCCGGGCCATTGAACAAATTCTGCCCAGTCCCCTCAATCACTTCTATTGGGAAAATCGCCAACAGCAACGGGCGATCCTCAATTTTGGCACCCTAAGCGAATTAGTTCCCCAGGGAAAGGATCGTTTTCGCCAAGCCCAGCAATTTATCACCCATTGGCAACCGAGAATTCAGCGCAATATCAACATTCCGATTCCTTACTTTTCCTGTGGGTTCACGTTTTTTAGTGCCCAAACCCCCGAAGCGCCTTTTCCGGCTGGCTTGGTCACCATTCCTAGACTGCAACTGGTACAAGACCAACGGGATTATTTTTTAGTGCTCAATGGCGATCGCCAACAGCGCACCCTCTTACGCCAAATCGCCCAACAATTGCGCCAGTTTCTCGCGACTCTACCCCAGGAACTTGTCCCCTCCCTAGGGATTCGGGGCACTGTCTGCACCGCCTCAACGGGATTTACCCAGGCTGTCCGGCGGGCACTTCGACTCATTGACCAAGGTAAACTCAGTAAAATCGTTCTGGCCCATGCCCTCGATGTCACGGCCAATCAAGCCTTTGATGTGGTGCATGCCCTGGATAATCTGCGCGATCGCCACCCGGACTGTTGTGTTTTTTCCCTCCGTAATCAGCGGGGTGACACATTTATCGGCGCAAGTCCAGAACGGTTGCTAGCGGTACAACAGGGACAATTGGTGACCGATGCCCTCGCCGGATCTGCCCCCCGGGGGGAATCTTTGCTCACAGATCAGCGTCTCGCCAAAAGCCTACTCCACAGTGAAAAGGAACAACGGGAACACCAGGCCGTGGCAGATTTTCTACTAGGACAACTCCAGAGCCTTGGTCTCGATCCCCAGGCAGCTCCCCGTAAGCTCCTTAAACTTTCTAATATTCAGCACCTCTGGACACCGATTCATGCAATCCTACCGCCGCAAATTCATCCCCTAGAGGTAGTGGCCCACTTACATCCAACACCAGCGGTGGCCGGCGTCCCCAGGGCGATCGCCTGTGCGGAAATTCGCCAAGCAGAAACCTTCGACCGTACCCTATATGCCGCCCCCATCGGTTGGCTGGATAATCAGGGCAATAGTGAATTTATCGTGGCAATTCGGTCGGCTCTAATTCGGGGAAACCATGCGCGGCTCTATGGTGGGGCCGGGATTGTCGCGGGTTCCCAGCCGGAACGGGAATATGCCGAAGTCCAGTTAAAATTGACCTCCCTTTTGGAAGCCCTGACCTGAACTTTCCCCCAGAAAAAGTTGCTAAGATCGCAGTGTAACGGAAAGTAAAGGCCGCTCCCATGAAGCGCATTGTGATCATCACCGGGTTTGAAGCGTTTAATGCCAGCTTGTATCGGGAGGCTGCCCAAAAGGCGATCGCCCGTTGTCCCGACCTGGAGGTGTTGACCTTTAACGACCGGGATTTGGTCAGTCAACCGGAGGCTGTGGCCCAAGCTTTACAGGGGGCCGATGTTTTTTTCGCCAGTCTGATTTTTGACTATGACCAGGTGATTTGGCTGCGGGAACGGGTCGAAAATATTCCGGTACGCTTAGTTTTTGAGTCGGCCCTGGAGCTGATGGCCCTGACTCGGTTGGGCAAGTTTGTGATTGGGGAACAGCCCAGGGGGATGCCGAAACCGATTAAATTTATCCTCAGCAAATTTACCAACAGCAAGGAAGAAGATAAGCTCGCTGGCTATCTGAGTTTCCTCAAGACCGGGCCGAAGCTGCTGAAATATATTCCCGCCAAAAAGGTTCAGGATCTGCGCAATTGGCTAATTATCTACGGCTATTGGAATGCGGGCGGGACGGATAATGTGGCGGCCATGTGTTGGGCGATCGCCGAAAATTACTTGGGTTTAAATATTGGGGAATTGCCCGCTGTGGTGGAAACACCGAATTTGGGCCTGCTCCATCCCGACCATGATGGCTATTTCCTCAGTCCCCAGGCTTACCTCGATTGGCATCGCCACACCTTTCCAGAGCAAAAATTAAACCCCGTCGTTGCCGTCCTCCTCTACCGCAAACACGTTGTCACCAAGCAGCCCTACATTCCCCAACTGATCCGCAAATTTGAAGCCGATGGGTTGGTGCCCCTGCCGATTTTTATCAATGGTGTCGAAGCCCATGTAATCGTCCGGGATTGGCTCACTACCGACTACGAACAGCACCAAAGGCTCCATGGCCAGGTGGAGATTAAATCTCTCAAAGCCGATGCGGTAAAGGTTGAAGGCATCGTTTCGACGATTGGGTTTCCCCTGGTGGGTGGCCCGGCCGGTTCTATGGAAGCAGGGCGGCAAGTGGAAGTGGCGAAAAGTATCTTGAGCGCGAAAAATATTCCCTATCTCGTTGCGGCCCCTCTGTTAATCCAAGACCTCCATTCCTGGACGAAGCAAGGGATCGGTGGCCTCCAAAGTGTGGTGCTCTATGCTCTGCCAGAACTGGATGGGGCAATTGATACGATTCCCCTCGGTGGTCTCGTCGGGGAAGATATTTACTTGATCCCCGAACGGATAAAACGACTCACGGGACGACTAAAAAATTGGATTCGCCTGAAAAATACCGCCCCAGGCGATCGCCAATTGGCCATTTTGCTTTATGGGTTTCCGCCGGGTTATGGAGCGACCGGAACGGCGGCATTATTAAACGTCCCCAAAAGTTTGGTCAATCTTCTCAAAACGCTCCAGGCTCAGGGTTACGATGTGGGAGATTTTCCGGAAGATGGGGAAGAAATTATTCGTTTGGTGAAAGCGGCTGATGAAGCCTACCGCCTTGATCTCGCCTTGGCGCCCCAGCAGACCCTGGAAAATATCGATCTCAAAATCATGGATCGTTGGTTGGGTTATCTTCTGACCCAGAAAATTGAAAAGCAGTGGCAAAGTTTAACGAATACGGGTCTGAAAACCTTTGGGGGCAAATGTCAGGTGGGAGGCGTCCAGTTCGGGAAGGTGTGGATCGGCGTGCAGCCGCCCCTAGGCATTTCTGGTGACCCGATGCGGTTGATGTTCGAGAAAGATTTAACGCCCCATCCCCAATACGCTGCTTTTTATAAATGGCTCCAAAATGAGTTCCGCGCCGATGCCCTGATTCACTTCGGCATGCATGGCACAGTGGAATGGCTGCCCGGTTCGCCCTTGGGGAATACCAGTTATTCTTGGTCGGATATTTTGTTGGGAAATCTGCCAAATTTATATATTTACGCGGCGAATAATCCTTCAGAGTCGATTTTGGCGAAGCGGCGCGGCTATGGCACTCTGATTTCTCACAATGTACCTCCCTATGGTCGGGCCGGTTTATACAAAGAACTGTTGGTGCTGCGGGATTTGATTGGAGAATATCGCGAAGATCCAGAGAAAAATGACGCTCTCCGCCCGGATATTATTCAAAAAATTATTGATCTGGGTTTGCCGGAAGATTGTCCATTTACAGTAGGCCAGGAGCAGGGGATCGAATTTACTGTTGCAAATGCCCCCTTATTCAGCAAAACCGCCCTCCAAAATTATTTCGTCCAAATTTATGAATACCTACAAGCCCTAGAGCAACGGCTCTTTTCCTCTGGTCTCCATGTCCTGGGGGAAAAACCCAGCCCCGAAATTATCCAAAGTTATCTTACGGCCTATTTTGGCGATCGCCTTTCGGCAAATATTCTTACCAAGGTCGCCCAGGGAGAGCCTGAAATTACCTGCGACCAACCGGAACTCCTGGCAGAAGCGCGGGAAATTGGCGATCGCCTTTTGCAAACGGACGACGAAATTACGAACCTGCTCAAGGGTTTGAACGGCGAATATATTCCCCCGGCCCCTGGGGGCGATCTGCTGCGGGATGGCCTGGGAGTTTTACCCACCGGACGCAATATCCATGCCCTCGATCCCTACCGGATGCCTTCCCCGGCAGCCTATGCTCGCGGTCGGGAAATTGGCAAAAAAATCATCCAGCAACACCTTGAGGAAACGGGCAATTATCCAGAAACGGTGGCGGTGATGCTCTGGGGTTTGGATGCCATTAAAACAAAGGGAGAATCCTTGGGGATTCTGCTGGAATTGGTGGGGGCAAAACCCATCAAGGAAGGGACGGGGCGCATCGTCCGCTATGAATTATTGCCCCTGGCAGTCGTCGGCCATCCCCGCATCGATATTTTGGCGAATCTGTCGGGCATTTTCCGGGATAGCTTTGTCAACATCATTGAACTACTGGACGATCTATTCCACCGGGCCGCCACCGTAGACGAAGATCCTGCGCAAAATTTTATCCGCAAGCACAGTCTCGAACTCCAGGCCGAAGGAGTCGAAAATACCACCGCCCGCCTCTTCTCCAATCCTGCTGGGGATTTTGGCTCTCTAGTTAATGATCAAATCGTCGAAGGCAACTGGGACAACAGCGATGAACTGGCGAAAACCTGGGAAGGCCGCAATCAATACAGTTATGGTCGCAATGATAAGGGTCAGGCACGCCCAGAGGTCTTGAAAAAATTACTCCAAACAGGCGATCGCCTCGTGCAGGAAATTGACTCGGTGGAATATGGCCTGACAGATATCCAGGAATACTACGCCAACACTGGGGGCCTAAAAAAAGCGGCGGAAAATGCCAGCGGTAAAACCGTTACGGCTAGCTTTGTGGAAAGTTTCTCGAAGGACACAACGCCTCGAAAATTAGAATCGGTGCTGCGCATGGAATATCGCTCTAAGCTGCTCAACCCCAAGTGGGCTGAGGCAATGGCCGATCAGGGGTCTGGGGGAGCCTATGAAATTTCCCAGCGAATGACAGCTTTAATCGGTTGGGGCGGTACAGTCGATTTCCAGGATCAATGGGTCTATGACCAAGCCGCAGAGACCTATGCCCTCGATGCAGCCATGGCGCAAAAATTGCGAGATGCGAACCCCGAAGCTTTTCGGAATATTGTCGGGCGGATGTTGGAAGCCCATGGGCGCGGTTTCTGGGAAGCTTCCGATGAAAAATTACAAAAACTAAGTGATCTTTATGACCTTACGGACGATGTTTTAGAAGGAATTACAACTTAATTGAGACAAGATTCCAAAGATTTGTAAGAAGCTTAATCCCTTAAGATTTAGGGTGTTGATCATGGACATAGAAATTAGCACACGCTTTTTATGAATCATTCAGCTCCCCTAGTACCTACTTTTGATGCTTTGCTGGTTCCTACTGTTCAAGCTCTGCAAACATTAGGAGGCTCTGGCACCATTGAAGAAATTTATGAACAGGTCATCCAGTTATTAAATCTGCCAGATCAGATTCTTGAAATTATTCATGGAAACACATCCCAGAGTGAAGTCGAATATAGACTGGCATGGAGTCGAACTTATCTAAAAAAATATGGTCTTTTAGAAAATTCAGCACGGGGCGTTTGGTCTTTAACCTCAACGACGATCAACCCCGACGATCTCGATCCTAGGGAAGTTGTTAGGTTTGTTCGAGAGGTAGACAAGAAGAATAAAGCCTCGATAGATTTACCCAACCAATCAACTGAAACTACTGAAAATTTAGATGAAAGCACTTGGCATCAACAGCTTCACGAAATTCTTTTGTCATTAGACCCCGCCGCCTTCGAGCGATTAGCTCAACGGTTGCTGCGTGAGTCTGGTTTTATTCAGGTACAAGTTACAGGTAAATCAGGAGATGGGGGAATTGATGGGGTCGGCATTGCAAGAATTAATGGATTTCTGAGTTTTCATGTACTCTTTCAATGCAAGCGCTATCAAGGCTCAGTGACGGCAAGTCAAATTCGAGATTTCCGAGGCGCAATGCAAGGGAGAACTGATAAAGGCTTGATGATCACAACAGGAACTTTTACGCGAGATGCAATCAAAGAAGCAACTCGTGATGGTGCACCGCCCATTGATTTAATAGATGGTGAGCAGTTAGTTCAACGACTTAAAGAACTTGGCCTAGGGGTCAAAATAAATTTGATTGAGTCAGTCGATGTTGATGCTGAATGGTTTACTAAAATCTAGTTCAAGAGCTAGAAATTCATCCATGTTTTAGTTCACTAATTTTATTTAATTCTGCTGCTGGAAATCACGCCATGGTTCGAAAATCTGCCCTAAAGAATCTTCAAACAGTTCCTGGGGAGAAATTGTTTCCCAAGGCTCTTTTAAAATACCCTGATCTTTGTAGGGATCTTGATCTAAACAATAGGCAATTAATTCACTACAAATCCAAGCATCTGCTTTATTTAAAAGTTGAGCAATTTGCTTTTCCAACTGACCCTGAGATAATCGATTGAGAAAATGACCGAGCATTGTGCCAGCCGCCGCATGGGCCGCAATTAAACGCAGATCATATTCACTGTTGAGTTCTTGTTCCGCACGGTTAATCAAGTTCGTTGCAATATCTTCACTGAGACCCCTTGGTTTTCTGAAGAAAATGTCGCACTGTTCATCGTCAAAATATTTACTTAAATTCGATCTTTGTACTCCTGATTGTGCATGGGCTTCAATGCACTCATCGGCTCCTGTCACAATCAAGGTATGGGTCGTGATAATATCACTCATCCTGCCAAAGCCTGTAAAGTAGGCAATGCCTCTGGAAACGAAGTTTGAGTCGTTGTAGGTAAAACCAATGTACCCTCGATTATAGTTGTCTCCGTACTTTGGAATCCGGTTTTGTTTCTTAATGCTACTAGGCGTTTCGCTTTGTGGTTTGTTAGGTTTTGCTGACATGTTGATTGTCTCCTAAAAAGATGAAAACTTTGTTTCAGTTAGCGAAATGAGAGGTGAATTATAGTTGGTCTAAATTTTATTCTTGCCGCGCGAAAAAAAATCTCGTTTCAGATTTTGAGTGTCCTCTTCCATAGATTAGCGCTTTATTTTTAAAACTTATTCCTACAGCAAAAAATCTTGAGGATGAATCAAGTGATTATGCTTATTCTTTTTCTGATTGTAAACTGTCTAAAATGAGAAATTATTGAGTTTGAATACAGTGGTTTTTAGTGGCTTTTAGCTGTGTTTTAATTCATGGAAGCGTTGTAGGGCGATCGCCCCATTTTGGCCACCAAACCCAAAGCTGAAACAAAGGGCATTGCGGAGGAGATGGTGCTGGGCTTTTGGGACGAAATTGAGATCAAATTCCGGCTGTTCTAGGCCCACACAGGGAAATAGCCGTTGCTCCCGCAACATTAACAGCGAGAATGCAACCCCCAAAGCTCCCGATGCGCCGAGAGTATGCCCCGTTGCCCCTTTACTGCCACTGACAAAGGGACGCTGGGGAAACATTTCGATCATCGTTGCTTCGGCTTGATCATTTAAGCGAGTGCTAGTGCCGTGGGGGTGAATGTGATCTATATCTTCGGGTTCCAAGCCGGAACGCTCTAAACATTGGGCGATCGCCTTCATTGCGACCTGATAATTACCTTGGGGCGCGCTCATGTGGTGGGCATCACAGGTAAAGCTCCAGCCGAGGATTTCCCCGTAAATTTTGGCGTTTCGTTGCTGGGCCGATTCTAGGGTTTCGAGCAGAAAGATCGCCCCCCCTTCCCCTAAAACCAAGCCTTCCCGCCGCTGGTCAAAGGGAAAACAGCCCGTCGTCGCTAAAGCCCCCATTTTCTGGAACCCCGTAATGCTTAAAGGTGTGACGGGAGATTCCACTGCTCCGGCTAACACCTGTGGGCGATCGCCCCGTTGCAAAAGTTCAAAGCCCTGGGCGATCGCCCATAATCCGGTGGTACAAGCGCCCATCGGTGCTAAAACTGGCCCTTGGGAGCCAACTTGCTGGGCCGTGGCGATCGCCAATTGGTTGGGTAAATAAGTTAACCAATTCTCTAATCCTCTCTGATGTCCTTGTTGGTCGTCGTACCGCAGCTTTTCCCACTGCCCCTGAAAGCCCCGACTAGAGCCGATCACAATCCCGCAATGTTCTAAAGGCGGTTCTAAGCCAGCATCTACGAGGGTTGCCTCAACGAGCGATCGCCGCAGAATTTCTAAATCCACAGGCGCTTTCCCCAACATCGCCACCGGAATAACGGGTAAATCCCGAAACGGTTGCCGCAATTGGATCGCGCTTTCTCCCCGTTGTAATTTTTGCCAAGCCTGGTGGCGATCGCCCAAGGCACAGCGTAAACCCAGGCCCGTTATCACTACCCGCACCATATCAATATCCCGTCACTAAGCATCAAAAATTTTGCGTCAGCCTGTCGATTTCTGGCGATCGCCGTTACCGTAGGATGTTGCAACCGATTATTCTCACCAAGGAAACTTACCACCGTGCCCAATCCTCCCCTGATCATTGTGCGCCACATCTTCCTGTTCGGACAAGCGGTTTCTTTGCCGGCCAATGCCTTTACCGGATTGGTGAATACTTTAATTTTGTTGCTGTTGGTGGCGACGGTCGTGGCACTGGTGACCCGCTGGCTGAGGATTCCCTACGTGATTGGTCTGGTGCTGGCAGGGTTGTTGATCCCAAAACAAATTCTCTCCGATGCCATCGGCTTGAATCCTGAGGTCATTCTCAATTTATTCTTGCCGATTCTAATTTTTGAGGCAGCGATCAATACCGACATTAGTCGTTTGCGGAGCACCATTAAACCGATTGCCCTTTTAGCGGGGCCTGGGGTGCTTTTGGCGGCGACGATCACCGCTTTTTTCCTGAAGGTCAGCTTAGATTTAGCTTGGCTAACGGCCTGTGCGGTGGGCGTTATTCTCACGATTACAGATACGGTGTCGGTGATTGCGGCGTTTCGGACGGTGCCAGTACCGGGGCGACTGGCGACCATTGTGGAAGGGGAAAGTTTGTTTAACGATGGGATTGCCCTTGTTCTACTAAATATCGTGACGACCATTCATCTGCAAGGTTCGTTTAGCGTCGGGGAAGGGGTTGAACAAATTTTAATTGCCTTTGTGGGGGGTGGCTTGCTGGGCCTGGGTCTGGGTTATTTGTGCATTGGCCTGTTCCGGCAATTGGATGATCCCCTCAGTAATATTTTGTTGACGGTGGCGGTCTCCCTGGGTACGTTTCAAATTGGTCAGGCCTTGGGAGTTTCTAGTGCGATCGCCGTGTTGATCGCGGGACTTTTGATCGGCAATGTCGCCCTACGGGAATGCTCCGGTTCCGTAACGATTACGCTCCTGAATTTCTGGGAATATGCGGGATTTGGAGTGAATACTTTCATTTTTCTGTTTGTGGGGATTGAGGTCGCCCCTTTATCGTTATTACAGACAATTCCAGCGGCTTTACTGGCGGTGGTGGCCTATCAAGTGGGGCGAATTTGTTCGATTTATCCTCTGCTGTCGGTGCTGAAGTTTTTCGACCGCCCCTTGCCTCTCCGCTGGCAGCATGTACTCATTTTCGGTAATGTGAAAGGCTCTTTGTCCATGGCCCTCGCCCTCGGTTTGCCTTTAACCCTCCAGGGGCGATCGCAAGTGATTACCCTCGTGTTTAGTACCGTCTTGGTTTCCCTGATTGGTCAAGGTTTGAGCTTGCCTTGGTTCGTGAAAAAGCTGCAACTTGCCAAGCCTTCCCCTGTCCGCCAACACCTCGAAAATTTGCAACTCAATCTAATCGCCGCCAAATCCGCCCAAGAGGAACTGAAGGAACTGTTACAGAGCGGCAGTTTGCCAAAATTCCTCTACGAAGAACTCTTTGCCAGCTACCAGGCCCGCATTGCCAACGCCGAGGAAGAGTTACGGGGGCTTTATAATCAGCGCCTCACCCAAAAACTGAGCCAGTTTGAAAACCAAGCTTATTTAGAAGGCTTGCGCCATCGCCTCTTTCTCGCGGAAAAAAGTGCCATTAACGAAGCGATTCTCAAGGGCTTAATCAGTGATGAGACGGCTCGGCCCTATCTACAAGAGTTGAACCAAAAAATTCTGGCGCTCCGGGATCCCTAAACAACACACAACCCCATAAAGTCCACCAACTGGTGTACCAGTTCTGGTTTGGTGACAGCGAGGATTGTCGAACCGCTCTCTAGGAGGGTGCTGCCATTGGGGATTTGTAATTCTTCGTGGGGGTGCGCTTGGTAGCCGATTACTAATGTCCCGGCAGGAAACCGATGATCCTGGGCTAATTCCGCGACGCTCCGGCCAACAATGGCGCAATTTTCAGGAATCGAGAGCTTTAAAACTTCGATTTGTCCCTGTTCAAAGTGCATCATCGCATCGACTTCGGGATATTCGATGGCATTGACCACGCGATTGAGGGCCAGTTCTGTGGTGCTGATAATGTGGGTGGCTCCGGCCAGTTTATAGGGCTCGATAAAGTCGCGATCGCGCATCCGGACAATGATTTGCGGGACACCATAGTGTTTGCAGAGAGTCACCAAGGCCAGATTCAGGGCATCGTCCCGGAGCGTGGCAATGACGGCGTTGGCTTTGCGGATGCCAGCTTCGATGAGGACACTGGTTTTAACGGCACTTCCTTCAAAGGCCATGACACCAATTTTTTCGCGGGCATCCTGACAAGCGGCGGCATCGGTATCAATGATCGCCACGGTGTGGTTCATTCGTTGGAGGGTTTTGGCGAGATCTCGTCCCATCATCCCGGCACCACCGATTAAAACGTACATGGGGTTTCTCCTTGGTAACTGGAAAAAAGGCGATCGCCTTTCGCTTTGATCATGAAGAGTTCTGACAGCGATCGCAATGGCCACAGCGGAAGTCTTTGGCCTGGTCATGGAAACCAAAACTGTCGATTAAAAATTGCCAGCGGCAGGTTTTTTGTTGCCAAAAGGTTTGTAGCTGGCGAACAGCGTGGATTTGTTGCTGTCTCAGAATCGTGAAGGCTTTCGGATCTAAGGTTGGCTGACGTTCGTAGGTAAACGGATCCCGCCAGCAGAGTTGCCCGGTGCTGTGTAAAATCCCTAGGCTTAATTCTGCCTGGTGATCGAGTTCTAAAAGGCTGCCCTGGAGAGGAAGGGTCTGGGCCAATTTTGCGGCGTGGCGGATCTGCTTTTGGAGATTTTGTTGAAAAAAGCGCGTGCGATTTTTATCCTCCGGGTTTAAAAGGCCCGTGGGTTCGCTGACCAAACTCAGGGCTGTGCTTTTTTTGCCATCACGACCGGCGCGACCAATTTCCTGGAGATACTCCGCCAGCAGACTAGGGGGATGGTAGTGAAGAATCCAGCGTACATCAGCTTTATCAATGCCCATCCCAAAGGCATTAGTACAAACGACAAATTGTAAGCGCCCCGTTTGCCAATCTTTTTCCTGTTGGCGGCGATCGCCTGGACTAAGACCCGCATGGTAGGCCGCTGTCTGATAATTTTGTTGCCCCAGGGTCATGGCTAGGGTTTCCGCCTCCCGCCGCGACCGGACGTAAATCAACCCCGACGCCTTGGCATTGGTTTGTAGCAATCGGTGCAACTGGTCTCGTTTGCCCTTGGGACTCCAAACGGTGCGGCTCGCTAACTGTAAATTGGGGCGATAGGGACTCTCGACAAATTTTTTGGGACTCTTGAGCTGGAGGGTTTGGCTGATGCTCTTCTGGGCTTGGGGATCAGCGGTGGCCGTAAAGGCGGCGATCGCCATTTTTGTGCCCTTGGGTTTGTGGCGCAGTAAGGCGGGACGCACAACCCCTAAGCGGCGATAGGCCGGACGAAAGGTATCCCCCCACTGCACCAGACAATGGGCTTCATCGAGGATTAAACCATTCACCTTTAGCTGGGGTTGAATCAAAATTTCCCAAACCGGGGGACTTAAAAGGGTTTCTGGCGATAGATAGAGCAAGCGCAACTGATTTTTCGCCACCGCTTGCAGGGTTTGCCGCCGCTCTAATTTTGATAACTGACTGTGGAGGAGTCGGGCCGGGAGGCGTTTTGCCTGGAGAGTTTGCACCTGATTTTCCATGAGAGCGATCAGGGGAGAAACCACCAGAGTGAGACCCGTTTGTAAAATAGCCGGTAGTTGAAAACAAATGGATTTGCCGCCACCGGTGGGCATGATAATCAAAGCATCCTGTCCGGCGAGTAAACTGCGGATAATCTGATCCTGGGGTGGCCGAAAATCGTCATAGCCCCAAATTTGTTGGAAGGTGTGCTGTACCTGCGCCCAAGTCTGTGTCATTTTTTCGTGAGTTTCTTGCTACACCGTTCATTTTCAAGGCGAAACCCGTACAATAATGGAGTTTTGCGAACCTTTAAGAATCTACAAAAGCAATGCCCACTGCTACTCTGCTAGTGTCCTGTCCGGATCAACAAGGTCTGGTTGCGAAAATTGCCAACTTTATCTACGCCAACGGCGGCAATATTATCCACGCCGATCAACATACGGATCTTAGCGTTGGTTTATTTCTGACGCGCATCGAGTGGGAGCTAGACGGATTCAACCTGCCACGGGAGGTCATTGAACCTGCTTTCGGGGCGATCGCCAAACCGTTGGGGGCGACCTACAGCCTACATTTTTCTGATCAGGTTCCCCGGTTGGCCATTTGGGTCACAAAACAGGATCACTGTTTGCTGGATCTGCTCTGGCGACAACAAGCTAAAGAACTCAAGGCAGAAATTCCCCTCATTATTAGCAATCACCAGGAACTAGCGGCGATCGCCCAACAATTTAAGATTGATTTTCACCATATCCCGATCACCAAAGCTACCAAGGCGGAGCAAGAAGCGAAACAATTGGCCCTATTACAGGAATACAACATCGATCTGGTGATCCTCGCCAAATATATGCAGGTACTCAGTCCTGATTTTCTCGGCCAGTTTAACCAGGTGATCAATATCCACCATTCCTTTTTACCAGCCTTTGCTGGGGCGAAACCCTACCACCGCGCCTACGACCGAGGCGTAAAAATCATTGGTGCTACGGCCCACTACGTCACCCAGGATCTCGACGAAGGGCCAATTATTGAGCAAGATGTGGTGCGGGTCAGTCACCGGGATGACGTGAAAGATCTAATTCGCAAAGGCAAAGATTTAGAACGTATTGTTTTATCTCGCGCCGTCCGCCTCCATCTGCAAAATCGCGTTTTAGTTTACGGTAACCGCACCGCCGTCTTCGCCTAAAAATCCTCCCTTGAGGGAGGTGCCGAAGGCGGAGGGTGTATGTCCCTTAAGGGAGGTGGTCGATAGAACGGAGGGTGTATGTCCCTTGAGAGAGGTGGCGCAGCTTAAGATTTCCCCTTGAGGGGAACTAGAGGGGTGTATAGGGTTTGCACCTGGGTAATCGGCAACCGGGAGGCCACGGGCAAATCTAGCCGGGAGCGATCACCTTTCTGGAAATGTTCCGCCGCCGCACAGGCGATCATCGCCGCATTGTCCGTACAGAATTTGAGGGGCGGGAAATAAACCTGAATCCCTGCTTCCGCCGCCGCCGCCGTCAAAATTTCTCGTAAACCACTGTTGGCAGCCACACCACCACCGACCACAATGGTTTGCAGTTGGCGATCGCCTGCACACCGCACAGCTCGTTTCGTTAAAGCCTGGGCAACAGTGTATTGAAAACTGGCCGCAATATCTGTTGCAGGCACGGCTTTCCCTTCGGTTTCAAATTGCTGCACCAAACGCAGCACCGCCGTTTTTAGACCACTAAAACTGCAATCGTAGGGATGGTAACCCCCGCCCGGTAAGGAAATTCTCCCCTCTGGCAACTTAAAGGCCTGGGGATCACCTGTTTTGGCCAGACGATCAATCACTGGCCCCCCTGGATAACCCACCTTCAGCAACCGCGCCACCTTATCAAAGGCTTCTCCGGCAGCATCATCGCGGGTTTCCCCCAACAGTTCATATTCCCCACAACCGCGCACCTCAATAAAGCTCGTGTGCCCCCCAGAAACCAAGAGACAGAGAAAAGGCGGTTCTAACTCCGGTTGACTGAGGTAGCTGGCATAAATGTGTCCCTCTAGGTGATGAACGCCAATAAAAGGCTTGTTATGCACCATCGCTAACGTTTTTCCGGCGGCGGCCCCCACCAACAAAGCCCCCACTAAGCCCGGCGCACAGGTCGTGGCGATCGCCTCAATTTCAGACCAGCTCAACCCCGACTGCTCAAAGGCCGTGTCAATACAAGCATTGATACTTTCTAAATGGTGCCGTGATGCTACTTCTGGCACAACGCCGCCAAATTCCCGATGAATGTCGATTTGTGAAGCAACCACATTGCCAAGAACTTTACGATTATTAACAATTGCAACGGCAGTTTCATCACAACTTGTTTCGATTGCTAAAACAATGCTCATATATCGGTATAACTTAGATTTAAGTTAACAACTTTAACCTTTTTTGCCTTTACTCGATACGCTGGTCACAGTAATATTGCTTCCAAAGTACAAATGGATTGGCGTATCTTTTGTACAAAAAACTTAATTATTTTGTAACAAAAGGAAACAAACTTATGCAACGTTTCGTAGCTGTTGTTTGCGCCTTTGCTCTCTCTTTAACTTTGTGGCTGGGTTTTGCTTCCCCCGTGAAAGCAGATTCTTTGTCTCACTTAACCCCCTGTAGTGAGTCCGCCGCTTATAAACAAAGAGCAAAGAACTTCCGCAACACCACCGCAGACCCGAACTCCGGTCAAAACCGTGCCGCTGCTTACTCTGAAGCCCTCTGTGGCCCCGAAGGTTTGCCCCACCTCATCGTGGACGGCCGTCTTGATCATGCCGGTGAATTTTTAATTCCAAGTATTCTCTTTCTCTACATTGCTGGTTGGATCGGCTGGGCTGGTCGCGCTTATCTGATCGCAGTCCGTGATGAAAAAGATGCGGCAATGCAAGAAGTCATCATCAATGTCCCCCGGGCGTTTAGCTTGATGTTGGCTGGTTTTGCTTGGCCTTTGGCTGCTCTGAAAGAATTTACTTCCGGTGAGCTAGTCGTGAAGGATGCGGATGTCCCCATCTCTCCTCGCTAGGTTTTCATTTTTAAGTATTTATCATTCTTTTTGGAGTAAATAAATGGATAAGTTCTTATCTTCTGCGCCGGTGTTGTTGACCGCAATGATGGTTTTTACGGCCGGACTACTAATTGAGTTCAACCGTTTCTTCCCTGATCTTTTATTCCACCCGTAGGTTTAAATAAAACATCACTGGGATTTTGGTTTTAATAATCTAATAAAACAACAGCACTGGGAATAGTCTCAGTGCTTTTTTAATTGGTTCGACTTGATTTTTTTTGACTTTGTAGCGGCAGAAAGGCAATCAAGGAAATTGACCCGAATCGAATTAGAAGAAAGCCGTCATTTTGACTCTTTTGTGAAAAGATCATGCCCATAAACAAAGACTACAAAACCTTGAAATCATCAAATATTTTGCCTTTTCAATAAAGCAACACCTTCACAAATTAGACCGAAAAAGTTAATCAAAAACGCAGACAACCTTTTCCCGATCTCCGCAAACAGAGTTTGATTTTTTGGGCATTAATTTCAAAATTTAGTTTGTCGCTTTAGCCCCGATTTTAGGTTCGGTACCAGCGATGATTCTTTGGATATTACTGCGATGGCGCACAATGACATAAATACCAGCGATCGCCCCAAAGAGGATATAGGGGAGGGGCTGCTGTAAAACAATCATCAAAAGCATCACGGCGATCGCCCCACTGATCGAACTCAGGGAAACGATTTGGGTTAAAGTAATTGCCGCTGCAAAGGTAACGATAGTGCCCAGAGCAACCCAAGGAGCCATGATCAAAAGGACACCGATGCTGGTAGCAACGGATTTGCCGCCGTTAAAGCCGATGAAAATAGATTTGCTGTGGCCCAAGACAGCGGCGATCGCCACGGCCATGGTGAGCCAATATTGGTCATAGTTGGCAGGAAAATCAATCCATTCAGGGTGGGTATAAAGCAGCTTGAAAAATAAAATCGCCGCAACGCCCTTGAGCGCATCGAAGAGCAACACCGTGATCCCCGCTTTTTTACCGAGGGTTCTGAGGACGTTGGTCGCCCCTGTGGAACGGGAACCATAATCGCGGATATCAATTCCCTTGAGCCACTTGCCAGCTAGGTAGCCCGTGGGAATAGCGCCCAATAAATAGGCCACGCCGATGCAAAAGGGGGCGATCGCCAACGAAAGATTCATAACCCATTACTCCGATGCAGAAAACACGTGCGAAAACTTAGAAAAAGTAAGAAGAATCGGACTGGGGTTCCGGCGCAAATGCAAGCCACAACGGGTATTGCAGCAACGACAGATTAATATTGTCCTCAGCCTCATCAATAATGATTAGCGGTAGTCTATCATCTTCTACGAGTCGATCTGCCTTTTGGACGAGGGCATCGGGACTTTCAAATAAAATGACCCCAGAGTTTGGCCCAAAGTCACTGCGGGAGATGCCTAAACAGTCCTGTAAGCCCCGCCGCCATTCGCCGAGTCGTTCTGGGGTATTCGCCAAAATCAAGGCCCGGAGGCGATCGCCATAGAGACTGTAGAGCACCGATAAACTGGCCGAAGCCACAAGAATATTTTGCAGACGGCTACCCATACTCCGGATCGCGCCCCGTCCACCTTGGTCAAAGAACCATTTCTTTACCCGTTCGCTATGGATCGGCTCGAAGGTGCGGCGCAGTTGCCAAGGGGGGCCATAGTAGTCCGGCGACATCTGGTATTGATCCAGCATTTCCTGGATTCGACGCGCCTTGGCGGCAAAACTTTGCTCCGAAAACTGGGGCGGGGTTAATTTTTGAGGAGGAGGCTCCGGGGTCGGTACTGGTGACGGTGCCGCAGACCAATCTTGATCAAAGCTGGGTAAATCTAACTGCTCGGCGGCGATCGCCAAATCCTGCAAGCTCCCGATGAGATAGTCCTTAAACCCTTGTACCCGCACGGCAATTTCTTGGGACGTACCCGCAAAGGTGGTGCGCATTTCCTCACGGATTTTGTCCCGGCGTCGTTCCAATTGGGCAACAGATTTTTGCAGACTTGCCTGTCTGTCTTCGAGGGTTTGGAGTCCTGTGGCCATCAACCGTTCTAGTTGAGCTTGGAGATCTCCCGTTTCCGTTTGTAAGAGGGCCGCTTTTTCTGCCTTCAGTGCGGCAATCTCTGCCAGAAGAGTCTCTTTTTCTGCCTGTAATTTTTCTAAGTCGGTGTTGTCTGTCGTGGTCTCTGGGGTCTGGTCTGGCGCAGGAGTTGAAGCACTGGCATCAGTCTCGGTACCACTCGCTTCAGAGGGCAAATTTAATGGTTCTTTGGGAGTGGGTTGCAGATCTAATTTGGGTCGGTCTTGTTGGGGGTCTGAACTCATAAAAGTTTGTCCTTAGGGGCAACGGGTGACAACGCAGGGGAAAGCGTCATTAATGAAGGGTGTTAGTCTTGGCGGGGGCAGCGCGCTTCGAGAACCTGCTGGAGAGTGCGGGGGTCAAAAATAATCGGTAAAAAATGAATGCTATTGATTTCTTTAAAGTAAAACAGGATGGGAACCCTTGTCCAAAAGATGCGCCAATTTTGCCATTCGCGATAGGGGAAACGCCGAATGCGATCGCCGCTGCGATAAACATCTAAATCCGTGGCGGTGAATTCTAGTCGCAGGGTTACTGCTTGAAAAAGTAAAAATAGACCAAATAAAGAGGCGATCGCCCCCACCCAAATTTGCCAGAGGGCCAGGGGAATCCCACTAATAATCAGCACCAGGGGAATGTTATAGCTAGGCCGTAATTCCACCGTTGGCGGCAGTTGATCGCTGAGCTGAGGTGACGGAGAAGCAGAAGTCATTGCTGTGGGGGCTTTAGGGTGAGCAGGGGGGAATTCCAATTTTAACGCCAAGCCTTTCCCCATTAAAGATTTTCTGATTTGAAGCACAAAAACAAAGAATTTGACGCGAAACCCAGAAAATTACCGGCCTTTCTGGAAAAAAACTCTTACGATAGGGAGATGCTTTTCTCAGATTCTCCCAATGTTTTCTAAGCTCTTCATCAAGAAGCCTATTTTTGCCCTGGTTTGTGGTGTGATCATTTTACTGGTCGGTCTCATTACGATTCCCAGCCTCCCAGTTGCCCAGTTTCCCCAAATTAGTCCCACCCAAATCAGCATCACCGCTAGCTACACCGGGGCCAGTGCTGAAGTGGTAGAGCAAACCGTTACCAATATCCTTGAAGCAGAACTCAACGGGATCGAAGGTCTCAGATATCTTTCCTCCACCAGTAGTAACGACGGTCTGAGCACCATTGTGGCCACCTTTGATGCGAGCCGTAATGAAGACCTGGCCGCCGTTGATATCCAAAACCGACTTGCCGCCGTCACCTCACAACTGCCCGCAGAAGTCCAGCGAAACGGAGTCAGGGTGGCGAAAAGCAGCAATAACATTGTCCTTGGGGTCGGTTTGTACTCCGAGGCGGGCGAATATGACGATGTCTTTCTCAGTAACTATGCCGATAATTATCTACTCGATGCCCTCCGCAAATTAGAGGGGGTCGGTAATGTCCAAATTTTTGGGGAACGTCGCTATGCGATGCGGGTCTGGCTTGATCCCAATCGTCTGGCGGCCCGTCGCCTCATCCCCCAGGACGTAGTCGCCGCAATCCAAGAACAAAATCGCCTGGTGGGGGCTGGACAGTTGGGCCAATCCCCTGCCCCCGCCGGACAACAGTATCAGTTTGACTTAGAAATTCAAGGGGGACGCCTGGGAACAGTACCAGAGTTTGAAGAACTGGTTCTCAAGGTTGATGAGCAGGGTCAGATTATTAAACTGCGGGATGTGGGCCGCGTTGAGCTGGGAGCGGAGAGCTACAACACCACTGTCCGCTACCGGGGCAACCAGGCCGTCGGGATTGGGATCTTCCAGCGGCCGGGGAGTAATGCCCTGGATGTGGCAAATCGCGTCATTGCGGAGATGGAAGTCCTTTCGGAACAGTTTCCGCCTGGGTTGGATTATCGGATTGCTTTTAATACGACCGATTATGTGGCGGCATCGATGCGGGAAGTGGTGATCACCCTCATCACGGCGATCGCCTTAGTGATTTTTGTGATTTTCCTTTTTCTCCAAGATTGGCGCACAACCCTCGTGCCGACCTTGACGATTCCCATTGCCTTGATTGGGACGTTTATTTTCATTAAACTCTTCAATTTTTCGATTAACAGTCTGACCCTCTTTGGTTTGACCCTCGCGACGGGTCTAGTGGTCGATGATGCGATTGTGGTCGTCGAAGACATTGCCCGGCTCATCCACGAGAAAGGCATGGCCCCAAAACAGGCGGCGATCGCCGCGATGCAAGAGTTGACCGGAGCCGTTATTGCCACCTCCTTAGTGCTGATGGCTGTATTTATTCCGGTGGCTTTTTTCCCAGGGACGACGGGAGCTTTGTATCAGCAGTTTGCCCTCACCATTGCCTTCTCTATCGCGATTTCGACCTTTATTGCCCTGAGCCTAACGCCTTCCCTCGCTGGGGTTTTGTTGCGCGATCGCCCCGAACCCACCAATGCTTTGGGAAAAGTCTTTAACCAATTCAATCGCTTTCAAAATTGGCTCCGTCGCCGCTACCAAAAAATTCTTTTCCAACTGACCCGCATGAAATATGCCGTGGTGAGTCTTTTTACTGTCCTGCTGGTGATAACCGCCTGGCTTTACCAAATTGTCCCCGGTGCCTTTGTCCCCGAAGAAGACCAGGGTTACATCATCACCCTTGTCCAGGCCCCCCAGGGGGTTTCAATGCAGTTCACCGATGCTGTGATGGCGCAGGTCGAAGCAGAACTCCTCAAAATCCCCGAAATTGATGGCACCTTTGCCATTAGTGGCTTTAGTTTTGGGGGCGGTAGTCAAGCCAATTCTGGTGTTATTTTTTGTCCCCTGAAACCCTGGTCAGAGCGGACTCGACCCGAACAAACAGCCCAAGGGATCATCGGTCGCCTATTTCCGACCTTTGCGCAAATTACTGAAGCTCGCGTCTTTCCTGTGAATCCGCCGCCGATTCAGGGCCTCAGTAACTTTGGTGGTTTCCAGTTCCAACTCCAAGACCGCAGTGGACGCGCTGCCATCCAGGATTTGGTGGGAGCCATGGGACAACTGCTAGGTGCTGCGAACCAAGATCCTGCCCTCCAAGGGGTGTTTAGTACCTATGCCGCCAATAATCCCAAATATGACCTTGAGATTAAACGGGATTTTGCAAAGGCGAAAAATATCAATATTGCCCAGGTCTATGGCACATTACAAACGGCCTTTGGGTCTACCTATGTCAATGACTTTGATTTGGGTCAGGATAATTATCGGGTCTATGTTCAGATGGATGGCCTATTTCGGGATAATCCAGCGGATATTGGTCAAGTTTATACCCGCTCCGACACAGGCGAAATGGTTTCCCTGGGGCAGTTATTCACCGTCACACCCGGCTCTGGGGCACAAACCATTAACCACTACAATCTGTTGCGTTCCATTGAAATTAATGGTTCTGCGGCTCCGGGGGTCAGTTCTGGTGAAGCCTTACAAACGATGGAACGCATCGCCCAGCAAACGTTACCCCGCAGTTTTGGTTATGAGTGGGCGGGTACAGCCTTAGAGGAAATTGAGTCTGGTGGCCAAGCACCGATTATCTTTGGTTTGGGGCTGGTCTTTGTCTTTTTGGTTCTAGCTGCGCAATACGAAAATTTCTTGGATCCGGCGATTATTTTGCTTTCGGTACCTTTAGCGATCTGTGGTGCTTTGACGGCATTGGTACTTAGGGGCTTCCCCAATGATGTGTATTGCCAGGTGGGGCTGGTGATGTTGATTGGTTTGGCGAGTAAAAATGCGATCTTGATTGTGGAATTTGCAAACCATTTACGTGGCGAAGGGCTATCGATTACCAAAGCCGCCATTGAGGCCGCCCGGGAACGACTCCGACCAATTTTGATGACAGCAATTTCGACCTTATCGGGGATCTTTCCCTTAACATTGGCAACGGGGGCCGGGGCCGCCAGTCGTCAGTCTTTGGGGACGACGGTCTTTGGGGGAATGCTAGTGGCGACTTTGTTGAGTTTGTTTGTGGTGCCGATTTTGTATATTTTGGTGACTTACCTGAGTGAATCTTTATTGGGTCACCGACTGTCAAAGGATGAGGTATAGGATTTTGCTCTGTAAGTTTGCAATGGTAAAACAAATGATCTGGACACGACGCGTTTGGCAAGGGTTGGGTACAGTGGCCTTGGCGATCGCCTTCATGACCGCTTGCACCGAGGTTCCCAATGGAGATAATCAGCCCCCGGTGGTGAATGAACAGCCTCCCGCTGAGAATAATCAGCCCCCAGGCGGCGAAGATCCCACCGACAATAATCCAGATTCAAATCCTGGGGAAACGACGCCCCAGCCGACGGTTTATTGGCTTAAAGATGAAGGCGATCGCCTGGCCTTAGCCCCCGTCGAAGTGGCCCCCACCGCAGAAACCCCCACAGGCCAACTGGAAAATCTGTTTACCCAATTGCTCACAGAAACCCCAGAGGATGGCCTCAGTAGCACAATTCCCCCCGGGACCGAACTGTTGAGCCTGATTATCCAAGGGGATGGTATCGTGGTGAATCTGTCCGAAGAGTTTCAGTTTGGCGGCGGCAGTGCCTCGATGATTGGTCGCGTTGCCCAGGTGCTCTACACGGCCACTAGCCTTGATCCCACCGCCGGGGTGTGGTTCCAAATCGAAGGGGAACCTTTGGAAGTGTTGGGGGGCGAGGGGCTAGAGATTGCCCAGCCCATGACCCGCGACAGTTTCACAACGGACTTTGATCTTTAATTAGCCTCTAAATTAGCCCATTTCAAAGATGAGGCTGACCTTTTCGCCCCGGCCAAAATCGAGGCGATCGCCGTTTTGCAGCAGATGTTTTTCCTTGGGTTCCAACAAAACGCCATTGAGGTAAGTGCCGTTGGAACTCCCCACATCCAGGATGTAATACTCAAAACCATTATCACTCCACAAATTTGCGTGGAGCCGGGAGACAACATCGCTATTGGGCAACGGCGATAAATCAACTTCCGGGGGATATTGGGGATTCGGTTTGCCAATATGAACAATGGAAACCTTCGGAATCGCCAGCACCGTATCCGTTTGCACATGGCGAAATTGGGGTTGGGGTAGCTGTAGGGTCGTCGCCCCGGCATCGGTGGGCACTGGCTCTGGTGGTGCGACCGTCCCAGGGAGTAACCCCATCTCTGTCTGTACGTCCTGGTAAGCCCGTTTAATCAGGTGGGTCGCCACCGTTTGAATGCCGGTATGGGTAAAGTAATTGGTGGTTTGATCCAAAAAAGCAGCCACTAAATCAAGATTGTCGTCGGCAAATTCAATAAATCGCCCCAACTGACTAAATACAGAGCTACGGGACACACCGGTTTTCGCGATCCAGTTTTGCATCCAGCCCCGCACAGCCTCGAAATTTTCGCTTAAAAAGCCCAGCTTGGAAGCGGTATCTTCCCCAGGTAGAGCTGAACCAAGTACCGTATAACCGCTATTATTTTGGACTTCGGTTTGATCGACTTGGCCAATGATGCTATGGACTTTTTCGAGGAAATCCGGCCCCAGGGGTAAAAGGCCATCAACACAAACGAGGGTTCCCATGCGCACCAGGGCGGCACCCCGATAGTTTTCTTGGAGGGCCTGGGCGAGAACCTGGGGGTTTGCCTGGGGGAGACCGTTCAGTTTGCAGTAGGCGATCGCCTCAACGGAAATTTTCAGTACGAGATCGATGGTTTGGCTGGTGTCGGCCTTGGGAGTCAATTTACTGAGAAAGCCCAAAAGACCAATTTTTTCGCCAATTTTGTCGGCGAGGGCGGCAGTCCCCAGGGCCGTGTCAGCTCGATCGACGGTTTGGTATAGAAAAACCGCACTCTGGTAACCGTTTTTTGGGTCATCATAGAGGGCGATCGCCTTGTCCCGAATTCGTTGCAACACCTCTGGATTGGTCTCTTGGGTAATTTGGCGGATCGCGTCGTCAAATCCCCGAAAATTTATCCATTCCCCTGGAAATAGGGTATCGAGAGCCGTCAAAACTTTTGTGGTGATGTTGTTTTCCGGCAGATTATCAACAAGGGTGACAATGGATTTGGCCATGACGCTCAGCTTCTCCAGGATGGCAGAGGGTTTTGTTGCCCATCGTAGCACCCTATTTGGCGACGGTTCACAGTCGTGAATAAAAGATTATTAAGGCGATCGCCCGTCTCTCATTCCAGTAATAATTTTTCGGCGATCGCAATGAAATTCCTGCTTTGCTCAATCAGGATTTGAGTATCTTCTAAACTGATTTGAACATCATCTTCAATGCCATAATCTGCTTGGGTTCTTTTACGTTGAGCAGTGATGAGATAGCGATGAAACTCTGTGGGAACAATTCCTACTTTGACGATATCCCGTCCGAACGCAGCAATCACAGCAGAATGACTAGAAAAGCTGAGATCTTTTTCCCAAAGGAACGCCTCAGCAATATAAAACATCGTGTAATAAGCTCTCGAAGCAGCAAAATTACAAAGTTTTTGTTTTGCTAAAATTTCTGATGCTTTTAGGCTCTCTTTTGCTTTCGTAATAAATTTCGGAGTTTCTGGTTTCATATAACAATTCCTTCTCTTTTGACATTGGCTAAGAAAGGCGTATTTTGTTGATGAAACCTTTCAGAGGAAATAAAGTGACAGGAGATAGCAACATTATTATCTAGACTATGTTTAGCAATAATTTCACCTGTTCTATTGATTTCTTGATACGGATCAATATTAGACCTTAAAATAGCGAGAATATCAATATCGGAAAATCTATTTGCATCGCCTCGTGCTTGAGAACCATATAAAATAATACTTTCCAGATTTTCTTGATACAAAAATTTCAAGTCCTGCTTTATGTTTTTGAGAATATTTTTGATCTGAAAATTAGGCATTTTGAATCCTCAAATAATCTTGTTAAAAATCAAATAATAGTAGCCCCTCATTTCAGTAATGATATTTTGGCGACCACCGAAGTTTATAATCTATTTAATTAGAATTCATGTATCTCCCAAGCCAATTTAATTTAAACGAAGAACAATTTTTGTCGAGATAAACTTTGAAGAATACCAACTGACCCTAGAGACTGAACTTTTTTGGCTAATTTATCTGCGTAATGTAATGGCATAGGTAAGCGACTTGGAAATGCCGCACTTGTAGGATGAAGCAGCGTTAATACAAATACTTGTTCTGCAATGTCTTTGATTGGAGTACTACCTGCTTCCCTAATGATTGATAGTGGTCTTGCACTGCCTCCGGCCTTAGCTTCTGATGTTACAATCTTGAGTTTATGCTCTCCGGAAAAAACAACTGTACCTCTTGGGACATCAATATAAGTTGGTTGATTTTCATCTCTTAGTTGTAACTGAGCCATTCGACCAGCACCACTTTTTCTCACACTGATGAGATCGTATGCAATCCTCTCTTCTTTTAGCTCACTTAATAAAGAATCAAATTCATTTGCTTGAATTAAACCATCTCTCATTAAAAGAATACGCTTGGGTAATTCTCCATTCATCAAATTTTGAAACTGACCAATGATTTTTCTGACAGATAACTTTACATGTTCATGATTCAGTTTTTCCGCCTTTTGAGCTTCTGGTAATTCCCAACCTAATGTTTGACCACTCGCTAAAACAGCAAATGAACTTGTGCCATAAGATAAAGTGTCATTTCTCCCTGCATCAAAGCCAATAACTAAATCAGCGAAATTAGAGATTAATTCTGAATTTAAGCCAACAGCTTGCCAACCTGCTTTAGCAAATAATCCTAATAGAATATTTTGTATTCGATATCTATCATTAGGATTGTTGAGGCGAATATCTTCTTTATATGTTCCATTTTTTTGTTGTATTTTCACAACTTTCTCCTTTACAGGTAGCATAAACTGTAGCGCTATTCCATGCTCTAACGCTTCTTTTGTTAAGGTTAGCTTTTCTTCGTTTTCTAGCCAATTGCAAACGACTAAAATAGTCTGAATACCTTCATCACGCCATGATTTCCAAAATTGAAATCTTTGTATCGAACTATTCGGTATTTGTTCTTTATGACGTATTGAACTCGTATCAATCTCTACCTGATGAACTCTCGCTAAATTTTCAATCTGTCGCAAAATAAATTTTGACCAACCTAGATTGGCAGAATTGTTCTCATAGTTTAGATACCCTAAACGTGTTTCTCCAGATTTGAAAAAGCCCTGAGATAAACTTTGATACACCTTGTTGATAGGTTCGTGATTATAGCTAATCAAAGAAGTATTATGAATTTGTACTGTCTCTCCTTCTAGAGAAAAAGGACTAATTTGATAAGCATCATCTTTGGCAAGCTGGTAAATCTGATGTCCTATCAACTGGGCAATGTGCTTCGACTGTGAGAACCGCTCTTGAACAGTAGGTTTGATTGTATTGAAGACTTGATTAACTGTTTGATCTCCATTATCTGCAAGGGTTGCTAGTAAATCTAGGGAAACACAAGGTCGCACACGTGAAGATAAGTGAAAAACTAGTTTATTTTTGAGCTGTTTAGTCGTGCCTTGCACTTGAATCACAAATGAGGATTGAATTTCTTTAGGTGTAGCAGGAGCCTTTTTATGCCGCAGATGAAAATCAGCTAGGGTTTGACCATTCTCTGCAAAAGTAACTTCTTCTGGTCTACGAGGATCAAAACAAAGCTTTTTCCATGTCATGGCATCATAAATATTGCGCACATAAGGAAAACAAGAAAGTGACAGATCAGGATGTTTTGTAAACCACTCAGTCAAATTCCAAGGACTATAAAGACGATAATAAGAATCAATATCTAGATATAAAGTGCCTTGTCCTGTGATTTTTATATCAATATTGAATCCTTCATGTAGCTCCCAGCCAAATTCTGTATTTTGTAATGCCGCATTTTCTTTATTCCACCAAATAAATCCGCCATTCATTGAAGAATCGACTTCATACCTTGAATCTAACTGTTTAACTTCATACCTTAATTTTTTCTTTGCAACCGTTCTAGAGCCAAACAATCTGTCCCTTGGCGAGGATCTAGAGCAATATTTTTCTCAAAAGACAATTTATATTCTTCTGTTTCAAGTTTATTTTGCCAAATAGATGAGTAGGTAATAATTTTATCTTTATATCTAGTAGCAGAACATCCAACATGATATGCTATTGCATTTAATTGCGAACTTAACTCCGATTCTTTTGGAGATCGTTTAAAATTACAATTATAAGCCTTAACTACTTTTTCTGTATGGTCTAGAGTTTTGATTTTAAAGCTATTTAAAAAAACATTTTGGATGTTCATCATAGAATAAGTGCAGATAAAAAAGAGTAAGCTTGACGGCTTACTCTTTGAATTATACTCAAAATTTATTATTGGAATCTTTTTGGACTAAATAGTATTATTCAATTCCTTCAATACGGTCTTCAACTTCCTGATAAAGCTGTTGTAAACGCTCAAGGTTTTCATCGCTGGTTTCCCAGTACCCACGTCCATTCACTTCCAGTAACGTGCTGACCATCCGACGGAAAGAATTAGGGTTCAAATCCATCAAACGCTTACACATTTCCTCATCTTTGATGAAGGTTTCGTTGGTATCTTCATAGACCCAGTTATCTACCGCATCCGCCGTTGCCGACCAACCCATCGTATTCACCAGACGCTTAGACAATTCCCGCACCCCTTCATAACCGTGGGAGAGCATGCCCTCGTACCACTTGGGATTAAGCAGTTTTGTCCGCGCATCTAAACGCACGGTTTCAGAGAGAGTCCGTACCTGAGCGTTGGCAGTGGTGGTATCAGCAATATAAGCAGAGGGTTTCTTGCCATCATCCCGCAGAGAAGCAACAACCTTGGTCGGATCAGAGTCGAAATAGTGGGAAACGTCCGTCAAACTGATTTCCGAAGAATCCAGGTTTTGGAAAGTGACATCCGCTTTCTTCAGGGAAGATTCAAACACCTTACGGTTTTCGTCCATTACCCCCGGATTATCGGAGTTGAAGGCGAAGGATTTCCGGTTCAGGTACATATCCTGGAGCTCTTTTTCCTCTTCCCAAGAGCTATTTTCAACGGCGAGGTTCACGTTAGAAGAATAGGAACCAGATGCGTTGGAGAAAATCCGGGTCGCGGCTTGGCGAATGTTAATGCCCATTTCCTCGGCTTGTTCTAGGGCGTGTTTGCGCACGTAGTTCATTTCGAGGGGTTCATTGGCTTCGGCGGCCATTTTCACGGCTTGATCCAAGAGGTTCATTTGGTTGATGAACAGGTCACGGAAGACGCCGGAACAGTTGACCACGACATCGATGCGGGGACGACCGAGTTCTTCGAGGGGAATTAATTCCAACTTGTTAACACGACCAAGGGCATCGGGGACGGGTCTCGCACCGACCATCCACATGATTTGCGCCAAGGATTCGCCGTAGGTTTTGATGTTGTCGGTTCCCCAGAGGACGCAGGCGATCGTTTCGGGATATTCGCCACCATTATCGAGCTTTTGTCGCTCAATCAGGCGATCCACCACAACTTTTGCGGATTGGACTGCCGCAAGGGTCGGGATTGATTGGGGATCGAGGGCGTGAATATTTTTGCCCGTGGGGAGGACATTGGGGTTGCGGATCGGGTCGCCACCGGGGCCGGGAAGGACATACTCACCTTCGAGGGCTTTGAGTAAACCGCCAAGTTCTTTGTCGGCACAAACCTGTTCGAGACAGAATTCAAGGTAATCGAAGAGGGGTTTTAGGAGTTCCTGATCGACATTTTTATAACCTGCTTCGTGGAGAGCTTCAACCCAAGGGGCTTTTTTACCCATGTTGAAGAAGTTGAGCTTAGAAACCAGAGACACACGACCTTCGGCGTTGACTTGTTCCATCACGAGGGCACGGACGGCAGCACGGGTGGCTTCGGTGATGTCTTGAAGCAGGTTCACATCTTCGAGGATACCCTGATCGCTGTTGCGGTAGATTTCCTCCATATTGCGCCCGATACTCTTGGCGATGATCGTGGGGAGGCTCCAAATACCTTCTTCTTCGCGGTCGAGGCTGGCAATGTTCACCAGGGTGGCGATCGCCTCTTCAGCGGTGGGAGGTTTACCGATGACATGAAGGCCACAGGGTAACAGGCGGGATTCAATCTCCATCAGCTTTCGATAGACAATGCCCACCATGTTGTCTCGTTCATCCTGAGACATTTGGGCGGCATCTGTTTCAGGGATCTCAATATCCTTATCAAGGTTGCAGATCCGCGCTTGATCCATGATCGTATTCACAATTTGCACGCCCCGCGCCCCATCCTTCAGGGTTTGGTAGGAGCCGATCAACTCGCTAAGTTCCTTGAGACCCTTATATAAACCCGCATTTTCTGCCGGGGGAGTCAGGTAGGAAATGGTATTCGCATAACTGCGGCGTTTGGCGATCGTCGCTTCCGAAGGGTTATTGGCGGCGTAGTAATAGATGTTGGGAATATTACCGATCAGATTATCGGGGTAACAGTCGCCAGACATCCCCATTTGCTTACCAGGCATAAATTCGAGGGAGCCATGGGTACCGAAGTGCAGCACCGCATCTGCGCCCCAAACTCGCTCAAGGTAAGTGTAGTAGGCAGCAAAGCCATGGTGAGGACTAGCGGAACGGGAGAACAGCAAGCGCATCGGGTCGCCTTCATAACCAAAGGTCGGCTGGACACCAATAAACAGATTGCCGAAATGCTTCCCATAGATCAGCAGGTTTTGACCGTCGCTGTTGAGTTCACCGGGAGGGGTGCCCCAATTTTCTTCCAGGCGTTTGGAATAGGGGGTCAGTTCTTCATATTCCGGCACACCCATGCGATAGGCGATGTTTAGCTCAGGGGAAGCATATTGCGCCTGGGCATCATGGATGATTAGCTCTAACAGCTCTTTGGGGGTTTCAGGGATATCTTGAATGTCGTAGCCGTTGTCCCGGAGACCCTTCATTACTTCATGGATCGAGCCAAAGACATCGAGGTAAGCAGCGGTGCCGATATTGCCTTTGTCGGGGGGGAAGCTAAAGATTGTAATGGCGAGTTTTTTCTCTAGCTTGGGCTTCTTCCGGAGATTCGTCCATTTCAAAGCACGGGTGGCGATCGCCTCGACGCGATCTTGTAGCGTAATCGCCCGACCCGTGGCCCCGTCACGACCAGAAAGAATAATTGGTTCAATTGCTCCATCGAGTTCTGGAATCGCAATTTGGAGCGCCACTTGGATCGGGTGCAGACCGAGATCACTCTCTTCCCACTCCTCTGTGGTTTGGAAGACCAATGGCAGCGCCACCATATAGGGACGGTTCAACCGCTTGAGAGAATCAATGGCTTTGGGATGATCCTGACGTGCCGGGCCACCCACGAGGGCAAAACCAGTTAGGGAAACCACCGTATCCACCAGAGGTAATTTTTCGACCCCGGCGACCGTGTTATCCCAGAAAAATTCATCCACAGGCTTCGAGAAATCGAGACCCCCGGCAAAGATGGGGATCACCTTTGCGCCGCGATATTCCAACTCCTGGAGCATGGCGACATAGTGGGCATCATCTCCGGTGACGAGGTGTGTCCGTTGCAGCACGAGGCCAATGCAAGGGGCGAGGGGATCCTTCAGTTCGTCACTAATATCGTCGCGGCCGTTGTACCACTGGAGATATTCCTTGGTGTCTTCAAACATTTTCGGGGCGAGGGGATGCCAAATGCCCATATCGGGATAGACTACCGGCTCGGCATAATCGGCCTTATCGAGCTTCTCAGCCCCCTTGAGGATGTACTTGTCGGTCATCATCAACAGGAAGTTTTCCAAGTTATCGGGGGAACCACCCAACCAGTATTGGAAAGACAACATGAAGTTGCGGGCATCCTGGGCTTTTTCAACGGGCAAATATTTTAAAACCTTCGGCAATGTCCGGAGCAGCTTGAGCATGGCATCTTGGAAGGAAGCACCGGATTTTTCCTTCCGCTTTTTCATAAACTCGCCAATAGCACTCTTGGATTGTCCCAACTGTGCCATGGAAAAAGTGCCCATTTTGTTGAGGCGCATCACTTCCGGCATGGAAGGGAAAACAATCGCCGCATCAAGGTTATCCCGGTGGGGCGTCACAGCTTCAACCACCTTTTGGGCGAGGTCTTCAATGAAGATCAAGGAGGCAATGAATAAGTTGGCTTGGGCGACTTCCCGTTTGAACTCTTCGTAGTTATCGGGGTCACGCAGTTCTTCAATCAGATAACCACTAATTTCAACCGCAATCTTTGGGTGGTTCGCGTTAATCGCTTTTACCGCAGCAGAGAGGGCACTCTGGTACTGGGACTCCAACACGACATAGACCACCTTCACTAACGTGCGATTATTGATGTCATCTGGTTTGATGTGGCGAATGGCGGACTTGACGTTAGTGAACATAAATGGTGAGTCTCCTTTACTTGGACAAGTAGATGGATATTAAAAATTTATAACTATTCCCCTGCTCATCATCACATTATATGGAGCAGAAGCTGCTGTTCTGATAGTGAGCAAGCTGAAGGCACTTAAAGAGTTTTAGCAAAAAATGCTGGTTGGCCTAGGAAAGGCTGACCATTCTGACACAATTTGATAAACCAAACTTAATTTTTTGTCATATTCCTTGACATTTGTAGTGCCCATTGGAGAAAAGCTGATTTGTCGTTTACCTGGCGCTTCGGGCCACTTTACTTTCAGGGGGCACCGTGGGATATTCAGGGCATTGTGCTGTTGTTTGTTTAAGTCTTGGAGCGACGGAAAAATGTTGTTTGAGCCTTATTTTTGGTTGCATGTTGCGGGCTTGGCTTTGCTGCCTTTGATCTGGTCTTTGTTGGCGATCGCCTTGGCGATTGGCATCCCGTTTCCCGTGGCCAATATTGAATTGGGCTTAATTGTGCTCCTGGGGGGAGTCCCGGTGTGGCTCCTGCAAATCCTGCGGCCTTGGCAACCCTTCAGTCTCTTTGTGTTTCAAATTCCGCCAGAACGCCTTGATGAACGGCAACGGCAAATTTTACGGCTCGTGCAGGGAACTCGGCAGCCGATTTTAAATGTCCTGGGGGCGATCGCCATGGTGATTTTGTTGTGGCAAGTAGCCCACTATGCGCCCCTTGCGGTGGGACTGACAGCGGGTCTCCCCCAATGGCATATTTTGGGCTTATTCGCCGCGATCCTGCTGTTCTTCTTGGGGAATATTCTGTTACAAATTCCCTTGACCCTGTTGCCGACACTCTTTATTTCTGAAACAACGGCCCAGGCCATTGATCCCCATCCCACCGTGAGTATCCGGCGCGATTTTGCCTGTTGGGGCTTACCGTTGGGGCAACTGTTTCCCCCGAAACGCGCCTAGGGCGATCGCTACATTCTTTTGAGAATATATTCAACAATATTTAACGTTCCTCTGGGGCGAGAGTTCTCACGGTAATCACCTGGGGAGGCGTTGCGTCGGGGGGATAAAAAAAGTCAATTTCGGCGGTGCGACTTGTGCCAGGGGGAATTTCCAGGGTGGCAAGGGGTTCTGAGCGTTGGCCCCGATGTTGTACTAGGTGGACATAGCGGGTGATTTGCCGTCGATATTCGTTGGGATAGTTGATGCGGACAGTGCCTCGATAGAAAACACGGTTGGGGGGCGATTCAAAAAAGGAAAGGCGATCGCTATGGAGATCATCTTTAATCGGCGTTTGAAACGTTAGCGACGTCCACTGATATTCATCGCTCGTATTTTCAAGGGGGAAAGTCAGTTTGTAGTGGACTAAATAGTTACCATGGCCCTGGAGCGCGGTATCAGGATAACGGGTGAGCATGGGGGCGCTTTGGACTTGGTCGGTGCCAAAGGTGCCAGTGCTGGTGGTGCTAATGGGGAAAGAAATCGCTTCGCCGGGGGCGGGGATTGCTAAACTCTCTGCGTCTGGATCGGTGACGGTGGCTTCCCACTGACTACCGACAGAAATACCTGCAACCCGGCCATAAATGATGCGACCAGGATCTTTACTGGGAACTGGGGGCAGATCCCGGGGTTCGACGAGTTGGCCTTGGGTGAGGAGCGATCGCCATTCATTGAGGCTGGGGGGACGGGAGCGGACAGCTTTTCCTTCGACAATACTGCCACTATTGCTAATACTGCTGGTGGCAATTTCTTCGCGGACTTCATATTTCGCTAAATTTGCCAAGTAAACGCTACCATCCGTTTCCACTTGTAAGTAGGTAGAGCGAGCACCGCTAACCGGGATCGGGAGATTCGCCAAAACCACGGTGCTGTAGGGGGGAATGCGTAGAATCTCTGGGAATTGCGTTTGGCTTTTGCCCCGGAGGGTATCGCTCACCAGTCGGGAGCCTGGGCCGGAATAGACATGACCCTGGGGATCTTCAACGAAGGGCAATAGTTCGCGGAAGGGGGCATCTTTACTATTGAGGTAACTAATGCCTTGGAGAATTTTGAGGGTGCGGGGGCTTCCAGTCGGATTGTTAACCAACAAGCCTTGGTACAGGGTGCGCTGCTCCGTGGCGGGACGGGAAATGTGGTGGGTAAAAATATCAAAGCGTCCTTCGAGGGGGGTTTCGAGGTGGGCGATCGCCTGGCTTTTTCCTGCCTTTGGGAAGGTCGATAATAAAATGCCTTCCTGGGCAATGACTTCAGGGCTGTTGCTGTTAAAGACGGGAATTTCATTGAGACTCCCCGGCAAAGGGCGCACCTCTTGGGGTTCCGTCACGATGGCCGCCGGCGATCGCCCCACAGAAGACCCCTGATCCTCCCCTGGTTGTGGTACTTGGTGGGGGAGTAACTCTTCCTTCGACCTGTTCTCTTGGGCCACCAATAAAGGGGCAGATTCCTGGGCAATGAGCAAAGAAGCAAACAGGTCAAACATGGACTCTATCAAAAAAGTAAATTTTAGAATAAACCAAAGTGCAGTGGCACTGAATCATTATCGCGGCTCTAAGTTCCCGACGCGCGGTGATCAATCAGTGGTCAAGGGGCACAATTTCAGACAAAACTGTAACTTCTTTGGCATGATGGGCTAGGGATTTTAATTGCTAAACAGTTGCTAAAACTCTCCACTCTAATCAGACTAGACCACAATGTTGAGAATTTTAAGGGTATTTTCACTATTAGATCGCTACATTATGGCGCAACTTGTGGGGCCTTTCCTGTTTGGGTTAGGAATTTTCACGAGTTTGGGCCTCACCATCGGCGTTCTCTTTGAGGTAATGCGCAACGTGGTCGCCAATGAAATCACCTGGGCGATCGCCTTCCAAATCCTCGCCCTCCGTCTCCCAGAATTTCTTGTCCTCGGTCTCCCCATGGCGACCCTACTAGGCACCCTCACCGCCTACAGTAGTTTGTCTTCCTTTAGTGAAATTATCGCCTTACGGAGCGTTGGTTTGCCCCCTTTACGGCTGATGTTGCCCGGTCTGCTTTTGGGGTTACTGATCACGGGCATCACCTTTGGCCTCAACGATTGGATTGTCCCCCAAACCACCAAACAAGCCAGCACCATTGCCAACATTGCTCAGGGCGAAGCAACCATTGACTACCAAGAAAAAAATATTATCTACCCCGAATATCAACGGGTAAAAACGGCCACTGGTAGCCGCGAAATCCTCAAAACCCTCTTTTATGCCGAGACCTTCGATGGCACCCAAATGAACAATCTCACCATCCTCGATCGAGCCGCCGTCGATACCCAAAGAATTATCACGGCTGCCGCTGCCCAGTGGAATGCCAATGAACAGGGTTGGCTGGTGCAGGATGGCAGTATTTATCAAATTGGGGCCAATGGTTCCTTCAGTGACATCGAGCAGTTTGAAACCAACTTTTTAAATCTGTCTGATGCCCCTTTGATCCTCGCCACCCGCTGTCAACGTCCCAGTGAAATGACCCTCCAGGTGATTGATGTTTGTTTAGAAAGCCTCAAGTTAAGTCGCAATGAAAGGCGGATCCGGACGCTCCAGGTGAGAAAACAAGAAAAATTTTCCGTCCCCTTCGTCTGTATTGTTTTTGCGATGGTCGGCTCGGCCATTGGCCTGCGCCCGCAAAACTCCAGTCGAGCGACCAGTGTTGGCCTATCGGTGGCCATCGTTTTTGCCTACTATCTCATTTCTGTGATTTCCAGCTCCATGGGAGTCTGGGGAACGATTACGCCGTTTATGGGGACGTGGTTTCCCAATCTCCTGGGGTTAGTGGCCGCAGGGACAATTCTCTGGCGGACAGGCTAGGCAATATTGTCGCAAACAAAAAAGAGGTAGGGGATGAACCTACCTCCAAAACGTTTTACTGAAAAGAATCAGTCTATGACCAGACCCAGGGTTTTAACCTAGTACTGTCTCAGCGGTTTTAACAACGTTGTCCACGGTGAAACCAAATTTCTCCATGACCAAACCACCAGGAGCGGAAGCACCGTAAGTATCAATACCGATGACAGCGCCTTCAAAGCCAACGTACTTGTACCAGCTCATGGTGGCACCAGCCTCCACGGCAACCCGTTTGGTTACAGCTTTCGGCAGGACGGACTCTTGGTAAGCGGCATCTTGCTCTTCAAAGCGTTCCACACAGGGCATGGAAACAACACGGACATTTTTGCCGTTTGCCCGGAGTGCTTTTGCTGCTTCGACACAAAGCTGCACTTCACTCCCTGTACCAATCAAAATCAGATCAGGGGTGCCTTCGCTATCGGAAAGGATGTAGCCACCTTTTTCAGCATTTTCGATGGAACTGCCTTCGAGGTTGGGGAGACCTTGGCGGGTGAGGGCTAAGAGGGTCGGCGTTGTCGCACTTTCCACAGCAACTTTATAGGCACCGGAGGTTTCGTTGGTATCTGCCGGACGATAAACATAGAGGTTCGGCATCGCCCGCAGAGAAGCAACATGCTCGATCGGTTGGTGGGTAGGGCCGTCTTCTCCAAGGGCAATGGAGTCGTGGGTCATCACCCAAATGACCCGTGCTTCGGACAGGGCCGATAAACGGATGGAATTCCGCATGTAGTCGGAGAACACAAGGAAAGTGGCTCCGTAGGGGATTAAACCTGTACCGTGGAGGGCGATGCCATTACAGATCGCGCCCATGGCGTGTTCCCGGACGCCGAAGTGGACGTTGCGGTTTTCGTAGGCACCTTTTTGGAAATCGCCAGAAACGTGGATTTCTGTCAGGTTGGAGTGAGTCAAGTCCGCAGAACCACCGATCAATTCTGGTAATACCGGGGCGATCGCATTCAGGGTTACTTCGGAGTGCTTACGGGTCGCAAGACCTTTATCGGCGGGCGTTGCGGTGGGTAAAGCGTCAGCCCAGTTTGCGGGGGGCTTCCCAGAAAGAATCCGCTCTAATTCTGCAGCCTCCTCGGCATATTTTGTTTTGTAGGTGGCCCATACTTGGTTCCACTCTGCTTCGGCGCTGGCACCCCGTTCAACGGCTTTCCGGAAATGGTTGAGGGCATCTTCAGGCACTTCAAAAGGCCCATAGTTCCATTCGAGGGATTTACGGGTCAGTTCAATTTCGTCGGCACCGAGGGCTGCCCCGTGTACACCAGCGGTATCTGCTTTGTTGGGGGAACCGTAACCAATGGTCGTTGTGATTTTGATCAAAGAGGGCTTGTCAGTCACTGCCTTAGCCGCTTCAATGGCTTTGGCGATCGCCTCAATGTCATTGTTGCCATCTTCGACATGGAGCACGTGCCAACCGTAGGACTCATAGCGCTTACACACATCTTCAGTGAAAGCAATGTCCGTGGAGCCGTCGATGGAAATATGGTTATCGTCGTAGAGGGCAATTAATTTGCCCAGACCCCAGTGACCCGCAATGGATGCCGCTTCCCCGGAGATTCCTTCCATGTTGCAACCATCACCCATAATCACATAGGTGCAATGGTCAAAAATTTTGGCATCGGGCTTGTTGTAGCGGGCTGCGAGGTGTGCTTCCGCGAGGGCGAGGCCGACGGCATTGGCGATCCCTTGGCCGAGGGGGCCAGTCGTAACTTCTACACCAGGGGTCTCGAAGTTTTCAGGGTGACCAGGGGTCTTCGATTTCCATTGACGAAATTGCTTGATGTCTTCGAGGGAAACACTGTCATAGCCAGCCAAGTACATCAAGGCATACTGCAGCATCGAACCGTGACCCGCTGACAAAACAAAGCGATCGCGGTTAACCCATTTTGGATTTTTGGGGTTGAACCGCATAAATTTGTCCCAGAGGGTGTAGGCCATGGGAGCGGCGCCCATCGGTAAACCGGGGTGACCAGATTTTGCCTTCTCGACGCCATCAATTGCTAGAAAGCGAATTGCATTAATACAAAGCTGATCTATAGATTGGGTTGCAACGGTCATAGTGAAAATTTCTGACAGTAAACGACAAATAAAGAAAAACTATAGGGAGTTGTTAGACCATCAAGAAGCGCAAATTGCCCTCCTCAAAATCCCCCCCATCATCCCACTGTTAGGATCACTGGGCAAGAATGATTCTGTCAAATCGCTAACATTTACTCGGACTAAATTTTTATTCCGGGCGATATTTCTTAAACGCAAGGGTAACGTTATGGCCGCCAAATCCAAAAGAGTTAGAAAGGGCAACTTCAACTGGGTGTTCGCGGCTTTCGTTGGGAACGTAATCTAAATCACAACCTTCCTGGGGATTTTCGAGGTTGATCGTCGGCGGAACGCGATCATTGGCGATCGCCATCACTGTGGCCACCGCCTCAATGCCCCCAGAGCCACCCAAAAGGTGGCCGGTCATAGATTTTGTCGAACTCACTAAAATTTTGTAAGCCTGGTCACCGAGGGCTTTTTTAATGGCTTTCGTTTCTGTGATGTCATTGGCTGGAGTGCTGGTGCCGTGGGCATTCACGTAGTTCACTTGGTTCGGAGCCAAGCCGCCATCCTTGAGCGCCAATTCAATCGCCCGGGTTGCCCCAGCGCCGTCGGGGGTTGGTGCCGTCATGTGGTAAGCATCGCAGGTCATGCCATAACCAACGATTTCCCCGTAGATTTTTGCCCCCCGTGCCAGGGCATGCTCTAGCTCTTCCAGGATTAAAATGCCCGCCCCTTCACCCATCACAAAGCCATCGCGATCTTGATCAAAAGGACGACAAGCGTGTTTCGGATCATCATTACGGGTCGATAACGCCCGGGCCGAGGCAAATCCCGCAAAACTGAGGGGGGTTACGGCAGCTTCGGTGCCCCCAGAAATCATCGCTTTCGCGTAACCCTGTTGGACGAGTCGGAAAGCTTCCCCAACCGCATTGGAACCTGCGGCACAGGCCGTCACAGTACAGCTATTGGGGCCTTGGGCACCGGTATGGATCGCCGTCAATCCCGCCGCCATATTAGCAATCATCATCGGAATCATGAAGGGGCTACAGCGGCTGGGGCCTTTCTCCAGGTAAATTTCCTGCTGGTCTTCCATCACCTTAATCCCGCCGACGCCAGTGCCGATCATGACGCCGATATCGGGGGCATTGTCAGCATTGATCTCTAGGCCAGCATCGGCGAGGGCTTGTTTACTGGCAGCCACGGCGAACTGGGAGAACCGATCCATGCGTTTCGCTTCTTTCTTGGGGATGAAATCGAGGGGATCAAAGCCTTTTACCTCGCCGGCAATGCGACAGGCGTGTTGGGAGGCGTCAAATGCGGTGACGGGGCCAATCCCATTACGACCGGTCATGAGTCCTTCCCAATACTCCTCTAGGGTATTACCAATCGGGGTGATCGCACCTAAACCGGTGATTACAACGCGATACGGAGATGAGTGTGCCATGGCTGATTTGAGTGGTTTTGCAGTGGGAAAAAAGGCTTGTGCATCCAAAGGAAGCGACAATCAATCATAAAAACTAGCGAGAAAGCCGCGATAACTTTTGGAAGTTCGCAGCTCTGGAAGTTGAGGTTAAACTGACTAGACTAAATGGCTTAGTTGGCGCCAGTTTTTTCAGCGATGATGTTAACTGCTTCTCCCACCGTAGTGATTTTTTCAGCAACATCGTCGGGAATATCGATATCAAATTCTTCTTCGAAGGCCATGACCAGCTCGACTGTGTCGAGGGAGTCTGCATCAAGGTCACTGATGAAGTTTGATTCGGGGCTTACGGAGTCAGCATCGACATCCAGCTGATCAACGATAATATTTTTAATTTTGTCAAAAATTTCCTGGTTCATTGATGATTCCTAAAAATCTACCTGAGCGGTTCCCATACTTTGTTAAAGAATATGAGCGCTCATAAATTTAGCATTTTGTTGTGCTGACTAAAAATAGACTTATTAAATTAACATAAGCTGGAGTTTATTGTATCGGATGCTGGTTCCCTTCCGAGGCGATCGCCGCAAAAATAATTTTTTAGAGATGATTGTCAGGGAGGAAGGCAAGTGGATAAACTGATTGGGGTATTTCAGAGAATATATAAAGCATGTCAGCCATCCGCACGCTACACCAACAACTCATTTCAAAGGAACGTTCTGCTGTCGAAATTTTGACGGAAACGTTTGCCCATATCGAAGCGGTGGAACCCAAGGTTAAAGCGTTTTTGACCCTGACTAAGAAACAGGCCTTGGCCCAGGCGGCACAAGTGGATGCAAAAATTGCCGCGGGGGAAACCATTGGCCTCCTAGAAGGCATTCCCATTGCGATTAAGGATAATCTCTGTACGAAAGGCATTCAGACGACCTGTGCTTCGCGCATCCTCGAAGGCTTTGTGCCGACCTATGAATCGACAGTCACCCAGAAGTTGCAGGAAGCTGGGGCGATCATGGTGGGCAAAACCAATTTGGATGAGTTTGCCATGGGGAGTTCGACGGAAAATTCTGGCTATCAAGTGACGGGCAACCCTTGGGATGTGACGCGGGTACCGGGGGGATCCTCCGGGGGGTCAGCGGCGGCAGTGGCAGCGGGAGAAGCGCCGATCGCCCTGGGTTCAGATACTGGCGGCTCAATTCGACAACCTGCTGCCCTCTGTGGGGTTGTGGGCCTTAAACCGACCTATGGCCTGGTGTCTCGTTTTGGCTTGGTGGCCTATGCGTCTTCTCTGGATCAAATTGGCCCCTTTGCGCGGACGGTGGAAGATACAGCAATTCTTTTAGAGGCGATCGCCGGCCATGATCCCAAAGATTCCACCAGTTTAGATGTGGATATTCCCCAATATAGTCAGTTACTCCAGCCAGAACTCCCCAAGGATAAGCCCCTCAAGATTGGCATCATCCAAGAAACTTTTGGGGAAGGGCTCGATCCAGAAGTGGCTGAAGCGGTTCAAAAGGCGATCGCCCAACTTCAGGAACTCGGTGCCGAAGTCGAAACCATTTCCTGTCCCCGCTTCCGTTACGGCTTACCCGCCTACTACATCATTGCCCCATCCGAAGCCTCTGCAAATTTGGCCCGTTACGATGCCGTCAAATATGGCACCCGTAATGCTGCAGCTGACAACCTTGTTGATATGTACACCCAAACCCGGGCCGCTGGTTTTGGCCCCGAGGTAAAGCGCCGGATTATGCTCGGCACCTATACCCTCTCCGCTGGTTACTACGATGCCTACTATCTCAAGGCCCAGAAAGTACGCACTTTAATTAAAGAAGATTTCGATCAAGCCTTTGCCAAAGTGGATGTGCTCATTTGTCCCACTTCCCCCAGCACCGCTTTCAAAGCTGGCGCAAAAACCGACGATCCCCTCAGCATGTATCTTTCTGACTTGATGACCATTCCCGTCAATTTGGCCGGTCTGCCCGCCCTGAGTCTGCCCTGTGGTTTTGATGCCCAAGGACTCCCCATCGGGATGCAACTGATCGGCAATGTTCTTCGAGAGGATCTCTTACTTCAGGTGGCCCATGTCTATGAACAGGCAACGGCTTGGCACCAGAAAGAACCCCAACTCTAAAAAGCCTTTACACAAAACAAATTTAACAAATTCAACTTATTCAGTCCCCCTCAATCACTGCAGGGGGATTTTTTTATGCCGTAAGTGACATAGCAAAGCCCTAATCATCCAGATCGAAAAAAAGCGAACAGATGACCTGTTCGCTAATCAATTAATCAAATATCAGTTGAAGCTATACCTATCTAGCAATAGGCAAGTTGATATAAATTACTTAACGCTTGCTTTTGCACCGGCATCTTCAAGCTGCTTCTTGATGGCTTCAGCATCTTCTTTGCCAGTACCTTCTTTGATGGGCTTGGGCGCAGATTCAACCATTTCTTTGGCTTCCTTAAGACCGAGGCCAGTGATGCCACGAACAACCTTAAGAACAGCGATTTTCTTGTCAGCGGGAACTTCGTCGAGAATAACGTCAAATTCAGTCTTCTCTTCAACTTCCTCAGCAGCAGCAGCACCAGGGGCAGCCATTACCATGCCACCAACGGGAGCAGCAGCGCTAACGCCAAAGGTTTCTTCGATTTGCTTAACTAATTCAGCTGCTTCAAGCAGGGTTAGAGATTGCAACTTCTCCAAAATTTCATCGGTAGTAGCAGACATTTAATCTATCTCCTTAGTGAATAAAAATTACGTTTAGAACAACGAGAAAATTAGGCCGCAACGATATAAATCATGCGACGTTGAGGGTTAGGCTGCTTCTTTTTCGGAAACAGCTTTGATGGCTCTGGCCAAAGAACCCGGTACTTCGTTGATGCCGATGGCGATTTTTGCAGTAACTGCATTGATCGCACCTGCAATCTGACCGTAAAGTTGGTCTTTGGTGGGCAGATCACCGAGGGCTTCGATTTGGTCACTGGTTAAAGCTTGACCTTCCATAACGCCGCCACGAAGTTCGGTTTTCTTCGTTGCTTTGCGGAATTCTTTGTAAGCTTTAACGGCGGAAGCAACATCTTCTCCAGCAATTAAAAATGCGGAGGAATCTTTTAAAAGAGATTGCACGGGTTGCCACGTTTCGTCACCATCAACGGCAATATGCATCAGCGTGTTTTTCGCAATTTTGCAATATGCCCCGGCAGGACGAAGACGGTTACGTAAATCAGTGATTTCCGCAACGGTTAAACCCTTGTAATCAATCACAAAAGTAAGTTGTGCATCCTTGAGCAGATCCTTGATCTCAGCAACCAATTCTTGCTTATCTGCTAGCGATTTTCCCATTCTGTTCTCACCTCCTTTTTGGGGAAAGGTTATTAAAGTAGGGACAAAAAAATAGACCCCAGCGACAATGCCAGGGTCACGCTCTTCTTCCAAGCAAACTTGGAAAAAAACTTGTTTAGTCTTGTAGCGTTTTACCTCGGCAGGATATTAAGCGATCGCCCCTGCTGTCTCTGGCATGAATACAAATCTATTTAATTGTTTTACCTAAGAGGGCCTAGGCTTTTTCTTCAATGGAAAGATCCCGGAGGGCGTTGATATCCACCTGGATCGAAGGTCCCATGGAAGCAGAGACATAAATGCTCCGCCAGTAACGACCTTTGGCCCCAGAAGGACGATTCCGGTCGATGGTTTCCTGAAGAGCCTTTAAGTTTACCAGAAGATCTTCCGCAGCGAAAGAGGATTTGCCAAAAAGCACGTGGACAATCCCTGCACGGTCAGCCCGGAACTCTTGTTTTCCTGCTTTAAAGGCGGCGATCGCCGTGGCGACATCCGTAGTCACAGTGCCACCTTTGGGCGAAGGCATCAAACCACGGGGGCCAAGCTGACGACCCAAACGAGCCACCTTCGGCATCATATCCGGCGTTGCGATCAAGACTTCAAAGTCCATCATGCCCTTCTGGATATCTTCGATGAGTTCCTCAGAACCAACGAGGTCTGCACCGGACTCCTCTGCAACCTTTACCTGTTCACCGCTAGTAATGACGGCGACCCGCACAGACTGGCCAGTACCTTTCGGAAAAGCAACAGTCGTTCTCAACTGCTGATCCGTGTATTTTGGATCAATCCCTAAACGGATGTGGGCCTCAGCCGTTTCATCAAACTTAGCTGTGGCAGTTTCTTTCAAAAGGGTCAAAGCTTCTAGAGGCTCATAGGCTCTATCTTCAACCTTCTCAAGCGCCTCACGAAGCCGACGAGATAATTTTTTTGCCATACTTACTCCTTGGGTACATAACGAGACACACGCCTCTCCCCAAACATAAAGATTAAAAACTTAACTGTTGTATCCAGTTTCCAAGCAGTTACTAATCCGTAACTGTAATGCCCATATTCCGCGCTGTACCGGCAACAATGTTCATTGCTGCTTCGATATCGTTCGCATTCAAATCAGGCATTTTAGTTTGGGCGATTTCCTGGAGTTGTGCCCGGGAGATAGAACCCGCCTTCTGCTTATTAGGCTGGGCAGAACCTTTCTCAACCCCGGCTGCCTTACGAATCAAGACAGAAGCGGGGGGCGTTTTCAGGATAAAGGTGAAACTCCGGTCTTCATATACCGAAATTTCTACCGGAATAATCATGCCTGCCTGGTCAGAAGTCTTTGCGTTGTACTCCTTACAGAAGGCCATGATGTTGACCCCATGCTGACCCAGGGCTGGCCCAACAGGAGGTGCAGGGTTGGCCTTACCCGCAGGCAAGGCTAATTTAATTACCGTAACAACTTTTTTTGCCATCGCTAGCTCTGTTTTTCCACTTGAGTAAATTCAAGTTCTACTGGCGTATCTCGACCAAAGATCGACAATAGAGCTTTCAGTTTGCTGCGCTCAGGGCTGACTTCAATGATCTCGCCTTCAAAATCCTTAAAAGGACCAGAAAGCACAAGAATTTTGTCGCCAATGGCCATATCGACTTTGACAGTCGGTTCAACAACCTGAGCTTGTTTAAAGATGCGCTCTACTTCAGACTTACTGAGAGGCACGGGTTTAACATGGCCCCGTCCCCGACCGTAGCTACGCTTTTGTTCAGCCCCAACAAAATTAATCACATGGGGCGTATTTTTGATAACCTGCCAAGCTTCATCATCTAGGGTCATCTGAATCAAGACATAACCAGGAAAAACTTTTTCTTCTCCATGTTGCCGACTGCCATCCTTACGGATTTTGACGGTTGGGGTTTGGGGAATCTGAACCTGAAAGATCCGATCCGCCACATCGAGAGTATGAATCCGTTGTTCAAGGTTTGCTTTGACTCTTTGTTCGCACCCAGATGCAACTTGGACGGCATACCAACGCGGTTTGGGTCCAGCTTGCGTTCCTGTGTATTCTTCTGAATGTTCCATAGAAAGTTAAAGAGTCTTTTAAAATACAGCACCTGAAACGAAAATGAAGAGATTGTCCACGACGTAGACAACAGTCGCAACAAGAATCACCATCAAAATGACAGCGGCAGATTCACTAATGAGCTGCTGGCGAGAGGGCCAAACAACCTTAGCTAGTTCTTCTTTTGTTTCATTGGCGTATTTCGTAACATCGAAACCTTCGGGCTTATTGGCTTCAGTCTCGACGGTCTTCTTTGTTTTGGCCACAATCAGAAACTCCTCCCAGAGCCACTGCAATACTTCAACTAAAGTTTAATGTAAATTGAAACGCGCCCTGGAGGACTCGAACCCCCGACATCAGGTTTTGGAGACCTGCGTTCTACCAACTGAACTAAGGACGCTTGGGTACTTGCTCTTAACAAGCCTTAGCAATCTTAGCACAGGTGGCAGGCTTTGTGCAAAACATTTTGAGCGAATCAAATGGATTACAAAAAGCCTAGATCGGGCGATCGAAACGTTGCTTGATCCGAGTTGCCTTACCAACGCGATCGCGCAAGTAATACAGTTTAGCCCGGCGGACTTTACCACGACGGATAACTTTGATGTTATCAACGAGGGGAGAGTGCAACAGGAAGACCCGTTCAACACCAATCCCTTGGAAGATTTTACGCACAGTGATGGTTTCGTTAATCCCACCATTGCGCATGGCAATAACGGTACCTTCGTAGGGCTGAACCCGTTCTTTGGTACCTTCCTTGATTTTGACTCCGACTCGAACGGTGTCGCCCACGTGGATGGTCGGGAGATCATCCTTGAGCTGTTCCGCTTCGATGGAGCGAATGATTGCTTCAGCGTTCATGGTTTTTCAAAAAACTCACAATTTATCAGTATATGTACAATACAACTTAAAGTCAAAGTAAAACCTAATTTCTAAAACTTGCTAGCTTCAAAGAAAAAAGTGAGCCAAAATTGACCCACTTTCAATACTAATTTTTTGCTCTCAGAAGCAATATGTGTGAGGAATTAGACTTGGTTTCTTTCAGTCTTAGAAGCTAAAGGTAGTACGTACAGAACCCACGACAACGGTGTCATTATCGTCATTTTGGTTGGGGTTGAATACGACATAAGCACCAGGAGTAATGGTGATGTTGTCGTTGAGCTTGTAACGGTACTGAAGTTCAGCGAGATAGCTGCTGTCGCTGTCATCGTTGTAGTTCACTTCAATTTGACCGAAGTCAATGTTCCCGCTAGTGAGCTTAGGTGTTTGACCGAAGATCAAACCAAGGACATTACCTTCGCCACCGACATCAAGTAAAGCTGCGTTGACAGCCCAGTTCCAAACATCAAAGTTACCAGTGACATTAGGATCTTCGATGTCTGCGGTAGTGTAACCAACCCAACCGCCAAGGTTGAATTTGTCACCAATTAGCCAGCTACCTTGTAAACCAAAGTTGTTAGAAGAAACAGCCAGGGAGTTAAAGGTGGGGTCGTTAGCAATGACGCTGCCAGTGCTACCGCTCAAGTTAACATCGCCCGCTTTTTGGTAGCGGTTGGCATAGAAGGCGGAGAACATAATGTCATCAGCCGGTTTGAAGTCAAGCTGAGCACCTGCGGTGTAGTTGCCGTTAAAAAGACCATTCTTTTCAGCAGGATTGTTCACATCGCCATCATCTGCTAGGTAAGCTGCAGAGAAAGTGAATTTTTCGCCGAGGTCAAAGTTGAAACCAGCACCAGCGCCATCGGGGCCACGGTAGATGGGGTTAAAGCGACCAAAACGGGATAGTGCGCCGGAACCACTGCTCTCAAAGTAGGGGCTAGTCGCGTCAAAGATATCGTCGATGCCCATGCCGACTGCACCAACATAAGCTGTGACGTTATCACCAACGGGGAAGCGGTAGAACAATTTACCGATTTCGACATCATTGCCGTTGTCAGTGTCAAAGCCAAGGCGAGCAGAATCTACACCAGTGGCATCATCAAAGGCAGTGATATTACCAGCTTCAAGGCGAGTGCGGAGGCGATCGCGGCCAGTAAAGCTAGTGTCAAGGTTTAGACGAACACGATTGCTGAAAGTGAATTCATCATCAATATCATCATTATCAGCAAGTCCAGTGAAGAAATCTTGTAAGTCTCCGTCGTCTCCAAGACCAAAGGAAAACCCTAGATCATCTTCGTCGATGCCAAGACCTACGAAAAATTCTTTGAGAAGCTCTCTCTCTTCAGAAGAAATATCTTGATAATCAGCTACATCAAATAACTCTTCAAAGGTAACAGTCTCAGGATTGAAGTCTCCACCAGGAAATTCAATAGAATCAAGTGCTAAAGGCGAAGCTTTCTCTTCACCAAAAGCACCGCCGAGGTTGAAGATTACTTCTCCACCGAGTTTAGTGGTAGTGGAGAATTGGTTGTCTTCGAGGAATTCAACGCGGCCTTCGAGGTCATCAACGCGAGCACCGAGGGTCGCAAGTTCTGCCTCAAATTCGTTTACGAGACGACGGAGAGCAGCCAAATCTTCAGCGGTGACTTCGCCAGTACCACTTTGGATCATCCGCTCGATTTGCTGTAAACAAGCATTTAGACCAGCAGCAAATTCATAACGGCTGAGGGGACGGCTACCACGGAAAGTGCCATCGGGATAACCAACGATACAGTTGTAGTTTTCGACTAGGTTGCGCAGTGCGTCAAAGGCCCAGTCAGAAGGAGAAACATCGCTGAGTTGGAAAACGCTATTAACCTGAGCGATGTCGTCTTGGCTATAGCTGTTGATTTGATCGAGAAGTTCAGTGTTGGCTTGGGCAGTGCCAGAAAAAGCTACGGTTGCACCTAGGGCAACGGAAGCGCCACTGAGAAAAGTTCTCACTGTTTTAGACATATTCGATTGAACCTCACACCTGAGATATTTTTTGACTTTGAGCTTGGGCATTTATGTTATTGATAAGCATGCTTTATTACTGCAAATCATTTTCAAAACGCCGCTTAGCAGTATAGCACCAGAAATGGG
>NZ_CAWLTV010000065.1:0-103506 GCF_963864045.1 Picosynechococcus sp. NKBG042902 | reverse complement strand
TAACAAAAAATTAACATGATCAAAAGGCTCTTTGTATGTAGATGCGTCTTCTAAAGAAAAATCATTAAAATCAATAATCCATCGACTGGGTTCACCATTTTTATTGCTGGCTAAATCTGAAGCTGATACAAATAGTTTCAAGACTTGATTGTTTTTTGTATTTTTCTGGATCCAATTTTCTACTTTTTTCTCAGAAATCAAAAAGTCTTTTCCCGTGGGTTGCACACCTTTGAAAGATTGATTCAGATTAACTTTTAGCTTAACGGCATTGGAAACATCAGTTTCAGACTTTAAAGATGAATTTATATTTTTGACAATTTCATGATCTAAGACATATTCTGGAGGCTTTAAATATTGCCAATTAACTAAACTAACATGGACATTCGCTTGTCCAGACCAAACCTGTGTAGAGATTGCATCGTGAATAATTCCGCCGTTATTGACAATATATTCTAAGCTCGCCCTTCTGCTGAAGCCTTGACTAATTGAATTTGTCCCAACTAAACCAGCTCGACCAGTTTTATTAAGATTTTCGTGTGCTAAACGAAACCAATAAACGCAAAAGTCTACTTTGTCCTTGACATCAGAAAACTTTTCAAAAATTCGTTCAACATATTTATCCCCAAGCTCTAAACGTACTCTTGAGCCACCAAGAAAAGGCGGATTCCCAATAATCGCGTCAGCCTTTGGCCAGTCATTAAATAGCGCATCTTGGCAGACAATATTTTGATCCAAAGAATCCAACGGCAAAGCAGGCTCATTCAACCCAAACTTATCAATCGCAATCTTCCGGGCGATCATCATCGTCACCCGCGCCAACTGCACCGCAAACGGATTTGTATCCATCCCAAAAAACTGCAACGGCGTCACAATCCCGATTTCTTCCTGCTGTAAAACTTCCCCCTGAAACCGCTTGCGCCGCTCATAGATTTTATTCAGGAGAACCCGCTCAATTCGCTTCAGCTCTTGATACGCCACATAAAGGAAATTTCCCGAACCGCACGCCGGATCCAACACCCGATATTCCCGTAATTCCTGTTTCAGCTTTTCGAGATCTTCGTAGGTCGTCGCCTCGTCGATTTTCCCTTCCCAATAGTCGGCGATCGTCGGGCGCACAATCTGCCGGATATCCTTCTCAGAAGTGTAATGAATTCCCCTGGCGTGGCGCTCATCCGCATCAATGGCACTCTCAAAAATATTCCCAAAAATCGAGGGTCGGATATTCGCCCAGTCATCCCGCGCACACACATCGAGAATTTCTAGCTCGCTTTTTTCGAGGGGAATCGGGTGAATCTCCCCAAACAAACCCCCATTAAAATAATCCACCCCCTTGTAACGACCCTGGGGCACGATCCCCGGCAAGTTCATCGCCCGAAACAACCCACTAAAGGCATCATAGGCATTATCCCGCCCCGCCAAACAGTCCTGCACCAACCCCACAAACAGATCCCGTGGCAGGAGATTCCGGTCTTCGGCAAACATCGCCAGCACACATTGCAGGGTAAACCGTTGCAGTTGCGCTTCTGTGAAATAGACAAACTTTTCCCTTTCGCCCCGCGATCGCACCAGCCGATAAAATTCCCCCATGCGCTTGGCCGTGCGTTCCGTCACTTCGACCTGATTATTCCGAAAGATCGGCTCCCGACCACCGATCTCCATAAACGAAAATGTCCCTACCCGGTTCGGGAGATCTTCTAGCTTGACCCGGTCTACAGGCTCATCGACCTGGTTGTTAAAGTCATAGACCCAAAACTCATCAAAATTACAGAGAATCGAATAGCGTGGTTTTGGGGTCAGCCGCAGCCAATATTTTTCAAGTTGGGAATAATGGAGCGCCAGATCTGTCCCGCGCTTTTTCATCTCCACCACGACTCCCTTTACCCCAGGGGCGGGCGACCAGACCAAATCCGCAAAACCTGTTTTATCTTTCTTACTCGCTTTTTTGACCCGCTCCTCAAACTCGGCCCCAACTTCTTTGATTCCCGCATGGCCAAAGGCTTGGAAAAATCGCGTTAAAAATGTCTGCGCCTCCGACTTCTCATCCCCTTGGATATAGGCATTACAGTAATCCACAAACACCTGGAGAGAATCACGGGTTACTGCCATTGGTCACTCAGCCCACAAGAAAAAACAATACAAAGATTCCTCCATAGTATCGCCCAACCCCAACACCATCCACCCAAAAACCACCGACAGAATTCACTGTGAGCAAGTATGATAAAAGTCATACCCTGCAGCTTGAGTCAAGCGCCCATGAAAAAGACACTGTACATCCCGGATGAGCTGTGGCAGCAGCTTGATCAATACCTCCAAACTCACCCCGAAGAAAATGCCTCTAGCCTCGTCCAGAGCGCCCTCAGAGATAAGTTACGTCCCCGGAATGGTCAGGATTTGCTAGATTTAGCAGGCCTAGTTCGTAATGCCCCTGTAGATGCTTCGACGAATCCCTTGGAGCGTTGATGGAACGACTGGTACTCGATGCAGGCCCTCTGATTGCCCTCGTTTCTCGCCAGGATCGATATCATGAGCTAGCTCAGTCCGGCTTTACCCAAATCCCAAAAGCTTTTGGAGAGATCATTACCCCTTTACCGATTGTTTTTGAGGTTTACAAATTTGTTTCACGCCGTGAGTCAATTCAAGCGGCTCAATTCCTTTTGACAACTTTGCAGACAAATACAGTCATTCAGACTATTTCTCCAACGGATTTTCAAGAGATTTACGAACTCAGCATTCGTTCACCCCAATGGCGAGGCAGTTTAGAAGATGCTTCTGTGCTGGTTGTAGCAAAACAAATGCAAGCAAAGGTTTGGACAATTGATTACAGAGACCTCGGCTTCTTTGAAGATATTGGTTTTTGGCATCCCTGAAAAAAGATTGCATCATAAAATCCCCCACAAAATTATTACTCTACGAGAATGTCGTGGGGGAAGTGCATTAAGATGCGCTATTCAGCTTGGCGTCAGGCTTCGACTTTAATGTTGACCTTCGTTTCTTTGTCAGCAGTTTCTTGGTAGAGCTTGAATCCAGAGACGAGATCCTTTTCTCCGGTAATCAGACGGGCACCCCGACCTCTGGTGAAGTAGTTCCAACCCCACTGGAGCATTACCACCATCTTGTTATCAAACTCAATCAGGTAGTACACGTGGGCAAAAATCCAGATTAACCAGGCCAGGAACCCAGAGAATTTCACAAAACCGAGATCCACAACGGCGGCATTTTGCCCAATGACAGCTAGGCTACCCAATTCCATATAACGAAAAGGCGCCATCTCCTGACCATTGACCCGTTGTTTGATCAGTTTTGCCACATATTCCCCTTCTTGCATCGCCACTGGCGCAACCCCAGGTAGAGGCCGTTCATTTTGGTGGGGGAAGTTGGCCAAGTCCCCAATCACAAAGACATCGGGATAACCCGCAACGCTCAGGTTCGGCTCGACGATGACCCGACCAGCTCGGTCTAAGGTCGCCCCCAAACGGTCTTCGAGGACTTTACTCATGCCAGACGCTTTCACCCCAGCGGCCCAGACAATGGTTTTCGCGGCAATTTCAAGCTGGTCATCGCCCTGCTTAAAGGTGACAAGGTGGTCTTCGATGTTCGTCACAAGGCTCTTGGTTTGTACCTGAACCCCTAGGTTTTCCAGGGATTTTTGCGCTTTTGCCGACAAACTTGGATCGTAGGGGGGCAAGACCCGATCCATCCCTTCTAGGAGAATAATCCGGGCGCGGGTAGTATCAATTTTGCGGAAATCTTTTTTCAGGACGCTGTAGGCAATTTCGGCGATCGCCCCGGCCAATTCTACCCCCGTCGGGCCACCACCCACGATCACAAAAGTCAACCAAGCCTGTTGGAGTGCCGGATCTGTTTCTTTTTCCGCAGCTTCAAAGGCCATAAAGATGCGGTGGCGAATTTCGAGGGCATCTTCAACGGTTTTCAGGCCCGGTGCGTAGGGTTTCCAATGGTCATTTCCAAAGTAGTGATGGCTGACCCCCGTGGCGACGATCAAACTGTCATAGTTGACGATCCCTTCGTTCATTACCACCGTTTTGTTATCGGGATCAATGTCAACGACTTCATCAAGGAGCACATGGGTGTTTTTGTTGCCGCTGAGGACACCGCGCAGGGGCGAGGCAATATCCGCCGGGGAAAGGGTACCTGTTGCTACTTGGTACAGCAGCGGTTGGAACAGGTGGAAGTTCCGTTTGTCGATCAGGGTGACATCCACGGCAGCCTCATATTTACCGAGGGTTTTCGCGGCATAAAGACCACCAAAACCGCCACCGATAATCACCACTTTATGCTTGTCTGTCTGGGGGGTGAGATTGGGGAGTTGGGTATTGACCATGGGTTCGCTGGGGTTGGGGAAAATATAAACTTTTATTTCAATCGGCCTGTGTTAGGTAAGAATACTAACAGAAATCTACCCAAAGAGATAAAAGGTGAGATTTCAATGGTGCTATTGCTCGAAAAAATAGGGCGGAGACGGTTAATTTAATGCAGCGTTTGGTGGTTTCTGAGGCGCAATTTACTGATCTTTCTAGGGTTAATTTAACGACAGAACAACGGCATTATCTGCTAAGTGTGCTACGGTTGCGCGCGGGCGATCGCCTGGTTGTGTTAAATGGTTTAGGCCAAGCTTGGCTTGGTGAACTGACGGAGACTGAGCAGATTCAATTAATCGAATCCCAGCACCTCCAAACAGAATGCCCGATTCCAGTGAAATTAGTGGCTGCTCTGCCGAAAAATGGCTTCGATGAAGTGGTGCGTTGCTGTACAGAATTAGGAGTAACGCAGATCTATCCGGTGATTTCTGAGCGGACAATTTTAAAACCGAGTGAGAACAAGTTAAAACGCTGGCGCAAAATTGCCACCGAAGCCGCTGAACAATCGGAACGGGCGATTGTGCCAGAAATTGCCGCACCCCAACCTTTTTTAAAACTTTTAGAAACCCTTTCCCCAGAGCAAACCTATCTCTGTGGCGCACGGGAAAAGTCATTGCATCTCCTGGATGCTTTACCTAAAACACTCCCCCCAGAAATTACGGTACTGATCGGGCCGGAGGGAGGCTGGACGGAAGCAGAAATTCAACAGGCGATCGCCAAAAATATTCCCGTAGTCTCTTTAGGGACATCAATTCTCCGGGCGGTGACAGCATCAATTACGGCGATCGCCTTAGTGAATAGTTACTGTCGTCCAGGAAATTAACTGGATTTAACTTTGGGAATCCCGGCGGGATTTTTCGATGGCGATCAAGGTTTTGCGGAGGGACTCAATTTCCCCCTGGAGCTGACTCGTATAAGTCGCGTTACTCTGGGCTGCCGTGAGGAGTGCCGCCGCCTGAAACGCCGTATCGGGGGTGATATTCCCCTTATAGGTCATCATGATGCGTTGATAATGTTCGCCAAGGTCATCGTGCATGATGCTCATAAAATCAGCGAATTCACTCATTTTCCCGCTTCTCCAAGCCGTTAGGGGATTTTAGTTACCTTACATGGCCATGGTAGCGGAGATGCAAGGCGATCGCCGGAGAAATTTACCGAATGTATTTTTTTCGTCCGCCCTCAGGCCACAATAGGGAAGATTTTTCACCGTTGGAATTTTCCCAGTTTAATGAGCAACTCCATCAACCCCATCGTTTGGCAAGAAGACTGCGTCCTCCTCGTGGATCAAACCCTGCTCCCCCTCGCCTATAAAGTCGTCGAAATTAAAACCCACCAGGCCATGGCTGAGGCGATCCGCACAATGATTGTCCGGGGAGCACCTGCCATCGGGGTTTCGGCGGCCTATGGTCTATACCTGGGGGCAAAGGAGATCCAAACCACAGACCGCACCATTTTTCTGGAAAAACTAGAGGCGATCGCCGCAACCCTCCGGCAAACCCGTCCCACCGCAGTCAATCTTTTTTGGGCCATTGATCGAGTCATGGCAACGGTTCAAGATGCGACTGGTAGTATTCCTGAGTTGCAAAATTTAATTCTTGATACCGCCAAGGCGATCCACAATGAAGACCTCGCCACCTGCCAGGCGATCGGTGATCAGGGGTTAGCGGTTCTTCCCGAAACCCCCGAAAAATTAACGATCCTTACCCATTGCAATGCGGGTGGTTTAGCCACGGCGGGTTATGGTACAGCTTTGGGGGTAATTCGTTCGGCCTGGCGAGAAAATCGTTTAGGGATGGTCTACGCCGACGAAACTCGGCCCCGGCTCCAGGGTTCCAAGCTCACTACCTGGGAATGCGTCCAGGAAGGGATTCCGGTGACGCAAATCTGTGACAACATGGCGGCCCACTGTATGCAACAGGGTCGCATCGATGCAGTGGTGGTGGGAGCCGACCGGATTACGGCCAATGGCGATGCCGCGAATAAAATTGGCACCTACAGTTTGGCGATCGTCGCGAAGGCCCATAATGTTCCTTTTTTCGTGGCGGCTCCTTTATCGACGGTGGATTTTTCCCTCAGCGATGGTAAGCAAATTCCCATTGAGGAGCGCGATCCTAAGGAAGTCTATCAAATTGGTGATACGCGCATCTGCCCGGAAGGGGTGCAATTTTATAATCCGGCTTTTGACGTGACCCCGGCCCATCTAATCACGGCGATCATTACAGAAAAAGGGGCCGTGGCTCCTGACCAGTTGATTAACTTCAAGGGCTAGAAACCGCCCCCTCTATCCCCTCCCAAGCGGTGAAGATTCAAAATAGCTGGGTCAAAATGGGCAGTAAGCCCAACACACTAAAGCCCAGCAAAAAATACAAACTTTGTTGTCCCGTTTGGCGATCGCCAAAGGAGCGGGCATAAATTCCTTTGACCGCATTGTTACTCGCCGTCGCAATCAAAATCGAAATACTGGCTAGGGGTAAAGACAAGGACTGACCCGCCGATTGGGTCAAGCTCAGAATAAAGGGATCTACGTCGGTGATCCCCATAATCGCCGCAAAGGAATACACACCGCGATCGCCTAAATAATCGACAATATACCGGGTCAAGAGGGAGATCACCACAAAGAGCAGCGCAAAACTAAAGGCGGCCTTTAGTTCCAATGGGTTGCCCTGGGGATGGGTCGCGGCGATCGCCTGGGGATCAGTCCCATTTTTTTTCCGGAGGGCGATCGCCAAGCCCCCCACAACTCCCACCAGCCCTAACAGGAAAAACGAACCCATCAGCCGTTCCGACAAAGCTCCATTAAACAATTCCAACAGCAGAATTAAGCGCCAATACATCATCCCCGAAGCCATCACCATTCCCCCCACATAACGCTGGGAATTTGCAGGATCGACGCTAGAACGTTTCGCCAGGGCGACGGTGGTCACCGTCGAAGAATAGGCTCCCCCCAAAAGAGCCGCCAGCGGAATGCTACCTTGACCTTTAATGAGCCTTTGGAGCAGAAAGCTGCCGTAGGAAACGGTACTCACGGCCACCACCACCAGCCAAGTTTTAAAGGGGTTGAGATCAAAGGTAGTCAGGGCTTGATTGGGCAAAATGGGCAAAATAACAATGGTCAGCAGCAGAAATTTGGTGAAGGTGAAAATATCCTCCTCAGAAAACCGCTCGGCCAATCCTTCGAGAAAAGTCTTCAGTTCCAACAAAATCAAACTGGCGATCGCCAAGGAAGAAGCCACCCAAAAATGCCCGTGGTAGACCAGCGCCCCCAGAATATAGGTCGCCAAACCCGCCATCTCCGAAGTAAGACCAACCCGTGACGTTTCCGCCTTGTGCCAGTAGGAAATCATCATAAAGCCACCAATCACCGCCAAACCGCCGATCACTGCCAGCATTTGGGTTTGGGCCAAAAAAGCGACACTATAGCCAATCAGACCAATGAGCGGATAGGTGCGCACGCCCCCAAAGGCATAGCCCTTATTGAGTTTGTGTTCCTCCCGTTCGAGGCCAATGAGAAACGACAAAAATAAAACCACCAGAAGCTTATAGGCATCTGCTGGGACGAGGCTGAGGAGTTGGGAGCCCATTACCAAAAATGTGTTGCGATTTTACGATAGCGATATTTGCCGCTCCGCACCCAATGACAAACAAATGATTGTGCTTGGGGCCGAACGCGATGTACTCACCTTACCAGCAGCCGAGGTAGTAAACATCTTCGTAGTGTTCGGTGCAACCTTCACTGCCAATATTATTCAAAATATTCATGCTGGTGTTGTGGAGCATTGAACTGACATAGGATTGCTGTTCGGCGGAAACCGTAACGCCTCCACTCGCCATTAGCTGGGCTTGGTATTGCTGGAGGTAGGCGATTAAAACATTCACCATCACCCCCGAATAAGGCCAAGGGGTAATCGCCGCTTCGATAGTGTTTGGGTCAACGGCGATCGCCTGATTATTTTGCATTCTGTAGGTGGCAGTGGGGGTCAGGGCATAAAGAATTTTTGGGTCATTATTGGCGTTGGCCTGGGCGAAAAAAACCGTCACCTGACTCGGTGAAAAATAACTGATTCGTCCTTGAGCATCCAGATAAATTAAACCCTGATCATCGGAAAAAGGGCCAATAATCCCCGCATTGGGAGGCACAGGAGGAAAGCCGAGCTGTTGGGCCACAAAGACGGCATTGGTATCCCCTTGGAACTGAATTCCCACTGGATTAGCTTGGGCTGGTGCATAGATCATTTGCCCCATGAGACAACCAAGGCCCACACTGGCACTCAGATAACGACGCAAAACCTGGAACATCACAGCTTTCTCCCTCAGTAATATTTGACTTCAAACAATCACAACAGCATTGGGGGCACTTTTCTGGATTTTTCCGCCGCCCGAAAATCTGCACCATTAGTATAGTGAGCTTTTCCCAGAAGCCTTTTAGATTGCAACAAAAGACAAAATTTTCACCGACAGCCCAGGGATAAATTCGGTAGCGATCTGACGACCTCAGAGAATGAACTGCATAGGTTCTGGGGGGCCGCCACTACAACCCCGTGGAGGTTAGTCCCGTTAGTCCCTAATCTCTCAATTTATTCTCCTTTGCAATGGAGCAAAACCATGAAATCAACACAAGGTATTGGCGTACAGTTGTTGGATGGTCTGTCTTTGGGGTTGATGGTGCTGTTGTCTGGTGCCCCAGCGGCGATCGCCACCCCCACAGAAATGACCTGTCCAGAGGGATGGCGTCTCCATACCCAAGAACTCAATCCCCAGATCCGTGTCTGTTTACCCAAAAATATCCACCTCCCAACGCTCGCGGATCTCAGCCGACAACCGGCCCAGGTGCAGGTGCAACAACTGCGAATTATCCAAACTGGCGCTCAGATCGATCCGAGCCACCCCAAGGAATCCCACATTCAAAGTTCGAGCCGTACTTCAATCCAGGTTTACCAACATACCAGCCAGTAACAATTTGGCGAGTTGTCGGGGGTTGATATTGTGCCAGAGTCAGCAAGCTCTGGTTTTTTGTTGGCGAAAGTGACTGGGGAGATTTTTTCTGATCCAGATATTCCTTGGGGTGGCAGGAGTATTCAGGCCGTTGGCAGCCGATTTTTTTAAAAAGTTTTTAAAAATTGACCGCAATTAACAAAAGAGGTTTTCTGGGCTGGTTAAAGTAGGGAATCAAGCAAGATTTTTGCCATAATTTTAAGGCAAGCTTGCGTTTATCTTTGCGCCTCCAGTCTCCTCACACCCATGCTAAATCAATCTTTTCGTCAGTGGAGCCTCTACACGACTTTCCTTATCCTCGGGGGAAGCCTGGGGTTTTTGGGCCATGCCTATTGGTTCCAAAGACAGCTAAATGCATCTTTGCAGGCCTATGGTGAGTTTCGTCAATATGAGCAATCCCTGGCTGCGCTGGATCTCAACCAAGACTCGGTAAATTTTATTGCTGAAGCGGTCAAAACCGTTGGGCCGACCGTCGTGCGCATTGATGCCCTAGATCAGACGGAGGCCTCGGCATCACCCACACCATTATTTAAGAAGTTTTTTCAATTAGAAGAAGGATTTCCCACCTTTGACGGCGATCGCCAACCCCAGGGCACGGGCTCCGGTTTTATTCTCAGTAGTGATGGCCAACTGGTGACCAATGCCCATGTGGTGGGAAATAGCTCTAAGGTAAAGGTGACTCTCAAGGATGGCCAGGTCTTTGAAGGACAAGTGATGGGTGTTGATGAGCTAACAGATATTGCCGTGATTAAAATCGACGCCACGGGGTTGCCTACCGCAACGCTAGGGAATGCGGCGGGTCTGACCCCAGGGGAATGGGCGATCGCCATTGGTAATCCCCTCGGTTTTGACAACAGTGTCACCGTCGGTATTATCAGTGCCCTCGACCGTCCCAGTGCCCAGGTCGGCATTCCGGACAAACGGGTACGTTTTATCCAAACCGATGCCGCCATTAACCCTGGTAATTCCGGTGGCCCCCTCCTCAATGTGCGGGGGGAAGTGATTGGCTTAAATACAGCGATTCGCGCTGATGGCCAAGGTCTGGGATTTGCCATTCCCATCGAAACCGCCCAACGCATTGCCCAGCAACTCTTTACGGAGGGGAAAGCGACCCACCCTTACCTGGGGATTCGGATGCTGGCATTGGACGGAGAAGGGAAAAATCGATTGCGGGAAACCCTGCCTGCCATGGCCCAGGATCTTGATTTAAACCAAGAGACAGGCGTGTTGGTGATTGAGGTGGCCCCAGATTCTCCGGCGGCGATCGCCAATATCCAGGTGGGAGATATCCTCAAGCAGGTGGGGGATCAACCCGTCCTGACCGCCTTTGATGTCCAGGATGTCGTAGAACGGAGTAGCATCGGTGCTGATTTACCCATTGATCTCAAGCGCCGGGGCAAAATGCGGCAGTTAACCGTCCAGCCTACGGAGTTTCCGAGTTAGGCCAGGGTTATGGATCAATGGTGGGCCTTAATGATTGGCAACTCCCGGCTCCATTGGGCGACATTTACGGGGGATACCTTGCAAACAGTACACCACACGGCCCATGGCACTTGTCCCCCTGGTGTGAAACAGTTGCGCTATCTGGCCTCGGTCGTCCCCCAACAAAGCACTTGGATACGGGCTCATTTTCCCACCGCCAAGCCCATTACCTTGGCCGATATTCCCCTCGAAAATCTCTATCCCCAATTGGGGATTGATCGCGCCCTGGCGGTCTGGGGGGCCGGACAACGGTATGGCTTTCCCTGTTTAGTGGTTGATGGGGGGACGGCCTTAACCTTTTCAGCGGCCAACGGCGATCGCCAATGGATCGGTGGCGCGATTCTACCGGGTTTAAACCTCCAATTTAAAAGCCTCACCCAGCACACTGCCGCCTTACCCAAAGTCCATTTACCGACGCAATTGCCCCCCCGTTGGGCCAATGATCCCGCCGGGGCGATCGCCAGTGGCATTACCTACACAGTCCTTGCTGGGGTCAAAGATTTTATCCGCGCTTGGCAAGCCGAATTTCCCCAGGGTCAGATCTTCAGCACCGGGGGAGATGGGGCGTGGCTGGCCCAACAGTTACCTATTTTGCATTACGATCCGGGGCTTATTTTCCACGGATTTGCAGCCCTGAGACGTAATCGCTGATCCTAACGGAGCTGATAAACCTTGCCATCGAGCAGTAGGCGGGTAATGCCCTTGGCCGCGAGACAACCGCTCGTTTTGAGGAAAAGGTCGCCATTGGGAATTTTGATGATTTTTTGGGTGCGCCCCCGGATAAACCGTTTAGCGACACGGTGGTTATCAAAAATGGGAAGGGTTTTTTGGCTGATTTCTTCGTCGGGAATTTCCCCTAAATCCTGAAAATCTTGCATTGGCCGGGCGATCAACTCCGACAAACGATCCGTCACCACATAGCAATTGCGGGGGAACTGGGCTGCTTCGAGGGGCAAAATTTCCACCGTTTCCGAGTGGGCGACCGGGGTCACATCAAATTCTTCATCGTCGTCGTCATCATCATCAAATTCCTCATCGTCGTCATCATCATCAAATTCATCGTCATCACCGATGTCTTCCCCCAATAATTCCTTGAGGGCCTGTTGGCGATCGCCCAACTGAATTTCCTGGGCTAGGGCGAGTAAATCCGGATTAATTTCGATCTCCTCAAAGGTTGCAGCTTCCGGTTCAGGCTCAGAATCCTCTAGGGCCACTGTCGTCCTTGCATCGGCAGTGTCCAGCTCTGGGATTGCCTCTGGCTCTGGGTCACGGGATTTACGTCTGGTGCGCCGCCGTTCCGTTTTGGGTGGCGTGTCCTCGGCTGTATCGGTAGATTCTGGAGCTGTTTCAACCCGTTTAACTAGCTTTGGTTTTTCCACGGTTTTAGCCGTCGATGGCTCCGGTTCGGGGGTTGATTTTGTCCCACGGTTGCCACGACCCAGGCGTTTGCGTTGGATCAATTCCTCATATTCACTGGCACTGAGACGACTCTTAAGAAAGTGACTAATGGTAGAGCTGCTCACGCCATAGCGGGACGCCAAAGTAGAAGTCGTTTCTGCCGTTTCACGGTAGGCAACGAGTAATTCTTCTTTGTCATGGTCGGTTAGTTTGCGGGGACTCATAGCGTCGATACAAAATGCAGATAAAGGTGAGCAGCCTGGGTCAAAGCGTGCCAGCACATTAGTTTAACCTGTGTGCTCTATTAGTGTATCCCTTCAAGGAACCAGCGGTTGTGAGATACACAGAATTTCTCCCGAAATTCCTGCAATTATTGCGGTGTCGGGAATCGTAATTGGTTTTTCCCTAGGGGGATGCTTCTGTGGAATCTTCTGGTACCACTGTAGGGCCAGTGGGAGGGATTTTTTCGCGGACAATTAGGGCCTGGAGCACATCATGGACGACGGGAGCGGCGACAGTCCCCCCAAAGGAATTGGGCTCTGTGGGTTCATCGGCAGCGGCAAAGACCACATAGCGGGGATTATCGATGGGGAAGATACTGACGAAGCTTGTGATGTAGGCTCCCGGAATATATTGGCCGTTGCGCGCTTTTTGGGCAGTTCCTGTTTTCCCACCAATCCGATAGCCGGCAATTTTTGATTTTTCGCCACTGCCATCGTCCACAACGGTTTCCATCATGTCGAGTACAGTTCTCGCCACTGCCGGGGAAAAAATTTGTGGGTTTTCCGGTTCAGTCGTGGTTGCCGCAAGCTGCTGGGCACTATTGGGGATTTCTGCTTTGGGAGTGACGGTTTGGGGTTCCCCTTGGCTATTGAATAGTCCCCGCACCAGATGGGGTTCGACGAGGGTGCCACCGTTGGCGATCGCCCCGTGGAGTTGCACCAGCTTGATGGGCGTCACAGTTAACCCTTGGCCAAAGGAATTCACGGCTGCTTCGACGGGGCTAGCGGTAAATTTTTCGCGACTCTTGAGGGTGCCTGTTACTTCCCCCGGTAGATCAATGCCTGTGGGTTCAGTGAGTCTCAAGCTTTGCAGTCGGTCATAATAATCATCCCGGGACAGATTTTGCATCAACCGAATCATCCCCACGTTACTAGAAACCCGCAAAATCCCCGCCACATCAATCACACCGTTTCCGGCACCGTTGTAGTTTTTCATCCGGTGGGGGCCAACCTGAATTGATCCCGGATCATTCACCGACGTGTTGGGGGTAATCACCCCGGCATCGAGGGCGAGGGCGACATTGATCGGTTTAAAGGTAGACCCCGGTTCATAGAGATCTGTGACTGCCCAATTTTTAAAAACACCATAATTTTCAGGCTGAACTTGGGCGTAATTGTTGGGATCGTAGTTGGGTTCTGTCACCAGACTCAGCAGTTCCCCAGACTGGGCATCCATGACAATGACAACACCCCGTTTCGCTTTGTAGGCAGCCATCTGTTTTTGTAGGGCTTGGCGGGCGGCCTTTTGGAGGGGGAGATCGAGGGACAGTTCCAATTCCCAGTCATCATATTTCATCGCCTCTGCCTGGAGGTTCCCCGGCAGGATCGCCCCATTGCCATTGCGCCGGAGACTCAGGGAAATGGGCTCCCGTTGGATCAAGCTTTCCTGGGCAAGTTCAATGCCAGCCCGGCCCAGGTGGTCGTCTTTTTGGACGTAACCGGTAATTTCTGCGGTTGCGTCCCCCTGGGGATAGAACCGACCATATCGTTCCACCAGTTCTAAGCCATCAATGCGTAATTGGCGAATGGCGCTGACCTTGGTGGCGTCGAGGCTGGCCCGCAACAAGATCCCGCTTTTTTGGCGGCGTAAGGTGGTCTCTAGGTCTGCGGGGGAAACATCCCCCAAAATAGGAGCGAGATAATGGGCAACGGCCTTCGGGAGGTCTGTGGGGGCGATCGCCCCCGGGAGATTGTCTACTAGCTCCTGGGGAAGTCGGAAACCGACGGGGTGGGCGTAGAGGGTATGGGAAATGCGGTCTAGGGCCAGAATATTGCCTTCGCGGTCAACGATAGTCCGTCGGGGAATATAGGGACGGAGGGTAATCTGATGCTGGGACTGGGCGATCGCCCCTAGCTTGTCGTAGTCAATGATCTGTAAGTAGAACACCCGGACAGCCAAAGCCAATAACCCCACCACAAAAATGCCCCAGACGAGGAATAAACGCCGTTGGAGCAGCTTCGGTGCGGGCGGCCGAGACCGGATGGCTTGTTGCTTGCGCCGATACAGTTGCCGTCGTTGTTGGTGGGAGTGGGGGGAAGGCATGGTCATCGGTTTGACCCCTGATTGCTAAGGGCAAATCTGCTCAACACTCTACCAAGAAACCAATGATTAATAGCCAATGGGAGATTGTTCGCGGACGTGGGGGAGATTATCTTGGGGCGCGGCGGGGAGAGAGACCTGGGCAGGCGTTTTGACATAAACGCTGTGGGCTGGGGTTGGCGCCACAAGTCCTGCGGTCGGTTGCTCTGCTTGGTGCTGGAAAAATTCGCCGAGGCTGGCACTGGTGGCGATGAGATCTGCCTCGTAGTCTTGGAGTTGGAGGAGGTGACTAAACGCTTCACTCCAGCCCTTTTGGTAATAGGCTTTTCCGGCATATAAACCCATGGCCGTTGTCACGGCGGCGATCGCCACCCATTGGGTCACCTGCTTACTGATTCGGAGCGTGTGTACCAAAGGGGTTGTAGAGGGCTGTTCTGGCCGCGCTGGCAAGCTGCGAACCTTGGACTCTACCACTTTGAGGGGTCTGGATTTTTGCGGACGGGAGGGGGAAACCTGCCAGGGTCGAGGTGCAACTGCCATATCTACTTTCTATCGCCTCACACAAAAGATGTTGTCATTATGGGGTATTGTAGTCGCGCCTTGATCGATTTTCCCGTGTTTTTTTCGATTTTTACTAATTTTTCAAAAAAGCAATATTGATGTACTTTTCTTTCTAAGAAAAATATAAAGAAAGATATCAATGGGCAAAAAAAGTTCCCTGATTTTTATGATTTTTATGAAGTGGTTATGGCGAACAATCGGTGGCGATCGCCTATGGTAATTCCCCTTGTGGAGCGGGCTTTAGGCGGTTTTGCCAAGTTTGGCCCTGGGCGCGGATGGCCTGCAATTCATCTGGGGAGAGCCGTTCTAAATTTTTGAGGATTAAATTCATCCGACCTTGGCTGCGGAGTTGGCCTTGGTGGCGGTCGAGGAAGTGCCAGTAGAGGGTATTAAAAGGACAGGCATTTTCTCCGTGGCGATCGCCTTTGTGGTAGCGACAGTCGCGGCAGTAATCACTCATTTTATTGATGTAGTTGGCCGAAGCGGCGTAGGGCTTACTGGCAAGGATTCCCCCGTCAGCAAACTGCCCCATGCCAATGACATTGGTTTGCATTACCCAATCGTAGGCATCGATAAATGCGGCGTGGAACCAAGCTTCTAGGGCCTGGGGATTGACCCCCAAAATTAAGGCAAAATTGCTGAGGATCATCAAGCGTTGGATGTGGTGGGCATAGCCCGTTTGTTCTACTTGTTGTAAGACCTGTTTGAGGCAGTTGAGATCGGTTTTGCGGCTGTCCCAATAAAAATCGGGCAGGGGCTGTTGGTGGTTGAAATGGTTTTTCTGGGCATAATCAGCGCCCACGTAATGGTAGAGGCCATGGAGATATTCCCGCCAGCCCAAAATTTGCCGGATAAAACCTTCGAGATTATTGAGGGCGATCGCCTTTTGTTCCCGGATTGCCTCTACTTTTTTGATCAATTCCCAGGGATGCAACAGACCCAGATTGAGATAGGGCGAAATCAGACCATGCCAGAGGGTATATTCCCCCGTGACCATCGCGTCTTGGAAAGTGCCAAATTTTTCTAAGCCCGTAGCGAGGAAATGCTCAAAGACCTGGAGGGCTTGGGTGCGGGTCACGGCCCAACGGAAAGGTTCGAGCTGCCCGTAGGTGACAAGACCTAAAGCTTTAATCCGGTTGATCACGGCTTGGGTCAGTTCATCGGGCGCAAAGGTCAGCGGTTGGGGAGGATTGAGGTCTTTTTTAGGAGGCTTGCGATTGTCTTTATCAAAGTTCCACTGACCCCCAAGGGGTTGCTGCGCTTCATCGAGCAGGATCTTAAATCGTTTGCGACCCGCCCGATAAAAGTCTTCGAGGACGAGGCGTTTACGATTCTTGGCCCAGTTGTGAAATTCTGCCCGCGACCACAGGAAGTGATTATTAGGAATGAACTTGAGGGCACAGGGGAGATCTAAGGTCTGGATCAAAGTCTCGAAGGGGCGATCGCTAGGCTGCATCACCCACAATTCCGTGATTCCTTCAGCGGTGATCCAGTCGGTTAGGGCACTTTGAAAATCAGCGGCGATCGCATAATGCACAGACCACCCGGCCTGTTCTAGCTCCTGGGCAAAGTGACGCATGGCCGACCAGACCAGCACCAACTTTTGACCGTGGTAGGGCCGTTGGCGGGCATAGTCTGCCGCTTCGATCAACAGAACCGGCGTTGTTGAGCGTTGGTCTTCCCGTTGTTGGAGGGCGGCTTGGGTGGCCCACAGTTGATCCCCCAGTACCCAAATCCCGACGGTCATGGGCTTTTCTCTCCCGAAAAATGCTGTTGGAGAGTGTAACACAGGCTTTTTGGGGACTGCGACAGCTTGATTCAAAGACAATTAAATTTCTGTGAACCCGTGGGCGATCGCCAGAAAAACCCTTTAACGTGAAAAGGAATCCCCACAATTACAGGTATTTTTATGTCCGGCGAAGAACTTTTAACCCTGGCAACCCTCCTTAGCCCTGGGTTGGCCCTGTCGTTTATTGTGATGATCTGTTTTGCGAAGGGGGGCTAGCTTTGGATTGTTTTTTCGGTGGCTTTGATCAAGGTCTCCTGGAGGAGGGGCGAAAGATCTTTATTTAAACGGCCCACCCGGATAAATTCGGCATAGGTGTCCGCTTCGATATCCAGGAGAGTATCGCGCAACTGCTTCATATCCAGTTCTTGCAGTTGGGGATGGCTGCCTTTGAGTTTTTCAATTTTTTCTTCGATGGTTTCTAGCTCCCCTTCGACGAGATCCCGTTCATAGCGGTAGAATTCTTCGTCCACATCGGCAGCGAGGTTTAACTGGTCGAGGTAATTTAACACTCGTTTGAGGGCGACACGACGGGCAAGATACTCGGAATATTTCTGACGAATCGGTTGATCACCAATCAAATCGAGTTTTTCTAAAACCCACTGGGTTGTCAGGCCCTGTACCAGGAGGGTGAATAGCACCACCCCGAAAATGATGTTGATAATTTCTTGGCGATCGCCGAGCACTACAGGCACGCTTAAGGCCACGGCAATGGAAACTGATCCCCGCAGACCGCCCCACCACAGTACCGTTTGTTCGGAGAAGCTCAGGGGGTTATTGCTAAATTGATTGGAGAGCCAACCCAAGCCATAGACGGAAATGGCCCGCGTCACCAACACAGCGGCGATCGCCACAAAAATTGCATCTAAGCTTTCCCCCAGGGTGCCAAAATTGACCTGATCACCAATCAGCAGAAATACAATCGAATTCACAAAAAACGCGAGGAATTCCCAGAATTCCGAAACGACTAGGCGAGTACGGGGATTCATGCCAATATTCGAGCCAAAATTCCCCAAAATCATCCCCACAGTCACCACCGCAATCACCCCAGAACCGCCCAACTCCTCCGTCAATAGGTAAGTACCATAGGCTGATACCAGGGTTAAAGATTGCTCCACGAGGGGAATATCGAATCGTTGGGTCAGAAAAGAAATGCCAAAACCAATCAAACAACCGAAGCCGACACCAATGCCCACAAACACCAGGAAAGTTGCCACCGTCGCCGACATCGAAAAAGTCTGGGTACCGAGGGGAATTCCCACCAGCAACAGAAACGCCACGACTGCGACTCCATCGTTAAAGAGGCTTTCCCCTTCCATCACCATCGTGAGTTTTTTACTGGCTCCTAACTCTCGGAATAAGGCCACCACCGACACCGGATCCGTCGCCGAGAGGGCCGCCCCCGCTAACAAGGCAGAACTCAGGGCCAAGCTCGTCCACTGACTGAGGGCAAAACCAATCCCAAAGATGGCGATCGCCACCCCAGCCAAGGCAAACAACGCAATCGGCAACCATTGTTTCTGGAGTTCGCGCCAACGAATATTCCAAGCAGCTTCAAACAAGAGCGGTGGGAGGAAAATTTCAAGGATTAGCTCCGGCGAAAGATTCACTAAACGCACATTAATAAAAGCCAAACCCAGCCCCACAATCACCAACAAGAGGGTATAGGGGATCTGACGCAACCAACTAAAAATCCGTGAAAAGGTTGCAACGGTTAGGGAGATCGATAAAACCAACACAAACTGTTGCAAGTTTGTTGAAATCGCCGCTTCTGCAAGTTCTGCTAAAACAATCATGACCAAAGGCATGTCTAGATAATCTCTACAGATGCTAACAGGCATTGACCTCTGTCATCAGAAATATCAAGAGTCTTTAAATTTTTGAAGGCGATCATTAGCCCAGAACATCTTGTATTTCAAAGGTATATTGCATAGAAAAGCATTTAATTCACGCTTCTGTCACCTTGTTGTTTTTGTGTCAATTTAATAATTACAAAATGTTGACTTTTAGCATTGACTTGAATTCTTTATGAATCTTTTATGTAGAATAAAAGCCCAATCAATTGTTAATACAATAATAAAACAATGGATAAAAGTATATTTGAAGAATTTATCGATTATTACATTAAGGCTTGGCAAAATTATACAAACTTTAGTGGTAGAGCCCGCCGCAAAGAATTCTGGTATGTTTTTATCATCAACCTTTTGATTTCCCTTGTCTTGGGTGTTTTCCAGGAAACATTTCTTGGGGCGATCGCCTCTTTGGTTAGTATTATCTATTCCTTAGCCTTTATTTTACCTGGAATAGCCCTTAGCATCAGGCGTTTGCATGATACTGGCCGCAGTGGTTGGTGGCTCTTAATTGGATTTGTACCGATTATTGGTGTAATTGTCTTAATTGTCTTCTTTGCTTCTGACAGTCAACCAGGCCCTAATCAATATAGTGCTGACACGATGGCATAACTTTTAAAAACTAACCTGCAAAAGGATAAACACCCTTTACCAACAGTGGTTTAGGGTGTTTTTTAAATCGAAAAATTAAAGGGTGATCGGTCTAGTTGGGGACAACTAAATTTTCAGAGCCATTAACAACTTTAGCCGCAATAATCTTGTCAGCTTTGCTGAGGCTTTCGAGAACATCCTGGCCAGCGACGGTATAGCCAAACACAGAGTAACGACCATCCATTAAGTTAAATCCGGGCGGCGCTAATTCATTGTCAAATTTGAAGAAGAAAATCTGGGAAGAACCACCATTGGCATCATCGGCGGGACGGGCCAGAGCCAAGGCACCATAGGCATTAAAAGGAAGATTGATCTCTGCTAGGTAAATGCCGAGGTCTTCTAGGGTTGCCCCATAGGTCGCTTCGTGGTCACCAGTGAGCATAATTTCCATGGGGATGGCGCGGTACTCATTGGTTTTCGGGTCAATGAAACCATCGGCATCACCTTCGGGATCACCCGTTTGCAGAATGTAGAGATCTTCAGCCCGGTTAAACGGTAGGCCATCATAGAAGCCCCGCTGCACCAAATCAACAAAGTTTCCGGCATTGATCGGGGCGTTGTAACCGTCAACGACAACGGTAATGTCCCCTTGGGTGGTTTCGAGTTCGACGGTGGCCCGACCTAACAAGCGCGGTAGATTGGCATAGTCTTCGGGGATCGTGGTCGGATATTCGGCGATCATATTTTCTTCGATCGTACCGACTTTGTTGAGGATTTCCCGACGTTTTGTCCAGATCACTTCACGGTCTTTGGCGGCGATCGCCTCTCTCATGGTGGCGACATCCTGTTCCATTTCGCTCAGGAGCGTTTGGGCCTGTTCCTTAAAGCTCGGTACGACATCTTCGAGGATGCCATCTTGGCTAATGGAGAGGACGCGACTGGCTTTCTTGGCATTGGCTGCAATCGGCCCCCAGCGTTTCGCCCGTAGATCCTTGGACATAAATTCCATGCTGTCCTGGAGGCGGCGAATGGGCTGATTTTCAATGGGCAGGGCGTAGCGGAGGATGGCTTCGGGATCAGTGATCGCATCCCCTTGGGCGAGGGAGGCGAGGGTGAAACTCGGTTGTGGTAAAGCCGAGGCTGGTTGGGTCACGCCAAAACAAACGGCGATCGCCAAAGCCACAGATAGGCAATAGTTTAAAAATTTGGTCATGACGGAGGGAAATGAGTTTGTTTGAAAGAGTGCAGTTTGACTGGTCTCTTGTCATATTCTGCGTTTCCCTCTGGGCTTGTCAACAAAACATCACGACTCTTCAGATTCTTGCCACAACAAACCCCCCTGGGCTAACCTAGGAGGGCTGTTTTCTCTTCTTACGAGCCTGGAGAGATTCGAACTCCCGACCTGCTGATCCGTAGTCAGCTGCTCTAATCCGCTGAGCTACAGACCCATGGAGAAGAGTTGTGTTGTTTGACCAACAGTCATCTAATCTAACAGACGTTTTGGGTAAATGCAAGAGTTTTCTGAAAAAAAGATTTCCCTCCCTCCCCTGAGCCATCTCAACGCCCACGGTGAAGCGCAGATGGTGGATGTTTCGGAAAAGAACGTGACGAAACGGGAGGCGATCGCCACGGGGATAATCACCATGACCCACGCTTGCTTTACGGCGATCCAAGCGGGAAATGCCCCCAAGGGTGATGTTTTAGGCACAGCTCGCATTGCTGGGATCATGGCAGCGAAACAAACCTCGAACTTAATCCCCATGTGTCACCCGCTACCGATTAAAAAGGTGACGGTAAATTTTATTGCTGACGCAAATTTACCCGGTTATCGCATCAAGGCCAGTGTGACGACCAAATCCGAAACGGGTGTCGAAATGGAGGCGTTGACGGCGGTTTCCGTAGCGGCCTTAACCCTTTATGACATGGCGAAGGCAATGGATAAAGGGATGGTGATTTCTGAGATTCAACTGCTGAAAAAAACCGGGGGCAAATCCGGCGATTATACCCGACAAGCCTGAAGAAAATCCTTGTGATAGGATCACCTGTGTTCCGTAAATGTGATGGGTAAAACCTATGCCTCGCAGTTGGCCGCGCAAACCTGACCGTAAAACTGATCCTGAATTCCGTCGCGCCGAAGACCGGATGAATTTTATTGTCCATGTGATGGTCTACCTCGCGATTAATTCGCCCATTTGGTTTACTGCCATGATTCAAACGACGGTAGAGCGCCCCTGGGTAAAACCGTTTAGTCTGATTTGGCTGGGCATTTTGGGATTACACCTGCTTTACATTACGGCGATCGCCGATTATTCGGAGGCTTCCAATGGCTAGCACAATTCAAATCGAAAAACTCGCCGCAGAGATTGGTGAAAATATTTATATCGATGTGTCTGGGTGGCATTTATATTTGACTGATGCCCATTTACATACCACTGTCGCTGAGAAAATTTTCCCTGCCATTGAAGATCGTGCAGTGGACGAAGCAAAAGTGATGGATGTTTTACGCTCGATTCAAGTTCCCCTAGGTGGCAAACAAGCTTTTGTCACCCTGGCCCAACTGATCCCCACCGCCGGCCAAGGGGATTTGCTCAAGCTCCTCGAAGACTATCAAGACAATTGGTAAATTAAAGCGATCAATGGCAGAAATTATTCTGTTAGAAAATGCGGCCGCTACCCAGGCTCTCGGGGTAAAACTGGGGCAAACGTTGCCAGAAAACTCAGTGATCTTGCTCAAGGGGGATCTAGGGGCCGGGAAAACAACCCTCACCCAGGGTATTGGTCTCGGCTTGGGCATCACCGAGGCGATCGCCAGTCCCACTTTTACCCTGGTGAACGAATACCACACCGGACGCATTCCCCTCTATCACCTGGATTTGTACCGCCTTGACCCTGCACAAGTGGATGGCCTCTACCCCGAAACCTACTGGGAAGGCGAAGAATGTGACCCTGGCCTAACCGTCATTGAATGGTCAGAACGCTTACCCTATCTCCCGGAATCTTATTACCAAATTGAATTGAGCCATACTACCAATGACCAGCGGCAAGCGACTGTGTCTGCGGTTAATGCGGATTTAAAATTGCTTGTCTCTTAGAAATTTTCAGCTAAAGTTAAGGACGAACCATCAGCCTGGGGCGCACCATGGAATTTCTCGCAATCTTGATGTCCGGTTTTCTGACGGCCCTTGCCCCAGTGGGCTTGATCCTAGAGGAGGTCGGCGGTAAACGCATTGGCGATCGCCTCCAAGCCGCAGAAACCTTTGAAGTGCGCGTCGATAACGTCCCTAGCCACCAACTTCTCAAGGGCAAAATTGACCGCGTTCAGATTGCTAGTCGTGGCGTTGAACTTTTTCCTGGCCTACGTTTTGAGGTGCTAGAACTTGAAACCGATCCCCTCAGTTTTGACCTGGCTAAAGTTCGCAGTGGCAAACCTGGCCCCGGTGTTTTGGATCAGCCCCTCCAGGCAGGCGTGCGCTTTGTTCTCACCGAAACTGATCTCAATCAAGCCTTAACGTCTCCACAAGTTACGGCCTTGATACAACCTCTCATTAATCGTCTGCTCACCCGTCCCGGCAGCACCAATCCACCCCGTTTCCAATTAGAAAATGCCACCGTCGATTTCCTCGGCGAAAACCGTCTCCGGTTCACCGGAGAAATGTTCCAGATCAATCCCGAAACAGGCGACGCAGAGCGGGCGACGCTGCAACTCAGTTTTACCCTCGGCCTCGCATCTGGTAGCCAATTCCAACTCACAGACTTTGAAGGGGCAGTTAATGATCAACCCCTCCCTCCGCCCCTCCTGAATGGCTTTGCCCAAGGGTTTAGTCGTCGCTTCAATTTACGAATCTTCCAAGACCGGGGTTTAACGGCCCGCTTTCTCCAACTTCAAACCGGCGATCGCCAAATCCAGGGGGCGATGTTCATTCAGTTGGCTAACCCCACCCCCCAATAAATAACAAAATCTAATCACAGCCCTCAAAATTTTTGAGGTTTTCCTTTGCCCCAATCCATAGATACAAGAGTATAGTTTACCTAGATTGCATAGCCTAAAAACAATATCTAGAACACCGGAGCTCAGTCACCATGGATCAAAACTGGATTGCTTTTCTCATTACCGCTGATGTCATGGCCTTTTTGCTCATTTTGGGATTGCGGACATGGCTCTTACCCGAAGAAAAATAAAAGCTTTCGCGAGAGCTTTCGTCGAATAACGCAAAAAGAAATCCTCCATACCCTGGAGGATCTAATTTATCAATCTCAATTTTGTTTTAGAGCTTTATTTCTGGAATTTATTCCGGAGAAAAATAGCTGTGCCATTCATCGCCAATAACACCACCATCAAAACAATAATCCCCGCTGCTGCCACCGTGTGAAACTCTTCTTGGGGGCGGGAAACCCAGTTGAAAATTTGAATCGGCAGCGCCGTAAATGGCGTCTGGAGGCCTTCTAAGGATAAAGAGGGCAAGAAAGCGATAAAGGTCAAGGCCCCTAGGGTGATCAGCGGGGCTGTTTCACCGATTGCACGGGAGAGGGCCAAGATGGTTCCTGTTAAAATCCCCGGTAGGGCGAGGGGAAAAATTTGTTCGCGCACCACTTGCCATTTGGTCGCTCCGAGGGCTAGACCAGCTTGCCTGAGGCTATCGGGTACAGCCTTGAGAGCTTCGCGGGTTGCGACAATCACAATGGGCAAGATCAATAGGCTGAGGGTTAAAGCACCAGCTAAAACACTGCGTCCCCCTGTCATTGGAGAAAGGAGCCGGACAAAAACCTGTAGCCCCAAAAGACCATAAATAATTGAAGGAACGGCAGCGAGATTGTTGATGTTGACTTCAATGATTTTCGTGAAAGTATTTTCAGCGGAAAATTCCTCTAGGAAGATCCCCGCACCCACACCGATGGGAAAGGTGATTATGGCAGTTAGGATCATCAACCAAATTGTCCCGACAAGGGCTGATTTGAGGCCGGCATCTTCGGGGCGTCTAGAGGGAAAGGAAGTTAACAATTTCCAATCGAGGCGCGGCAGACCATCGAAAAAAACGTCGATCAAGAGAACGGCCAGCACCACAATGCTTAAAATTACAGCGATCCAACTGAGAGTTTGAAATGCGGTATCCCAGCGGTAACGGGTTTTAAGACGAGTATCGAACAGGGTGTTCGTATTTTGAGAATTGGGAGGGTTACTATTCATTCGTATTTCTGTCTATAGCGACGCACAACCCAGTAACTGAGGATGTTTAGGGTCAGGGTGATCAAGAATAAAGATAAACCAACGGCATAAATGGTCTTAAAAGCCAAACTGCCAGCCGGGGCATCCCCAAGACTAACTTGAACAATAAAAGCAGTCATGGTGGCGATGGGCACCGTGGGATTGAGGGTGAGGGTCGGGTTTAAACCAGCGGCAATGGTCACAATCATTGTTTCTCCGACGGCCCTAGAAATGGCCAAAATAAAGGAAGAAACAATCCCGGATAAGGCGGCGGGTAAGACGACATTCACGATGGTTTCTCGTTTGGTGGCCCCCAGTCCGTAGGAACCTTGACGTAGGCTATCGGGCACGGCATAGATTGCATCTTCACTGAGGGAGGCAACCAAGGGCAAAATTGAAATCCCTAACACTAAACCGGCACTCAAGGCATTAAAGGGAGAAAGCCCTGGAATAATCGCCCGTAGCGCTGGAGTCACCAATAACAGGGCAAAATAACCATAGACAACGGAGGGCACCCCTGCCAGAATTTCGAGGGCGGGCTTGAGCCATTTTCGGATCCCAGGGGAAGCATATTCACTTAAGCAAATAGCGGCCAACAGACCCAACGGCAAGGCCACGGAAATGGCGATCGCCGTCGTCATCAGGGTGCCAGAAACCAGCACAAAAATACCAAATTGTGGATCGACAAATAGCGGCGTCCAGCGGGTATCCGTTAGGAAAGTAAACAGGGAAACCTCATTAAAGAAGCCCGCCGCATCGACGACCAATGTGATGACAATCCCAAACGTGGTTAACACTGACACCAGGGCAAATAAACCAAAAAGCCCCACGATTAAACGTTGGCTCCATTTACTAAATGTCCGTGTTGTCCGCCAGAGTCCCGCATCAGCAAGGGGGGGGAAAGGACTAGTTGTCATAATCTTTAAATACTTATGATTTTGATTTATCAGCGATGCCACTACAAAAACAGCGGCATTCATTCAAAGCATAAAGGGAGTCGGGCCTTTTCTGAATGAATCTGCCCCACTCCCCAGCGAAACCTAAAAATAAAACCTAGAGAACTTCACCCAATCGAACACCGACGGTGGAACCACCATTAAAGATCGAACCAGTGGTGCGAGCAGCAAGGCGTTCCTGGGCCTTGGCGTAGAGTTCAGAATTGAGGGCAACATAGCCAACTTCAGAAACGAGGGAAGAATTTTCTTCAGCCGAGTAGAAGTCCATGAAAGCTTGAACCTGGGGCTTCTCATCCAAAGACGCTGCACTGACGTAGATGAAAATCGGGCGAGCCAAAGGCTGATAGGTAGAGTCGTCTACCGTCGCAGTGCTAGGAGCCACACAGCCATCACCATTGCTGGGATCGCCGTCATCAATGGCCGCCGCATTCAAGTTGTCAGCATTTTCTTCGTAGTAGGCCAAACCGAAATAGCCCATGGCGTTGGGATCATTCACAACCCCTTGGACAACAACGTTGTCATCTTCACTGGCAGTGTAATCACCCCGGCTAGCTCCTTCTTCACCATTGATGGCGTCGGTGAAGTAGTCGAAAGTCCCAGAGTCAGTCCCTGGCCCATAGAGAGTGAGGGGAGCATCCGGGAAGCCTTCCCGTACTTGACTCCAGTTGTTAATTTGAGAATCAGGAGACCAAATGCTAGCCAATTCTTCGGTGGTTAAACAAGTGGCCCAGTCGTTTTCGGGGTTAATAACAACGGAAATCGCATCATAGGCGACGGGAATTTCGATATATTCGATGCCAGCCTGTTCACAAGCTTCAATTTCTTCGGTGGAAATCGGGCGGGAAGCGTTAGAAATATCAGTTTCGCCAGCGCAGAATTTAGAAAAGCCACCACCAGTCCCGGAAACCCCAACGGTTACACGGGTATCGGGGTTTGCGATTTGGAATTCCTCGGCCATGGCTTCGGTAATCGGGAAAACGGTACTAGAACCATCAATGAGGACATCGCCAGACAAACCAGACGCACTATCTGCAGGAGCATCAGTTGTGCCAGTGCCTTCAGTCGGTGTTTGGGTAGTATTACAAGCTGCAAGTGCAGCGGTAAGGGTGAGGCCAGCAAGACCCAAAGATAAGGTACGGAGGCGAGTAGCGCTCTGTTTCATAGTTTCCTCTATTGTGTACTGTGCAATTAAGCGTAAGTGAGCGATGGATTAAAACTTTTTAGCGAGATCGAGGCTTTCAGGCATTGACTGCTAGTCAGAGATTAAGATTAGAGCGATTTTTCTATGCTTAAACTCTCTGAAGCTCTGATGAATTTGTAAATCTTCGAAAAAATGAATTGAGATTCACAAAACTTTTCAAGATGTTTATACCATAACTACAGAAAATCAATGCAGAATTTATGTTTGTTTTTTCTCTCCTCTCTCCAAAAAGTCCATCAGCCTTAAGCAAAGTTTTTAAGGAGGTTAAATGAAGGTTAATCTTTGCAAAAGTCGAGGTAAATTCAGGGGGAGATTTTCAGCCAAATATCAAGGCAGTGACCAGTTTAATTTGATTTGACTGCTAAAAATCTTGGGCGACATTCAGGGCAGCATGGGAGGCATTTAGATCGTTGATGGTTCAAGAAGTAATCTTTTTTTTGAAGGACTGACTTAAATCGTGAAAAACCAGTTCACAATAGCATTATTTTAGCAATCGTAAAATAGTTTTTATGCCCAAAAAAATAGTTCCATTTTGACTAAAAAGTAATGTACTTTTTCTAAAAATATTGTACTTTCAGTTTTATGGAAAGCTGTGGGTTCGAGACAGCGGAAATGAAGTTAATTCCCAATGATTATTCACGGCAAGTTTACGGATCAATGCATTGATTGTCTTTTTGGCGATCGCCTTTTGGCTGAGGGAGTCGCTGACGCGGGTTCAATCCCCGGAGTTTTAGGAAGCATAAAGTTTTAAAAAGCTTACCGGACAAGGTTTTGGGGGGCGATCGCTAAAAAAATGAAAAAGTCTGCGATACTGGTATCCGGTCAATTGTCAGAAGGGAAAAATTATGGCAGGTAGCGAAGTCAAAGCCGACTATTGGATTAACGAGTACATTACGCCCTGGGATATTTATAGTCACGGGATCACCAAGATTTTGGCCTATAAACAAACCCAATTTCAGGAGATGGCGATCGTTGAAAGCGGTGCCTATGGTAAAGCCCTGGTGCTGGATGGAAAATGGCAGTCCTGTACCGGCGATGAATTTCTCTACCATGAACCCCTTGTTCATCCGGCGATGATTGCCCACGGTGCGCCGAAAAAAGTGTTAATTCTCGGTGCTGGGGAAGGGGCAACGGTGCGCGAAGTGCTGCGCTGGCAGTCCGTCGAAAAGGTGATGATGGTCGATATCGATGGCGAAGTAGTGGAAGCCTGTAAGGAATATTTGCCGGAGATGCACCAGGGGGTCTTTGATGACCCACGCCTCGATTTGCGCATTGAAGATGCCTTTAAGATTTTAGAAACCACCACCGAGAAGTGGGATGTGATCATTTCTGACCTGTCTGATCCCATCGAGGAAGGCCCTTCCTTTAAGCTCTTTACCAAGGAATATTTCACGCAACTGAAGGATGTGCTCGCACCCGGTGGGGTTGTGGCAGTGCAGGCTGGCCCTACGGCTCCGGCGAATCTGCGGCTCCATGCGCGGCTAGTGAATACCCTGAAGGCCGTTTACACCAATGTTTCCTCCTACTCGACGCCCATTTCGAGCTACGGCTCCCCCTGGGGTTTTGCCATCTGCACCGATGGGGATTTGAATCTGCGCCCCGACCCGGAAGCCGTGGATCAACTTTTGGCTGAGCAAACCACCGGTGGCTTCAAGATTATCGATGGCTTAACGCTGTTGGGAATGTTGCAAACTTTCCGCCATGTCCGCGAGGCGATCGCCACCCACACCGAAGTCTTTACCCTAGCGGAACCGCCGAAATTCTTCGGGAAAGGCCACAAAGCGCAGTAGAGACATTTTTCTAAGTTCTCTCCAGTTTAAAACCCCTCTAGCTCCCCTCTAGGGGAGAAGGTTTTTGGGATTTTTGGGCGGCACGGGCCATGATCCAGGCGAGAACGGCCAGGAAGAGAATGCCCCAGAGACCGCCGAGGGGATTGCCATCAACACCCGTTAGCCAAGGGGAAATACCTTCTTTGAATTGAATCAAACCACCCACATTGAAAATGTAATAGCCCCAAACTAAGCCCCCATGGAGACCGATGGGTTTGCCGAGGCGACCAAAGCGCGATCGCTTCGCCCAAACTAAAGTCAATCCCAACAGCACCAAACCGGGAAATACCGGGAGCGTTCGGATCATCTCCGGGAGGGGTTTCAGGAAATGTAAAACCGCAAAGGCGATCGCACTGCCCCAAAGCACTATTTTTGAGCCATAGTCCCGCTCTAGCTCGTCATAAACCCAGCCCCGAAAGACCAATTCTTCTGCGAGGGCCACCCCCAGACCGCTCAAGGCTCCTTCGATCACAATGCGAATCAAGGCCGTTGTAGGCGGAATAATCTCGATAAAACCCAACAAATCTTCAAAAATCAGCAGTGCCCAGGTAAACCCCAGCCCATAGGCCAAACCTGTAACTAAATCCACGCCATTCGCCCGCTGCCACACCAAACCATAGCGCCGGAAGGGTTGCGTTTCCCCGTGGACTTGTTTCACCCAAAAGGGCAGATAGACCAGAAACTCAAGGAACAGCAGTCCCATGGTCAGGATGGTGGTTAGATTCTCGTCGGCGCGAAAAATTAGATATAACGGCGCCGCCAGGGGAAGCCAGATGATCCCCAAACTCAAGAAAAAAAGTCCCAGCCGCAGGGGTGCTGGGGTAGTTTTACAGAGATGCCAAAATCGTTTCAAGGGAAAAAGTCGTTGAGGTTTGCCACCTTCTATTTAATCTGTTTCTGGGCCGCAATCTGGCGATCGCCTTGATTAAAAAGGCAAAATATTTCTACTCGTCCGGCTCGATGGTGCTGGTGAGGCCGTGCATTTTCAAGGTTTCACAATAAAATTCCGCGTGTTCCTGCACACAGGTGATCACCAGGGCAATGCCATTGGTGTGGGCTTCCATCATGATACTGACCGCCTGGGGTTGGGTCAGACCGGCCACCGTTTGCATCAAGGTCTGTACCACATGTTCCATGGAGTTAAAGTCGTCGTTATGGAGCAGTACCCGGTAGCGGGGGGCTGGTTTACGGATGGTCGAAGTGGAACGTTGTTCGATCACACCGGTAGACATGATGAAGAAACCTCCTAGGCAATATTGGATTCAAGGGAAAAGATGAACTTTTACTGTCTCGGCAACTGTTGAGTTTTTGCCGCAGTAAACAATGTCACAATCAAAAACCGTCGCTTAGGTTATAGCACAAATTTCACGGGAACCTCACCTGGCGATCGCCCCAGAACCCCCCGGAAGAAAACGATACAATGGCAGTAGTTAACATTTATTTACAAAAAAATCTCCGATGAGTGCGACCGTTTCCCCCCATGTTCTCGCTGAAAATCCCCCCAGTCAGTTTTGGCGATGGCGGGGTTACGACATCCACTATGTCCAGGCCGGCACCAGCCAAGGAAAACCGCCTTTGCTCCTAGTCCATGGCTTTGGGGCTTCCACAGATCACTGGCGCAAAAACATTACGGTACTGCAAGGGGATTTTTCGGTGTGGGCGATTGACTTACTCGGCTTCGGGCGATCGCCAAAGGCTCCCGTTGTTTACAGCGGCGCTCTGTGGCGGGATCAACTGCGCGATTTTATTAACGAAGTCATTGGTGAACCCGTGGTGTTAGCCGGGAATTCCCTGGGGGGTTATGCATCCCTCTGTGCAGCAGCCCAATGTCCAGAGGTGGCCAAGGGTTTAATTCTTCTTAACAGTGCTGGCCCTTTTAGCGACCAAGTTAAGGCCCAACCTTCACCCTGGAAAAAAGCCCTCCGCAAAGTTCTGTTTAGTCCCCTTTCGACCCAGCTTATTTTCCAATACACCAAACGGCGCGCCACCATCCGTAAAACCCTGCAAAAGGTTTACGTCAACCAAGGGGCGGTGACCGAACGTTTGATCGACGAAATTCAGCGCCCTTCCAATGATCCAGGGGCAGCCAAAGTTTTTGCGGCGGTTTTTAACACCCCAGAAGGAGCCAAAGTCGATCATCTCCTGGAAGCACTAGATCGACCGTTATTGATGATTTGGGGCGAAAAAGATCCCTGGATTCGGGCGCGGGAACGGGGTGCAAAGTTTAAACAACACTGTCCTAACCTCACGGAACATTACCTGGAGTCCGGCCACTGTCCCCACGACGACACACCGGAACTGGTCAATCCTTTAATTCGCGATTGGCTCAACCAAACGTTTTAGGAAATCAAGCAATTTTGATGCAATGACGATGGCGACCACCTTTAATCTTTCCCCCCTCATCCGCATTACCCTATTGAGTCTCTATGTTTCACTCACAGTCCCGATTCCGTTTTTAGCGGACGTCACCCAAGCTCCTGTTTCTCCAGTGCTCCTCTGGGTTGGTTTGGGGTTGGGGGCGATTTTTCTTTATGGTGCCCTCAGTGAAAAAGTCTGTCTGGATGAAACCGGAATTACCGTCACCTATCCGACTTGGTTCCGCTGGCTGACCCGTAAGGGCTGGTCATTGCCCTGGGAAAAAATCGACCAACTGAAAATGCGCACCACCGGTCAAGGGGGCTTGGTTTATTATTTCGTCACCCCAGAACGCGATCGCGCTTATTTGTTACCGATGCGGGTGGCGGGTTTTGCGAAGATGGTGGGCTTGATTGAAGCACAAACCAATATTGATACCAGCGATGTGCGGCCCCTGTCTCAACCGTGGATGTACATGATTTTGCTGGGGTTTACTGTGCTGCTGTGCCTCGTGGATGGTTGGGCGATCGCCACCGCCCTGACTTTGTCCTAAGCTCCGGACATTATCTGTGGTTCTGGGCTTCAGATCTGAGATTTCCTTCTAATGTGGAAACAAAGTCATCTGCAAGGGAAGGAAAAAACATGGTGCGAGTCAAACCTTACCTATTTTGTTTGGCGATCGGGTGTTGGCTGGGTGCTACCCCAGGGGCGATCGCCAATCCGGAACCCGGCTGGGAACCCTGGCGACCCAACGAAACAGAAGACGACAACTGGTCGTTTAGTGCGGGGTTTTCTAATCTGGAGCTGGGGGGCTACATGGACTACGAATATACCTGCACCCAAGCCGCCACAGCAGCAGAGCAAGAACCCGTTTTTGAATATCGCTTAAATAGTTTAGTGAAAGCCATTGGCACAGGTCAGGTGCAATATCGCTGCCTCGTCAATGATCAAATCGTTGCCCAGCACACCAGTACAGCCACCTTAAATGATCAACCCTCTCGCGGTTGTTTGATCGTCCAGAGTGATTTGGGGACGGGTCTTAATGTTAGGCAGGAACCCACTGTCTCAGCGCCAGTGGTGGGCTTTCTCAGCAACGGCAGTCAGATTGTGGTGACAGGATCGCCCGCCTACCTCAGTGAAGACACCACCGGACGAACTTGGCTTTATATTCCCTTTCAGCAGGATTACGCCTGGACATCTGTCATGGCCGAAGCCGGTGGTCACATTAATTACCGTTTCTGTGATTGATCAGGCTCAATTTTTGGTTTGCGATTCCCCAGGCGATCGCCACTGCCTTAACCTGGGCATAACACGCTAAAATCAGGGTTCTGTTTCGGGACTTGGGCGACAGAAAAAGAATGTATTTGCAAACCTTGCACCTCCGTAATTTTCGCAACTACCACCATCAGCACGTTGATTTTTCGGCCCAAAAAACCATCTTGATCGGCAACAACGCCCAGGGAAAGTCCAACCTCCTCGAAGCCGTCGAACTGCTCGCCAGCCTCAAAACCCACCGCGCCAGCCGGGACGCCGATTTGGTGAAACAGGGAGAGGCGATCGCCCGCATCCAAGCCCAAATTCAGCGTGGCTATGGCACCGTTGACTTTAATCTGTTGCTCCGCAACCAGGGGGGACGCACCCTCAAGCTCAATGGCGAAACCCTCCGTCGCCAACTCGATGGCCTCGGTACCCTGAATGCGGTGGAATTTTCCTGCCTTGACTTAGACCTTGTGCGGGGTGGGCCTGACTGTCGTCGCCAATGGATTGATAATCTTTTGATCCAGTTAGAACCTGTCTATGCCCGGATTTTGCAGGAGTATCAACAGGTGCTGAAGCAACGCAATGCCCTCTTAAGGACGGCCAAAAAACTCCACCGGAACCAAGCGGCGATCCCCACTGATTTGACCCAACAGTTGGCCCTCTGGGATCTCCAGTTAGCAGCCACAGGTTCGCGGGTCACCAGAAGGCGATCGCGGGGGTTGCTCAGGCTGATGCCCCTGGCCCAAGCTTGGCACCGTGATATCAGTAGCCAAACCGAAACCTTAGAAATCACCTACTGCCCCAATATTCCCTGGCAACAGGATGACCCCCACCATGTGCAACAGGCCTGCCTCGACAAAATAGAACAACGCCGTCAAGCAGAACAACTCCAGGGCAGCAGCATGGTTGGCCCCCACCGGGACGAAATCGAATTTTCCATTAATGGCACCCCCGCCCGCTTCTATGGCTCCCAGGGGCAGCAACGCACCTTGGTTTTAGCGCTCAAACTCGCCGAGCTGCAACTCATTGAAACAATCATTGGTGAACCGCCCCTGTTGCTTTTAGATGATGTCCTGGCTGAGCTTGATCCCTCCCGCCAAAATCAACTGCTAGATACGATTCAAACCCGTTTCCAAACCCTGATTACAACCACTCACCTCAATTCCTTTGGGGCAGACTGGCTAAAGCATTCGCAAATTTTGACGGTAAACCAAGGCACCTTACAACCCTACGCCCGTCCCCTGTCGGAAACCTACGGCCCCTGAGGTAGATTGGCTCCCCACGACAGATGACAATCCTGGAATTCGATCATAATGTAAGGATATTTGCTCTTTTTGGTGTGAGCTGACCATGATTGCCAATCCTTCTAGTTCTCCGAGCTTCGATAACGTTACGCCCCTACCCCAGAGTGGTGCTTCAGTCCCCATTTCTGTTTATCAACAACTAGCCGAAAAACTCCGGGCCACCCAAGCGGAGATGACAGCCCTCCAGCAGGAAAATCAACAGTTGCGGGTGCATAACCGGAAGCTATATAACCAGGTGCATCAGGTGGTGCAATCTACAGAGCGCCTCAAGGAAATGGTCAACCGCCATGATTTTGGCATTGAGCCACTGCCACCGGTTACCCCCCACCACCGTCCCCCACAGGGAAAGCCAACTGTGAATAATGTGGTCGCGGCTCTACCGACGCCAGAACCAGTACGGCAGTTTACGACGGTACCGCCGGAGCAGTTTGAGAGTGGGACGGATTTTGATGCTGGGGTGAGTGCCTGGGTGCTCTTGGTAGCGGCGATCGCCATGATTTTGACAGCATTTGGAGCAGGATACATGGTAGTTTTACCTCTGCTGAACAATAACAACGCCCCATCCCGATAAGCTGGGATTGGTACTTTTTTCGAGACATAATGGCAACAATTCAAGCTTTACGAGGAACAAAGGATATTTTTGCGCCGGAGATCGCCTACTGGCAGCAGGTGGAGGCGGTGGTGCGCGATTGCCTAGGCCGGGCGATGTACCAGGAGATCCGCACGCCCATTTTTGAGCAGACCAGCTTGTTTGAGCGAGGGATCGGTGAGGCGACGGATGTGGTCAGTAAGGAAATGTATTCTTTCATAGACCGGGGCGATCGCCCGATTACCCTCCGGCCTGAAGGGACAGCAGGGGCAGTCCGGGCCTATATTGAGCGGAAATTGTTTGCCCAGGGCGGTGTGCAGCGGCTGTGGTACACAGGGCCAATGTTTCGCTACGAAAGACCCCAGGCGGGCCGTCAACGGCAATTTCACCAGGTGGGGGTCGAGGTGCTTGGCAGTGCGGATCCCCGCGCCGATGTGGAAGTGATGGCGATCGCCACAGAAATTTTGCAGAAACTCGGCCTGAAAAATCTCAGCCTGCAATTAAACTCGGTGGGGAATGGCGGCGATCGCCAACGGTATCGTGAAGCGTTAGTAGACTATCTAACCCCTTTTAAGGCGGATTTAGACGCAGATTCCCAGGAGCGGCTCGAGCGCAATCCCCTGCGCATTTTGGATAGCAAAGATCAAAAAACTCAGGAAATCGCCCAAAATGCCCCCAGTATCCTGGATTATCTGGGGGATGACTCAAAAAAACATTTCGACCAAGTGCAAGCTTCCCTCACGGCCCTGGGCATTGACTATGTGTTAAACCCTTGCCTCGTGCGGGGCCTAGACTACTACACCCATACCGCCTTTGAAATCCAATCCAGCGACCTCGGTGCCCAGGCCACGGTCTGTGGAGGCGGGCGTTATGATGGCCTCGTGGCGGAATTGGGTGGCCCCGAAACGCCAGCAGTGGGTTGGGCCATTGGTTTGGAGCGTTTGGTGATCCTGTTACAACAATTGGGAGAAGCCCCCGGCCCCCAACTTGATTTTTACCTCGTTTCCAAAGGAGAACAGGCCGAGGCCGCCGCTGTGATTTTGGCCCATAAGTTGCGTTTTGCGGGGTTCTCGGTGGAGCTTGATCTCAGTGGTAGTGCCTTTGGGAAGCAATTTAAACGGGCTGACCGTAGTGGGGCGATCGCCTGTTTGGTGCTCGGCGATGAAGAAGCCGCCAACCAGCAGGTACAACTCAAATGGCTCCAGACCAAGGCCCAAGAAACCCTGGCCCAAGCAGATCTGCTGGGAAATCTTGAGTCGTGGCGTCAAAAAATTCAGCAGGCAAAACATTAGAATCCCAGAGGAGGCGTCGATGGTGCACTGGCAATTTCTGCTACAAAAAAAGGCGATCGCAATTGGGACATCCTCCAGACCGAGACCCTGAGCTTAGCGCCTGGGGAGTATCGTCTAGCTGCCCGGGGCGACGCCCAAGTAGAAATTCACTGTGAGATCTGCTTCCCCCAAGGACAAAGGTCGCAGCGCACAGATGTCACCACCGACCAGGGCTTATTTGCGATCATGCCCCTGCAACACCTCGGTGCTGGAGAATGGGTGATCATCTGCCGGAGCCTTGAGGTGACTAACCCCTGGGAAAAACGTCTCACGCTCCAGGTCACCCAGCCAACATTTAAGCCGTTGCCGCTGCCCCCAAACCCCAATGTCTTTTCCTTTGAAACAACGTTTTCCTTGGCAGACAGTCACCCAAAAACAGCAGATCAGCCTACCCAAAAAACAAGCGACGATGCTCCCCCTCCACGGGAGGAAACAGCAGCAACACCCGTGATGAATTCTTTGGCCGACGCTGACCAAAGTGCAGCAAACCATGAAACGTTAGAAGAATTAGCCGGAGTAGATGAGGCTCCCACTCTGTTAGAAACGTCAAAAACATCCACACCCCCAGCATCCCCAGAACCAGACGAAGAGGAACACGCCACCGCCCTGCGAGAAGATTCCCTCACGGCATTGGATGAGCTGCTCAGGGAAGAATTAGAGCCGATTTGGGCAGAAATGGATCAAGTGGCCCAAGCTCAAATTGCCGCTGCACCACCCGCGCCGCCCACTTTGGATATTCCTCCGGCCCCACTCCCCTATCAGATCGTTCTGGCGCAGACCGTTTATCCTTGGGACGCAACTCATGCACCGGAACTCCGGGGAGAAATTCAACCCAATCCCGCCGCTGGCGATCGCCAACCAATTTCTGAGCCTGGCACCCTAAGGTTTACCCTCCGGGATCCCCAGACAGCCACAGTGGTAACCACCTTAACGGCGGCGATCGCCCTTGATGATTTTCCCTGTGCCTTTAGCCAAACCATTACCATCGATGAGCCTCTAACAACTCTGCTCCTGGTCGGAGAAATCACCCTACACACAGAGGCAGGGGCATTACTCGCCCAGCAAACCTTTAGTCTTATGGCAGATTATGGGGCGATCGCCAACCAACTCCAAGCAACCGCGCCCCCAAAACCAGACTCTCCAGCGCCAACTACGCCCACACCCAAACCCCTTAAGCTTCCTACCCCTGAGGCTATGCATCCTAGTTCTCAGCCCCAAAGTCAGCAAACCCCAACCATTCTGCCCCCCAAGCTCAAAGCTAAAAGCCAAAAGTCAACCACGGGCCTGCAATTACCTAACTTCACTGCCAAGGCGACTGTGCCTGATGTTCCCCCGTCAGACCAAACTGAACCGACCAATGAAGTACCTGTAAGCTCCTCGGATCATGCCCTAGAAGTCTCAGAAGATAATGATCCCCAGACAGCGGCACCAGCAATAGACACAGATACTGCTGCACAAGATTCTAATCCCCCTGCTGCCGAAGCCTCAGAAACGCCTCCGGCAGAGGATTTGGATTGGAATTCACGGTTTTTTACCCGGTTAAATGCCCTGGCCGTGGATGGAGAAGATTCCACCTGGTTAATGCCGGAGCCGGAACCGCCGACAGCGCCCCCTGAAGCAACCCTAAAAGCAGAGAACCCAACACCGACACCATCGCCCCGCTTGGAAATTGTTGTCGATAGCCTCTGGGATGAGCAACTTGAAGTCCAAAGCCCAGAAGAGGTACCGGAAGCTACCCCAGAAACAACTGCCGAATTCCCTGAGCCGGAAATGCCTTTCGCTCCAGAAACACAAACTGACCCACCACCATTACCAGTCCCAGAACCCCAGCTGCACCTTGATAAAACGGCTTACCAGGTGGCAGATTTAGCCGTTGTTGAATTGAGTTTACCCGCCGGGGGCGATCGCCTCCATGGGCAACTGTGGCTCCAGGATCGCCAAACACGGGAACTTTTAGCCGGGCCATTTCAACTAATGACCTTTACCCCAGGCCCCGAAGGACGGCTCTATTGTCGCCAAGTGGTTTCGATTCCCCCCGGTGCTTTGGCGTTGAGGTTTGAGGCGATCGCCCTTGACCCCCACTCCCAGCAAGAAAGCCGTAAAGTGAGCCAAGACTGTCAGGTGTTGCCAACCGCCGCCACGAACGGAGATTGGCCCGCCCTCGAATCTGGAGAATCTTGGTGATGTTACCCTTGGGCAAAGAATCGTTCTACTCGGTTTGTCTGGCATAACGGAGCATTTTGATGAAAAAACCCATCCTGATCATTGCGAGTTCAATTTTGGCCCTCGGTGTAGTGGGGGGTGGAGCTTTGCTAGCAACGGAAAACTGGTTAGGCCAGCGCCTGGAAACGGAACTCGAAAGCGAACTCACCGAGAGCACGGGCATTGAGGCAGCAGTGGGTCAGACCGAGGTGCAACTCCTCCAACGCCGGGTGATGTTCCATGATTTGGCCTTTGCGAATGTGCCGGGCTTTTCTGGGGAAAATCTATTGGTAATTCGTCACATCGAGCTACAAAACCCCCAACTGCAAGGCAAACCCCTCCAGGTGGCGATCGCCAACCTCGAAGGGGTCACGGTCAACATCGAAGGCGATCTAAATGACTTGCCGGATCCGCGCCTTGTGGGTGCCCTACCCAATGTCAACATCGCCCAATTGATCGAACAACTAGAGCCACAGATCCAAGCTTCCACCACGGCCGATGGTCAACCCACCACGACATTTACGGTGGATCAACTAGCGGTGCAAAATATCCAGGTAAATTTAAACCTCACGGTGCCCTGGCAGGAGCAGGCGATCGCCCGGCAGATTACCGTACCGGATGTCAGCCTTACGGGGGTGACCAACCTCAACCTGGGCGACAAATTAGGCGAAAGTCTTGGGGCGGCCCTCACCGAAGAATTATCCTTGTTTTTCTTTGAAGAAATTTTGCCCGGTTCCTTTCAATATGCCCAGGAATCTTTACCTGGAAATCTAGACCTCTCCGGGTTTGAACTGCCGGACACCATCGAAATCCCATCCCCCCAGCGCCCCTAGCCTGACCTTGGGGAACAATTGCGGCACGTTTGAATTCTTGGCTTTGCAACGGGGTCGTGTAGTCCCTGGAAATTTTGGCTATCCTTAAGACGGCAAAAGGCGATCGCCACGATTCCGATTTCTAGTTATTTTGTCATTGTTTCAAGTGTGAGTATTTTATGGATCAGCGGCCACCATCAACGGGAACTTGCCCCAGAAAAATTACCCAGGCCCGGCAGCAACCTTGGCGTCACCGTCTCCAGGCCTTTTGTCTCGCCCTTGGTTTGGGTGGCCTTTCCCTCGGTATCGATCCCCTCACCGCCCAGGCCCAAGTCAATAATCAACTAGACGAATATTGTCGCCTCAATGCTGGGGCGATCGCCACGAAAGATCAACGGCGTGCCGCCGCTATCCAAGGTGATCGTAGCGCCCAAGCCGAGTACCAAGCGCTCCTACAACAACACAAAGATCAACTGCAGCGTTGCCGACAAACCTACTGGCCACGGCACCAGGCCATGTGGCTCCGCGTCTATCCTTGCGACACAAAAGCCGGGATGATTGAGCGGATTCTCGATGACATTGTCAATAAAGGCTATGACCAGCTTTATCTCGAAGTCTTTGCCGATAGTCAGGCCCTGTTACCCAAAAACCAAAACAATACCCCCTGGCCGTCCCGCATCCAAACCCCCGGCCTCGAAAATCGCGATGTGATGGCTGAAATCATCGAGAAAGGTCGGGCACGTGGTCTAGAGGTCTATGCTTGGCTATTTGGGATGAACTACGGCTATGTCTATGGAAATCGGGGCGATCGCCAAAGTGCCATGGCCCGGAATGGTTACGGTGAAACCAGCCTCGACTTTGTCCAAGATGGTGCCCAAGCCTTCGCGGATCCCTACAATGCGATCGCCCAGGCCGACTATAAAAATCTTGTCAATCAAATGCTCCAGCGGCAACCCGATGGCATTTTATTTGATTACATCCGCTACCCCCGTGGCACCGGTGCCCGCTCCGTGGCGGCTTCCGTGGCGGATCTGTGGATCTATAGCCCCGCCTCAGCCCAAGCCCTCTACGACCGCGCCGAAAATCGCCAGGGTCTAACCCTCATCGAAAAATATCTCCGCCAAGGCAACATTACCGTCGGGGATGTGGCGGCAGTTTTAGCCCAATATCCCGAAGAAGGCACGCCCCGGTGGCAGGGTCGAAAAATCCTGGGGGATGAAGCCGATCTAGACGTCAATGCCCTTCATCAACGCCTCGTAGCGGAACTTTGGTATCTCACTGTCAGCCATGCGGCCCAAGGGGTTGTGGATTTTGTGAGCAGTGCCGCCGCCCAGGCCCAAAGTCGCAATATTCCTGCGGGAGCCGTATTTTTTCCGGGGGGTAATCAACCCGTTGGCCAACGGGGTTTTGATTCTCGCCTCCAACCTTGGGATAAATTTCCTGGTTCGATGGAGTGGCACCCCATGGCCTATGCCGTCTGTGGCAACAGCAGTTGCATCGTTGACGAGATTAACCGGGTGCGTCAGTTTGCGCCAGCAGGCACCAAGATTATTCCGGCCTTGGCGGGAGATTGGAACCGTGCCCAGGATAATCGTCCTTCCCTCAAGGATCAAATGGCCGCCATCAAAGCTAGCTTCCCGGACATTACCCAGGTGAGTCATTTTGCTTACTCTTGGCAGGAACCACAATTTGATAATGACCGCAAATTTTGTCGCGTCTAGAATACTGGGAGGATTGGCTCGGTGACGAGGTACTTAGAGATTCATTGCATAGGTGTCATGAACGATTCAAGCACACCCCACAATAGAATCTAGTCATCGGTAGCCAATTATTTCCCCTAATCTTTTCTCTGTGATGGTTTTGTCGTCATTATCTCGTTTGTCTTCCCGTTTTTTGATTCATCAACCGGAACCTTGGTGGAAGCACGTGGTCGTGGCGATCGCCTATTGTGTTACGGCCCTGTTTTCCCACAATTTTACGGTTTACCCAGAAACAGGTTCGACGCCCATTTGGATTCCGGGGGGGCTAGCGGTGGGCTTCCTGGTCGTGTGGGGGCTACCCATGTGCTGGGGGGTCTTGGAGGGCATTTTGGTCGCAGAGATCGTCATTTACCAAGCTTGGCTCAGTGTGCCTAATTTGTTGATGACCCTCGGTATTACGGCGATCGCCACCGCCGGAAAAGTCCTAGCGGCCTATTGGTTACAATGTCGCAACCAACACCGTTATTTTTTAGACCGACCGGAGACGACCCAAAATTTTATCCTCTACAGTTGCATTCTGAGCCACCTCCCCGTGGCGATCGCCTGTGCCCTCATCGTTTGCCTGGCCGGGAAAGCCCCTTGGTCGCTGTACCCAGAAATTGCTGGGACTTGGTTTCTCAGTGACAGCTTTGGCATTCTCATTTTTGCGCCTCTGATTATTGCCACCCAGCATGGCTACCGTGAATTTATCCATCACCTCAAAAAATATTGGTTAGCGGCCATCAGCATCGCCGCCCTGACCCTCGGCATTAGTCACCTGGTGATCAACGGCTACCACGGTGAATATCTCCTTGCCCCTCTCCTGGTGTGGACAACCTTTCAGTTTAAAGAAGTTGGCGCAACACTCCTGATGGTGATGATCGTTTTGATGGTGGCGATTAGCACCGTCCAGGGCTATGGCACCTTTGTGGGGGAGTCGTTACGTAATTCCCTGCTGCTCTCGCAATTTTTTATTGCCTGCATTGGCCTGATGACGTTGATGTTGATTGCGGTACTAAACGAAAAAAAGCAAGCCAAAGCCGATCTCAAGGCAATGAATCAAACCCTTGCCAGCCAAAATCAACGCCTCGAAGAGCTGGCGACCCAGAAAGAATTAGCCCATCAGCAGCGGGAAAATCTCTTGGTTAAATATAATCAAGCCCTGAAACGACAACTAAACCTTATCCAAGCTAAACAAGCCGCAGAAATGGCGGCCCAGGAAAAGAGTGAATTTCTCGCCAACATGAGTCACGAGATTCGCACGCCCCTAAATGGGGTGATTGGTGTAGCCCAATTGCTACTGACTATGGATCTCAAGGATGATCAAGCAGAATTGGTCGCCATTATTGAAGACAGTGGTAAAACCCTACTGAATATCATCAACGATATCCTTGATTTTCTTCGGATTGAGTCGGGCAGCCTCCGCTTAGAAGCCCGTTGTTTTTCGTTTCAGGAACTGTTGAAATCTGTCTTCACCCTCCTGAAAGTACAGGCCGACCAAAAGGATATTGATTTGCAATATTGTGTGGCGGATTCGATTCCCAATATTTTGATGGGGGATGATTTACGGCTGCGGCAAATTCTGTTTAACCTTTTGGGTAATGCCCTCAAATTTACGGCAACGGGATCTGTGCAATTGGTGATCACAAGCCACACGGTGCCGTCCCTGAGCGACCCCCCAACGGAGGAACTGAGTTTTCAAATTTTAGATACGGGCATTGGCATTCAGGTTGCGCAACTCAATCAACTATTTCAACCCTTTATTCAGGCTGATGCTTCCATTAGTCGTCGCTACGGGGGTAGTGGCTTAGGGTTGGCGATCGCCAAACGTCTGGTGAATCTCATGGGCGGCAAAATTTGGGTTGAGAGCAATGGTGAGCTGGCTGGTGATCCACCGCCAGACTGGTTTACTCCCGGTGAATTAGATCCCCAGAGTTATGGTGCTTCTTTTTACTTTACGTTTTTGAGCCATCCCGTCTCGGAGCTAGATGGTGCTCCCAACCCAAATTGAACGAGCGAGCGGGCTAATTACGCGGAGTGGAGTAGGGGAGCCGCGCCCAGGAGTTTCTGAGTGTAAGGGTGTTGGGGATGATTGAAAATATCAACGGTTTGACCCAATTCAACGATTTTGCCCTGGTTCATCACCGCAATGCGATCGCACAAAAACTTCGCCACCCACAGATCATGGGTAATAAACAGATAGGTCAGATTAAACTCCGCTTTTAGGGCTTGCATCAAATCTAAAACCTGAGCCTGGATACTCGCATCGAGCATACTCACGGGTTCATCACAGATCACAAGGCGCGGCTCGGTAATCAAAGCCCTGGCAATGCCCACCCGTTGCTGTTGCCCCCCAGACAGTTGCCGGGGATAGCGAGCGTAATACTCCTCAGCGGGCGTTAAACCCACCTTTTCCAGCATTTGCAATACCTTTTCTTTAACCGCTGGCTCCGTCGCTAACTGGTGAATATGGAGGGGATCACCGATATTTTCCCCCACGGTCATTAGGGGATTCAAAGAAGCATGGGGATCTTGAAAAATCATCTGGAGGTGCCGTCGCTCCGGTCGCATTTGTCCCACCGACAGTCGGTTTAATTCTTTCCCTGCAAAGATAACTCTGCCACCCGTAGGTTTGATCAGTTGCAAAATTGTCCGGGAGAGGGTGGATTTGCCGCAGCCGGATTCCCCGACAAGGCCCAAAATTTCCCCTTCATAGATGTCAAGGTTAATCCCATCGACAGCGCGGATCACCTGGGTTTTTTTGCCCGTGATTAGCCGTTGAAACAGGTTGCTCTCCAGGGTGTAATGTTGCTCTAGGTTTTCGAGGGAGAGGATCGCTTGTTTCTCTTGGTGAGAGGAAATTTCTTGATCGCTGTGGAGGTGGAGGGCGGCTTCGAGGAGGGATTGGGTGTAGGGATGCTGAGGGTCATTGAAGATTTGTTTAACGGGGCCAGTTTCGACGATTTGACCTTGGTGCATCACGGCAATGTCCGTGCAATATTCGGCGACCATGGCGAGATCGTGGGAAATCAGCAACAAGCCCATCTCCCGTTCGGCGCAGAGACGGGTCAGTTCCTGGAGGATTTCGTTGGCAACGGTGACATCGAGGCTAGTGGTCGGTTCGTCGGCGATGATGAATTTGGGATCGAGCAGCAGGGCTAGGGCGATCGCCACCCGTTGACGCATCCCGCCGCTAAATTCGTGGGGATATTGATGCCAGCGGTTTTCGGGAATGCGCACAGCCGCCAGGGTTTCAATGGCTTTTTGTTTTGCGGCTTGGGCGCTGAGGTCGGGACGATGGCAACGGAGGGTTTCGAGGCAGTGGTTGCCGATGGTCATCAGGGGATCGAGCCTGGTCATTGGGTCTTGGAAAATTAACCCCACCACTTCGCCCCGGTAGTGGCGTAGGGCTTCACCCTTGAGATTTAAGATGGGCTTTGCTTGAAAAGCGGCATTGCCAGTTACCTGGGAACCCCGTGGCAGCAGTTGCAACAGGGCGCGGCCAATGGTGGATTTACCGCAGCCGGATTCCCCCACGAGGCCGAGGCGATCGCCTTGATTCACTTGAAAAGACACCCCAGCAACGGCCCACTGTAAAGCTTGACCCTGGGCGGGATAGGCGATGTGTAGATCTTGAACCTGAAGCAGAGGAGGGGTCATGACGAACTTACCAAGGAACACTGACCCTCTGATTTTAAGGGGATTTCTGGCCCTGCCGAGTATTTTTCCAGATAAACAGTATATTTTTAGAGACTCTTCCAATGGCTACTATGCGATCGCTTTATTTCCTCGTCCCCGGTGTCAGTAAAAAATTTGCCAGCGGTGGCCTCTTTGCCGAAATCAAGACCTGTGAACTGGCCCAACAACTGCAATCCGCCCATTTAGTCACCTACCGAGAAAAATCCCCAGATCATCTTTATTTACCGGAACTGCTGCCCCAGGTGCAGCCCCAGGAAGCTATTTTTGTGATCAGTTGGGGCTTTGATATTCCGCGTCTGGTCAAACAACTGCGATCGCATCCGGTGGTTTACCATGCCCACAGCACCGGCTATGGGTTTAAGCTCCCCAGTCGCATTCCCATTTGGGCGGTGAGTCGCAATTCCCTAGGCTATTGGGGACAACGGGCACCGAATAATCCTTTGTTTTATCTACCCAATCAAATTTCCCCGGAGTTCGAGAACTGGCAGCAAGAACGGGATATTGATGTATTGGTGCAAACCCGTAAAACTTCTAGCTATGTGCTCCAGCAACTGGTGCCCTACCTCCAGCAACGATGTCGCGTAGAAGTGATAAATTCCTTCGTGCCAGACCTTGCGGCCCTCTTTAATCGCAGTAAAATTTATCTCTATGATTCTGCGGAATATTGGCTGAATAATGCGGTGAGTGAAGGCTTTGGTTTGCCACCCCTAGAGGCGATCGCCTGTGGTTGTCAGGTCTTTAGTAGCGTCAACGGTGCTTTAGCAGATTACTTAGATCCGGGCTTCAATTGTCAAAAAATCAGTACCTATTGTGTCGAATACGATGGCGATCGCCTTTTGGCCGCCCTCAACAATCCCCCAGCCGCCACCAATGCCCAAGCCCTCTTGCAGGAATACCGCACCAAAACGATTCTGCTCCGGTTTGCCACCATTCTCCAGGAGGTTAATCATTTCTTTGATTACCAAGGCCAATACCCAGGCAATATCCAACTCCAGCGACAAAATCCTCTCCTGGTGCGCCTCCGCTTGGCCCTCCGCCAACAACTTGCCCGGTGGCGCGCCTAATGCCATTTCATTTTTTTGATCTTTTATAAATGCTTTTTTGTAATCTTGATCGGCCATGACCATCGCCAGAACCATTTGCCTCGGCTTTCTCGGAGCTATTCTATTGGGTACGTTGCTTTTAATGTTGCCTTTTTCCACCGCCTCCGGGGAATGGAATAGTCCCCTCGTCGCCCTATTTACCTCGACTTCCGCCGTTTGTGTTACAGGATTAATTGTGGTGGATACAGGCACAGCCTTTTCCAACTTTGGCCAGGGAGTTATTCTCCTGTTAATCCAACTGGGGGGACTAGGCTACATGACCCTCTCGACATTTCTCATGCTGCTGCTGGGGCGTCGGTTTGACTTGGCCCAAAAATTTGCCATTAAAGAATCCTTTGACCAACCCTACAACCAAGGCACGCGCAACTTAATTCGTTCAATTATCGCCACGACCCTAATTGGGGAACTGACGGGGATTTTTCTCCTGTTTGGGCGGTTTAGTCGGGACTTTGATCCCGGTGAGGGATTGTGGCTCGCAATTTTTCACAGCATTAGTGCTTGGAACAATGCAGGCTTCAGTTTGTTTGCGGATAGTTTAGTGGGCTATCAAAATTCTCTCCTGGTGAATGGGGCAATCTCTGGTTTGATTATTTTTGGTGGCATTGGTTATGAGGCGATCATCGAAATGTATCTATGGCTGCGGCACCGTCTCCAGCGCAAAAGCCGACGCTTTACCTTTTCGTTGAATTTTGAAGTGGTCACCTCCACCACCTTCTGGCTCCTGGGCCTGGGGACTGTGGCTTTTTTGTTTGTGGAATGGGCCAATCCAACCACCTTTGCGGGGATGAGTTGGGGTGATAAGGCGATCGCCGCCTGGTTTCAATCGGTGACCACCCGCACCGCTGGGTTTAATAGTATCGACATCGGCAAGCTGAGTACCGCCGGACTGTTTATCACCATGGGTTTGATGTTTATTGGGGCGAGTCCCAGTGGCACCGGGGGCGGGATCAAAACAACCACCATTAATATCCTGGCGAATTGCACCAAATCCGTGCTCTATGGTCAAACCCGTGTCACTGTTTTTGACCGTGAAATTGCCCAGAGTATCGTTTTTAAGGCGATCGCCGTTGTTTTTGGTTCTGCCACTGTGATCACCATTGCCACGGCGATTATTTCCATCAGCAACCCTGAGATCGAATTGATTGCGATTTTGTTTGAGGTGATTTCGGCCTTTGCCACCGTTGGCCTGTCCACGGGGATTACTGCCAGCCTTTCCGCTGTCGGTCAACTGACCCTCATTGCCACCATGTACTGTGGTCGGGTCGGGGTGCTCTTGCTGATGTCGGCCATCGTCGGGGAAATCACCCCACGCCGCATTAGCTATCCCGAAGAAAATTTATTGGTGGGTTGAGCCGCAGCACCTCGGCCAGAGGAATGTCCCAAGGCTTCACCAGCGCTTGAAATTCGAGTAGGATCATCGGTTAAGATGCGGCGATCGCCTCCACAGCATTTTGAACCTTTCGCAATCACATTAGCCACGAGTTAACAACCATTTGGGTTTTGGAGTAAAACAAACGGTGAATTTACGGAATTGGAATTTTCTCTTTCAGGGTTTTCGGCAGGAAGAAAGTCGTCAGTTTGCGGTCATTGGCCTGGGACGATTTGGTCGCGCCGTCTGCACAAAATTACACAACATGGGCTACGAAGTCCTTGGCACCGATATCAACCCGAAATTAGTCGCCCAGGTGGTTTCCGAAAAACTAGTCTCCCATGCAATGCAATTGGATTCTACCGAGGTGATGGCCCTGCGTCAGGCGGGTATTTTTGAGTTTGACACTGTCATTGTGGCGATTGGGAATTACCTCCAAGAAAGCATTGTCACAACCTTAAACGTGAAGGAAGGGGGCGTCGAACATGTGGTGGCTAAGGCGTCCTCGGAGGTACATGGCAAGCTCCTGAAACGGGTGGGGGCCGACCGGATTGTTTACCCAGAATATGAAGCTGGGGCCGCCCTCGCGATGACCCTCACAAAACCGTCAATCCTCGACCGCTTTGATATTGACGAAGAGCACAGCATTGTTGAGATTAAAATCCCGGAGGCTTTCCATGATAAAACCCTAGCGGAACTGTCCCTACGGGCCAACTACGGGGTGAATGTGTTAGCAGTGGGCAATGAAGAGCATTTTGAAATTAACCCTGGGCCAGAGCATCGCCTGGATAAGTCGCTAATGATGATGGTGATTGGTACTAATGACGCGATCCATCGCCTACCGTTGTCCTAAGTTGCCCCGGCCCATGACCAAACCCTATCAACGGATCCCCATCGCAATCAGTGATGACCCCCTGGTGCCAATCCCCGCAGGTCTTTTTTCTTTGGTGACGCCCCACCCCTACATGGCTTTGGGGGCTGATTATGGGGGGCGATCGCCTTATTTTTTGCGCCGCCGAGTCCTCGACAAACTCATCCAAGCCCAGGATTTCTTGCGGGCTGCCCATCCAGAGTTACAAATTCAAATCTTCGATGCCTACCGACCGATCCCGGTGCAGCAATTTATGGTGGACTACACTTTCACCCAGCTAAAAGGCGATCGCCCCCTAACTCCCCCAGAAACAGCCCAGATTTGGGAGCAGGTGTTGCAATTTTGGGCCGTACCGAGCACCGATCCAGCGACCCCACCGCCCCACAGTACCGGCGCGGCCCTGGATGTGCGTTTGGTAAACCGCGCTCAGGAACCTCTACCAATGGGAGGAGAGATTGATGACATTGGCGATCGCTCCTACCCAGATTTTTATGCTGCCGCCACCACGCCCCCAGAACAGCAGTACCATCAAAATCGCCAATTGCTTAGGCAGGCCATGGAACAGGCCGGTTTTGTGATTCACCCCAACGAATGGTGGCACTTTTCCTATGGAGATCAGCTCTGGGCCTGGCAAACCCAAACGGCGATCGCCCACTACGGTAGAATCTAGGACACAATTTTTCTGATAAATAATGGCGCGCAAACCCTGGTTAGAACTGCCCTTGGCAATCTTTTCCTTTGGCTTTTATAAAGTCAATAAATTCCTGATTGGCAATCTCTACACTTTGTATTTGGCGCTGAATAAAAAAAATGCAAAAGAATGGCGCATTATTGGAGAAAAATCCCTCCAAAAATTCCTCAGCTTACCCGTTTTAATGACCAAAGCACCCCGCTGGAATACCCACGCCATTATCGGCACCCTGGGGCCACTTTCTGTAGAAAAAGAACTCACCATTAACCTTGAAACTATCCGTCAGTCCACGGAAGCTTGGGTCGGTTGTATCTACGACTTTCCGGGCTATCGCACGGTGTTAAATTTCACGCAACTTACCGACGATCCCAGCCAAACAGAACTCAAGATTTCCTTACCCAAGGGCAAATATACTGTCGGTTTACGCTACTACCACCCCAAGGTAAATCCCCGCTTTCCGACAGTTAAAACAGACTTAAATCTAACCGTATCGACCTTGGTTGTGTCGCCCCAAAATAATGATTTTTATCAAACCCTAGCCCAGAAAACAAACCCTTATTTTCGTCTGCTCCACTACTACATTTTTACGCTATTTAAATTTCGGGATGTCTTACCCGCAGCTTTTGTCAAAGGAGAATTTCTGCCCGTTGGCGCTACTGATACTCAATTTTTCTACGGCGCTTTAGACGCAGCAGAACGTTTAGAAATTATCATCCAATCACCTTGGCTGCAGACATTTGATTTTTATCTTACTTTCTACAACCGCGCTAGTTTTCCCCTGCGTTGGCAAAAAATCACCGAAAATATGACCTGTGATCCCCTGGGAGAACAAGGCTACTATCTAATTCGGATGCGGCCCCGTACCCAAGCAGCCGAGGCACAATTACCGAGCGTTGTGGGCGAAGAAACCCAGGTTACGCCCCACCAGAAAAAACTGACAATTCAGTCGTTATAAATAGCCATGTTCCTGGAGGAAGTCGAGGCCAATGTCCGGGGCTTTTTGCTCCCGTTGGTAACTGACAAATCGCTGGACATATTTCGCGAGGATATCCCCCTCTAGGTTCACCCAACTGCCCGGCTTGAGGTAGGCCAAATTCGTTTCGGCATAGGTATGGGGAATCACGGCTACTTTGAACCACTGGCCCAGGCGATCGCATTCGGCCACCGTTAGACTAATGCCATTGACCGCGATGCTTCCCTTGGACACCAGACAAGGGGAAATATTCATGTCCCAAGTCGCTTGGTAATCGGCGATCGCCGTAAACCACAGTTCCCAAGCACGGGCGGTTTCAACAACTTTTTCTAAAGCGCCAATGGTATCCACATGGCCCGACACAAAATGACCACCGATCTTACTGCCCACCCGCAGGGACGTTTCAATATTGACCCAATGGGAACGGGAAACGGCATCGCCGAGGATTGTGCGCTTCAGGGTTTCGGGGGAGGCCGTGGCAACAAATCCCTGTTCGGCAATGGTTTCGACAGTCAGACAAACGCCATCTACAGCCACACTATCGCCGAGGGCCAGATCCTGCATCACTTGACTGGCCCCATGGCCCTGGATATCGATGGCAAAGCGATCGCCACCAAGGGCTTTAACGGTACCAAGGGCTTGAATCAATCCAGTAAACACAGGGCGTGATGCGATCGCAGTAAAAGGGCCATTCGATTGTAGCGGGAATTGACCGAAAATCAGGCCCAACATCCCCCCAGAATATCGAAGCTGTAGGATACTAGTTAGTAAGGGAATCAAATATTGCTCCCGTTGCCATCCCTACCCCGAGGCCCAGATCCATGATTGAAATGCACGTTGCTGGCATTGCCCTTGATGCCATTACTCGGAGCCCGATCATTCTCCTGAAGGATGCCTCGGAACGGCGTGCCTTACCGATCTACATTGCCCAGGATCAGGCCCGCTCAATTATGAATGTCTTGGAGCAAAAAACACCGCCACGGCCCCTCACCCATGATCTCTTTGCGGATCTATTGGAAGCTTGGGATCTCACCCTCGATAAAATCATTATCCATGCCCTAGAAGAACACACTTTCTATGCGGTGCTTTGTACCTCCCAGGGGGAAGAAACCCAAGAAATTGACTGTCGCCCCAGTGATGCGATCGCCATTGCCCTACGCACTGAAAGTCCGATCTGGGTTGTGGAGGAAGTGATTTCTGAGGCTTCAATTCCCGTAGACCGAGATGCCGATGAAGAAGAACGGCAAGCCTTTCGCGCCTTTGTCGATCAACTCAGCCCCGAAGATTTAATTCGCCACAGCCAATCCGCCAACCCAGAGGAAAGCTAAACCGAGGGAGGGTTCAAGGCGGATGACAATTTTTTTCTACAGCTACAGTGACCCACTCCTGGATGCCGCCCCAGAACCAGAACTATGGGGGGTCGAGGTCGATCGCATTTATAGCGATTGGGGGCAACGGCAACAGCTCACCCAGTTACTCACGGATCTCGACGCCGGCGATCGCCCTGATTATTTACTACTACGTCGCCTCGATGAATTGGGGGATAACCTCAGCGAGATTGGCGATCGCCTCCAGCACATCGAAAATTATGGTGTGGGAATTATCGCCACCGAACAAAACTACCAAAGCGATCAACCGCTGGATCAAAAAGCCTTGGGTCAACTCTTTCAAACCATTGGCGATCGCCTCAGACAACAAAAAATTCAACGGGGCCACGCCAAAAACCGCCGCCAATTTCTGCCACCCCCAGGTAAAGCCCCCTACGGTTATAAACGGGGCCAAGATCGTTACCTCATCGACCGCAGTACCGCCCCCGTGGTCAAAGATTTTTGTGAACATTTTCTTCTCTTCGGTTCCCTGCGGGGGGCCGTGCGTCACCTAGAACAGCGCTTTGGGAAAAAAATTGCCGTATCCACCGGGCGCAACTGGTTAAGCAATCCCGTCTACCGGGGTCAGCTCCATTACTGCGACGGGACAACCATTCCCAAAACCCACGCCGCAATCCTCACCGACAACGAAGCCGCCCAAATTGATCGCCTCCTGCGCCGCAATCGTCCCCTCGCCCCCCGCAGTGCCAGTGCCCCCCGCTGTTTGGCCGGGCTGGTGCAATGTCAAACCTGTGGCAGTGCCCTCACCATCAGCCGTGTCAGTCGGCGTAATCATTCCAAAACCTATCTATACCTACGTCCCCTGGCCTGCCCCCGCAAGCCCAAATGCCGGGCGATCGCCTACGACAAAATTTTCCGGGCTACCGTACAAAGCATTTGCCAGGAGTTCCCCGCGATCGCCCAGCAATACCAAGGCCCCTCCCTAGATCAGCAACAGGGCCAGATTCAACAGGAGATTCAACAAAAAGAAAGCCTCATTGCCGCCCTCCCGGATCTCACGGCCCAGGGCATTTTTGACCCAGAAACGGCTGCCCAACGCCGCTATGTGCTGCGTAGCGAAATTAGCCAACTGCAAACCCAATTAAACCAACTTCCCCCCGCTAACCTGGGGGCGATCGCCAAAACCATCACCCTCGAATCTTTTTGGTATGACCTATCCGAAGCCGAGCGACGCTTTTACCTGCGGGAATTTATCGAACAAATCCAACTCCACCGTACTAGCCGTGACGATTGGCAAATCCAGTTAAAATTCATTTTTTCGACCAGTTTCCGATACACTGATGAATGATTTAATTCAACTAAACCCTTATTAGTACAGCAATAATTGGCATGGAAATCGGGCAAAAAGTACAAATCTACCGTTTGCGGGATCGTGTTGGTAAAGATCTCGCCGATAAACTCGGTAAAGTAGGCACCATCACAGACTTTCGCGTCACCGACGGTAGCGGCATTGGGGCGATCGTGACCTTTGATGATAAAACCGCCACTTGGTTTTTTGGGGATGAACTGCGTCCTGCATCCTAGGACACATTTTTCTAACTGCCCAATTAGACCACCGAGGCGTCTCCCGTGGGGGGACGTTTTTTGTCGGTGCGCCAAAGCCAAAATTTCACCATAAACCGAGGGTAATTACCCTCACGCCTGAAACTTTTTTGCGGCACAATGGTCATCAAAGACGATCTATGCGCAACTCCATTGCCGATAAGCCCATGAAAAAACCTGCTCTACTAACTCTCATCTGTGGTTTTAGTGTCGCGATCGCCAGTGTGCCCTTCGCGCCGAGCCAAGCCCAAACTGCCAGCGATCTCGAAGGGAACTATCAACAAAGCGAAAATTCTTCCCTCTATGGCAACACAGATGGCTTCAATCCCTACGATTTGATCCACATGATGCGCTTAGGCAATAAGGATCCAGAACAATTCCGCGAGAGCACAAACTCCAACATTAACAACGCGGCTGCCGATTATCGCTCCCGACTACAGGAATATTGGCGTCAGAAAAAACAAGCCGAAACCTCTGCTGTTAATGGGACTCCGGAGGAAAGTTCGCTCATCACCCCCACAGAAACCTTCGAATAAAACCGACGGTGACTGGCCCAGTCCCTTGCCATTACGTTACCCATAGATCGATGCTTGATTACAACTCCGGATCGTCTGTGGGATTTTTATTGGGGAAAATTTTATCTGACGATTATCGTTTCATTGCGGCGATCGCCAATCCCCAGACCACTAACTCTACAATGCGATAAAGCAGACTAAAGATTCATAAAACTCATAAAGTTCATATTCGCCATGTCTTGGGTCACAGCCTTGGCCCAGTCACAGTCTCAGGAGGAATACCATTTTGAAACGAATGGATGCGGGAGAATTATTAGAACGCTATGCGGCCGGAGAACGGGATTTCCGGGAAGTAGACCTTGAAGGGGCGTTTTTGGGGGGCGGCAACTTTGATGGGATCAATCTGCGGGAAAGTCATTTGTCCCGGATTGTGTTCACGGGGGCATCCCTTAAGCAGGCAAATTTTCGGGAGGCAGATCTTACTAATAGCAGCCTCCAAGCCAATCTCAGTGAAGCGAATTTAATTTCCTGTGACCTGACCGACGCGAATTTAACCACCGCCCAACTCACCTATGGGGGACTCCGGGCAGCCAATTTAACCAATGCTCAACTGGTCTCAGCGGATCTCAGTTGTGCCACCCTCAACGAAGCGATTTTGCGGGAAGCTAACCTGACCAATGCGACCTTAACGGATGCCTTTATTGGGCGGGCGAACTTAACCCAGGCCAACCTAGAAGGGGCCAACCTTGCCAACGCGAACCTCACCAGCACCATTTTGATCGGCGCGAATTTAAAGGGAGCCAACCTTTCCCACGCAATTATGCACGGGGTCAATGCCACCGGGGCGATCGCCGACCACGCAGACTTTAGCCAAGCGAAACTTAATAGCGCCAACTTTACCAACGTTAAACTGCGCCAGGCGGTACTCCGGAAGGTGCAAATGGCCTGGACAACCATGCGGGGAGCAGATCTGAGTGAGGCGCAACTTTTCCGTAGTAAGCTTTATTGGTCAAATTTCACCAGTGCGAATCTGACCCGGGCCGTACTGCTGGATGCAACGGTGGATCAAGTAAATTTCCACAACGCGATTTTTGATGGGACAATTCTCCCCGAAGGTCTTGATGTGGGTAATTAAGTGAAATTTCTGGGGGTTGATTTTGGTTGGACGTCTGGTGCCAGTGGTTTGTGTTGTCTAGAAAGACAAGATCAGCATTTGGCGATCGCCCAGTTTGATCTGCTTCTTGATCCCGCCGAAATTGTCACTTGGGTTGATCAACTGCTCCCGAAAGAAACAATGGGCCTCGTTGCCGTTGATGCGCCGACAATTATCCCCAATGAAACGGGAACACGCCTCCCGGATCGCCTCACCCACAAATATTTTGGGAAATACCACGCAGGCTGTTATCCGGCGAATTTAAACCGCCCCTTTGCGCCTCGCACCACCCAATTGGGCTTGGATCTTGAAGCCTTAGGCTTTGGCCATGCCCCAGAAATTGACGCTCGAAAACCGGGCCGTTACCAGATTGAGGTGTTTCCCCACCCGGCGATGGTGCGTCTATTTCAGCTAGAGCGAATTATCAAATACAAAAAAGGCAAGCTAGGCGATCGCCGCCAGGAATTATTACGTTTGGTGAGTCTAATTGAAACGGTATTGACGATTCTTACCCCGCAATTAAGCCTAAATCACCGCTGGGACGATCTCGTTCAACCGATCCCAACAGCCAAAGGTAGTGATCTCAAGGAAATCGAAGACCGCATCGATGCCTTAGTTTGTGCCTATGTGGGCGCCTACTGGTGGTACTGGGGCCAGGCGAAAAACCAAACCCTTGGCGATCGCCACTCCGGTTACATTATCGTCCCAGCACCTGTTACGATGGGTGATCAGCAATCATAAATTGTGAATTTTTAAGATAAAAAATTACGTTCCCTTACAAAAGTTTCTATTGATATGACAGTAACGGCTGAAGCTCCTCCCCAAGAAAAAGTAAAACGTCGTGTGGTGTTCCCCTTTACGGCGGTAATCGGCCAAGATGAAATGAAACTGGCCCTCAAACTCAACATCATCGACCCCAAGATCGGCGGCGTGATGATCATGGGCGATCGCGGCACCGGAAAATCCACCACCATCCGCGCTTTAGCCGATCTCCTGCCCGAAATCGAAGTGGTTGCTAACGATCCCTTTAACAGCGACCCCAAAAACCCCGAACTGATGGGCGATGAAGTGCGGCAAAAACTTGAGAATAATGAAACCCTCGAAATTGCCCGCAAAAAAGTGCCGATGATTGACCTGCCCCTCGGCGCAACAGAAGACCGGGTTTGTGGCACCATCGACATCGAAAAAGCCCTCTCCGAAGGGGTAAAAGCCTTTGAACCGGGCCTGTTGGCAAAAGCAAACCGGGGTGTCCTCTATGTGGATGAAGTTAACCTCCTCGATGATCACCTGGTAGATGTCCTCCTCGACTCTGCCGCTGGCGGTTGGAATACCGTTGAACGGGAAGGGATTTCTATTCGTCACCCTGCCAGTTTCGTCCTCGTTGGTTCCGGCAACCCCGAAGAAGGAGAACTGCGGCCCCAACTTCTCGACCGTTTCGGAATGCACGCTGAGATCCGCACCGAACGCAATCCCGAACAGCGCGTTGAAATCGTCGAACGACGTTCGGCCTTCGACCAAAATCCTACAGAATTTCTGCAACAATACGACGCCGAGCAAAAAGCAGAACAGGAACGCCTCGTCCGGGCCCAGGAACTGTTACCCCAGGTCACCATTGATCGAGAACTAAAGGTGAAAATCTCCGAAGTTTGTTCCGAAGCGGATGTGGATGGTCTCCGGGGTGACATCGTCACCAACCGTGCCGCTAAAGCCCTCGCCGCCTATGAAGGCCGCACCGAAGTGACCGTGGATGATATTCGTCGTGTGGTTACCCTTTGCCTACGGCACCGTCTGCGGAAAGATCCCCTCGAATCAATTGATTCTGGTTACAAAGTCCAGAAAATTGTCGCCCGCGTCTTTGGTCTAGAAGAAGACGAGTAAACCATTTTTTGATTGCATAATATTGCATCCTCAGGGCTGGAGAAATTCTCTCCAGCTTTTTTGTTTGCTAGTTATCGTGACTCCCTAAAAGTTGATGGCGGAGTTTTTTAATTTGATCGCGGAGTAGAGCGGCCTGTTCAAATTCGAGATTTTTGGCGGCTTCTTTCATTTGCTCTTCTAGCTGCTTAATCACATCGGGAATTTTTTCGAGGGGAACTTCCTCCATGTGTTCAACAACTTGCTGTAATTGCTGGGTATTTAAGCGGCGGGAAATATCGAGAAAAGATAAAATTGCATTTTCGTCCCGCTTTTTGATCGGTTGGGGGGTGATGTTGTGTTTTTTGTTGTAGGCGATTTGGATAGCGCGACGGCGTTCCGTTTCGGCGATCGCCTTTGCCATACTATCGGTGAGATTATCAGCGTAGAGGATGGCTTGACCCCGCACGTGGCGGGCAGCCCGACCAATGGTTTGGATTAAAGACCGTTCTGCCCGTAGGAACCCTTCCTTATCGGCATCCATGATCGCGACGAGGGAAACCTCCGGTAAATCTAAACCTTCTCGGAGTAAATTGACCCCAATTAAAACATCAAATTCCCCTTTGCGGAGCGCCTGTAAAATTTCGATGCGTTCGATGGATTTAATCTCAGAATGAAGATATTGCACGGCTACCCCCTGGTCACTGAAATAATCCGTTAAATCCTCCGCCATTCGTTTCGTTAAAGTGGTAATTAAAACCCGTTCTTTTAATTTTTCCCGCTGACGAATTTCCCCTAATAGATCATCCACTTGTCCGTCGGTGGGGCGCACATCAATTTCTGGATCGACAACGCCCGTGGGACGAATGACTTGTTCAATAACCCGCGCTTCTGATTGCTCGATTTCCCAATTACCGGGGGTCGCGGAGACAAAGACACATTGATTGACTTTTTGCCAAAATTCTTCAGACTTTAAAGGACGATTATCGGCGGCACTGGGTAACCGAAACCCATGGTCAATTAAGACTTTTTTACGGGCTTGATCACCGTTGTACATCCCCCGAATTTGCGGCACAGTGACATGGGATTCATCAACCACTAAAAGCCAATCTTCAGGGAAATAATCAATTAAACATTCGGGGGGTGATCCGGCTTCCCGTCCGGCTAAGAAACGGGAATAATTTTCGACTCCATTACAATAACCAACTTCCTGTAAAAGTTCGAGATCATAACTCGTTCGCTGCTTTAAACGCTGGGCTTCGAGGAGTTTATTTTCTGCTTCTAAAACTGTGAGTTGACTATCTAATTCGGCTTTGATTTGTTCGCAGGCGATCGCCAACTGTTCTTGGGGTGTAACAAAGTGGCGGGCAGGATAAATATTAACCTGATCGAGGCTTTGTAAAATTTCACCCGTGACGGGATCAAGGAGACGAATCGCATCAATTTCATCCCCAAAAAATTCGACGCGAATTACCCGATCCTCATAGGCAGGGACAATTTCTAAAATGTCGCCCTTCACCCGAAAATTGCCACGACTTAAATCCGTATCATTGCGGTTATATTGCACGGTCACAAGTTGCCGCAGTACCGCCCGCTGATCCAATTCTTCCCCCACTTTTAAAGAAATAGCCGCCTTTAAATATTCACTCGGAATCCCTAACCCGTAAATGCAACTAATGGAAGCCACCACAATCACATCCTTGCGTTCAAACAGCGATCGCGTGGCGGAGTGGCGCAACATATCAATTTCGTCATTGATCGAAGCGGTTTTTTCAATATAAGTATCGGTGACGGGAATGTAGGCTTCCGGTTGATAGTAGTCGTAATAACTGATGAAATATTCCACGGCGTTGTAGGGGAAAAATTGCCGTAACTCGTTACAAAGCTGGGCTGCGAGGGTTTTATTGTGCGCCAAAACGAGGGTGGGTTTCTGCATCTGGGCGATTACCGCCGCCATCGTAAAGGTTTTGCCTGTGCCCGTCGCCCCCAAGAGGGTCTGATATTTCGCTTGGGATTCCAAGGATTGCACCAATTTGGCGATCGCCTGGGGTTGATCACCAGTAGGTTCAAAAGGGGCATGGAGACGAAACAAAACATTACTCCCGTTAGACATAACTTAAATTAATGAGATACTTTAGAAACAATGTTGCGAATTTATGACAAAGTGTGTCTAAGATCAGCAAGGAATCTTTGTCCCATCATTTGGGATAATTGAAGTAAAGTAACGAAAAAATTCTTAAAACATAATCCTACTCAAAATTTTGATTCAGTAGGTGTTGGCTCAGATACCTCAAGGAGAAATCCCATGACCACCGAAAATTCGACTTCCACGAACGATAGCACAACTAAAAGTCCCACCCGTTCCCGTAGTACGGCGAAAAAAGACGAGGTGGTTGCTCTCTCTGTAAAAGAGCCTGCCAAATTAGGCCTCCCCAATAATCGCCCCATTGAACCCAGCCACCTCAAGGTCACCAGTACCTTTCGCTCTTCTGGTGCAGATCGCCCTGTGACTGCGGGCACGATGGATATTTCTAGCACGATGACCGTTTCCGGGAATCGCCCGATTATGGCCAGTCACCTCCAGGTCAGCGACACCATCGTCATTATGGGGAATCGCCCCGTGGCCCCCAATGAAACCGATGATATGGCGACTTTGATCGGCTACCTCGACTAATTCTAAAAAGTGGCGAAACAATGGCGATCGCCAAACCATTTCCCCTATTTCCTAGGGGTTTTTTTGTGGAAAATTTTAACGAAGCTGCTTGACCATCCGGTAGTTCGTTAATGTTTGTTGGTGGCGTTGAACCTGTTGCTCTTGGAGAAGCCGAAACCCCAAGGCTACAAAAAAAGGTTTCGCGGTAATACTGGCTTCGACGGTTAGGGTGATGAGTTGTAACTGGTCTGCTTGGGCGAGGAGTGCCTGATAGAGTTGGCGACCAATGCCCCGCCGTTGGTGGTCTTTGTGGCAATAGAAACAGCCAATGTGACCCGCTGGCGAAAGTTCCGCAAACCCAAGGATTTGTTTATCCTCTTCGGCAATGTAAGTAAAGCAAGCGTGACAACGGGTTTCCCAATCGCGGAAATACAGGTCATCGGGTGCCCAGGCTCGCAGTTGGGCCGGGGAATAGTCCTGGGCATTGATGGTATGGACAGTGTCGTGGAACAGTTGGGCGATCGCCGGAATATCCTGAGTTTGAAACGGACGAATCGTAACCATAACAACCCTTTAGACGTTTTGTAGAAATGGGAAAATTCTTGCCTTCCTCTTTGGGGCAATTACTCACAGATGATTGGCTTCCGCAAGGGTGAACCTAAACGGGGAAGCGTTTCATTTTGGAGATCGCCTCTTTGGCGGTGCGCATGAGAACAGGTTTAATCTCCGGAATTTGGGGGATTTGCCAGAGAACATCGACCGTGCGCCGCAACATCCGCACAATGTCCCCTTCATCGAGGCTGGTATTTTCACAGAGTTCAGTCCACTCGACCCCCAAGGCCCACTGCTCCACTAGGCCGATAAATTTACTTTCAAGCCAAACGGGCATGGTCACACCACAATGCTTTTGCACTTGGTACAGTTGCCGACGCAATTCCCACAGGCTAACGGGGTTATGGCCTTGGTCTTTTTTGCGGATGCCCAGCACTTCTAAAACGGTATTGGGTTGAGAATAATCCGTCCAGCTATCACCCCGGGGTGGTTCGCTGATGATCGCACAGATAGCGGCGGCCAAATGTTCCGGCGCGAGGTGGTCTAATTGGCCCGAAAGCAGACACAGCGCCAACCATAGTTCGTTTTCCCCACGAATTGTTGCCGCAGTACGCCCCAAAACCGTTGGCGTATAGCCGTCGAGGGCGCGAAATTCTTGCAAGACTTCAATCAGGTTCAGGAAATCTTGCCAGTAATAGGAGCGTTTGTTGGCGTGTTGACGGTAGAGGGTTTGGCGACGGTTTAATTCTTTGCGGAGGTCTTTGCGTCGCTGGTGACGTTTGAGGAGTTTGCCGGGTTTGTCCTGCTGGCTCAGGGGAGAAGCGGCAAATTTGGCCTGGACAGCGGCAAAGCGTTGTTTTTGGGCTTCTACTTCAGGGGCTTCGGTGAGGGGCAGAAGGTAATCGGCGATCGCCGCCACGAGGGGAAAAGCTTCAGCATCAATTTTGCCATTTTTCCCAAGGGTGAGATTTTGATCAATGGGTAACGGAATTTGCGCCAGTTGATCGGCGGGAAAAAGACCTTCATTAAGGGCAACCACGTCCGTTTCTTTAATTAGGTACCAACGTTTATCGGTGCCCAAACACAGAAACTGCTGTTCCTCAGTTTGTTCTACAAGGACGGCGGGAACCGCTTCTTTGACCCGCAGGTTTTTCCCTTTGAGGTGCAAAATGGAGCCGAGGGGGAGCTGATCCAACAAAGGGGCCAACAGTTTACGGTTTTCGAGTTCCGCCTGCTCCCGGAGAATCCCCAATAGCCGTTCTTCTTCCTTGAGCCGTTCCTTGAGTTTGCTGTAGCGTTCAAACTGCCGTTCATCAAAGGCCGCGAGGTCAATATCGAGGCGAGCAATTTCCGTGGTCAGTTCGGCGATCGCCTCCTGTTCCGGGCTGAGTTGTTGTTGTACCTGATATTCCGCAAAACTCCGGGATAAGAGTTCTTTAGATTCCTCCAGGCTATGTTTCTGTAACAGATTAAGCACCATACCGTAGGAAGGCGTAAACCAACTGCGCAAGGGTTCTGCACTAGAGAGGGCAAGGCGGGAGGCTTCTTTTGCCCCTTCAAAGGGCGTTTCCACAGTGACCACATAGCCCACTTTATCCATGCCCCGACGACCCGCGCGACCCGCCATCTGCAAAAATTCCGAAGGTGTCAGCATCCGGTGTCCTTCATCGGTACGTTTCGAGAGGGCAGAAATTACCGTGGTGCGGGCGGGCATATTGATCCCTGCGGCCAAAGTCGCCGTCGCAAACACCAATTTCACGAGGCCCATTTCAAATAGCTTTTCGACCAGTTCTTTCCAGGCTGGCAGAATCCCCGCATGGTGAGCGGCGATGCCCCGCAGTAGAGGTTCTACCTGTTCGGGACGGGCAAATTTTGACTGTTGGGCGAGGTATTGCCAAAGCTGTTCGCGCAGGGGGAGATTTTCCTGGAGATAGTCCACTAGCTTTTCGGTAGAAAAGGGATTTTTGGCGATGAAATCCAGCACCAGGGCTTTAAATTCTGGGGTGTCATCACATTGATTGAGGAGCTTTTCCTGGAGCTTCCCTTGGTTATCTAAGAAAAAGTGCAGCAGGGTCGCTTCCAAGAGTTTGGCTTCTTCTGGGGAAACGAGGGTGATGTCGTTGAGTTGGGTCACCGAGCGATCGCAGCCCCGCCGACTAAAGATAATGTAGATTGCGGGCAGGAGATCCTTCTGGCGGAGTTGGCGCACAATGGCAAATAAACTAGGACAATCTTCCCGTTGGCGTTTTTTGCGTTTGCCCTGGGGGGCATTGGTGCGCGATCGCAAGCGCGTATTCATCTTTTCCCCCCCCTGATCCAGGAGCGGGTACAAGCCTTTTTTATTGCTGTAAAGAAACTCCAGGGGCACGGGGCGGTGGTCAGAATCGACTAATTCGCAGCGGTGTTCTTTGCTGTTGGGGTGGTCTTCATGGGCCGCTTGGCGGGTTTTGTTAATCCAGGCGGTAAAAATTTCTGGGTTGCCGATGGTCGCCGACAGGCCAACAATCTGAATTTCTGAGGGACAATAAATAATTGATTCTTCCCAGACAGTGCCGCGACCGCGATCGCTAATGTAGTGGCACTCATCCAAGACGACCGTTGAAACATTTTCCAGGGACGTGCCCACCTGACCAATGGGGGTTTCGTAGAGCATATTTCGGAAAATTTCCGTGGTCATGACGACGATGGTCGCCTGGGCATTGATGATGATATCGCCCGTGATCAAACCCACTTGTTTTTCGCCGAAGGTTTCGCCAAAATCCCGGAATTTCTGGTTAGAGAGCGCCTTCAGGGGAGTGGTATAAAAAACCCGTTGACCCATGGCGAGGGCCCGGTGGATCGCATATTCACCAATGACAGTTTTACCGGAGCCAGTCGGCGCACAGACCACCACGGATCTGTCGGCATCGAGGGCGGCGATCGCCTGTTTTTGAAATTGATCTAACTGAAACGGAAAAACTTGATTTAAATCTACTTGCAACCTAACCCACCTTTGCTCCTGATCCGGTACTTTGGCCTAACGAATTCGGTCTACCGAAATCAAAAAACTGTTTATGCTATGAATTTTTTGTTCAAAATCCATTATAAAGGGGAGTCCTCCAGGCCCAGCGGGAAAATGCCAACCTGGCTTGCCCAAAAAATGTGCTGTGGACAGTGCCTTTCGCTGCGCAAAAAACGATGGAGCGTTGAAATTCTATGCTTCTGGGCTGTGGTCTGGCGTTTGATTGCTGAGAGACCAATGGTACTCGTAGGGGACGCGGAGCTGGTCACAACTGCGCTCTAGTTGCTTTTGTTGAGAAAAAGCCTTGCGCAGGGTGAGGATCAATTGTTGGATTTGGGTCTGGGTCATGGGATCTTTGGCGGCGACCCGTTGGGCTTTGCGCTCCAAAATTTGTAGGATCGTTTCGTAGTGGATGTGGGAAGGCAAGGGTAAAGGTTCCATAACAATCAAAAAGTATTGCGCAGACTTTGAGGTCTCACTATATCAAAGCTTTGGGGGCAACTTTTGGACGGGCGATCGCCAACCCCAAATTCCCAGGGGTAAAATTTCTGCCAGAATACTGACCCCCCGCATCAAGGCCACAATGGTTAACAGGCTGCCAACACCGACATTTGTATTTCCGACGGTTTCTAAAAGGGCGAGGGCAACCACTTCAAATACCCCCAATCCGCCCGGTGCCCCAGGAATAATAAATCCGGCCAACCAGGCCCCACTAAAGACCCCCAGCAGTTGGGGAATCTGGGAGGCACTCAGGGGGGCGATCGCCCACCACGTTAAGAGAAATCCTGTCCCTCGTAAGCCGATGAAAACTAATTCTCCCAGGAGGGGTTGCCAGGGATAAATGTTCAACTGTACCGGGTCATGATCCTGGGTTTTCCCTTGGGAAACTTTTTGGATGACAGGATTGAAAAAGTATGGATGAATGCCACCGAGGACACCAATCAAGCCCAGGGGCACCAATAGTTTTAAAAGCGGCAATTGCTCCAGTTGCGCGAGGCTAAACCCCAACCCCAAGACCATGGCGATCGCCGCCGCCGCTGCCAATAGAAGGGGTTCCAATAGCACCGCTAAACTCGCTACGCCCCAGGGACTCCCCACCGCCACAATCCGGGTCATTCGCCCATAGAAATGCCAAATATTCCCCGGCAAATACTTCGCCATATTCGTCCGCAGATATAAGGCGATCGCCTCCCCATAACCAAGGGGTACCCGAAAAATAGCGAGAATCCGTCCCCACACCAACGCCGACCACACATGGGATGCTGTTGTTACTAAGACACTTGCCCCCACCAAGAGCCACCCCCGACGATCCAGACGAATTTGGGCCACCTCTCGCCAATGGTTCCGGAGGGTTGCCAACAAAAAAAGAGCGTCAGGCCAACAATAAACCAACGCAAATAGGGCTTGAGCCGCGATAACTTTCCTTTCAAAATTCCTGCAAGACCCTTATGACTGACTCGATTCAACACTGCGGGCATTATAGAGGCTCATGGCCTTCTCCACCCCTTCCCGGAGACTCAGGGCCAATGCTTCTTCCGCAAGCCCTAGGACATCATTTAAAACGGGCTTTTCTGCTGGCGCAAACTTCCCAAGCACGTGGGAAATAGTCGGTCGGTCTCCTTTGAGTTGGGTTTTGCCGATGCCAATGCGTAAGCGGGGAAATTTCTGGGTGCCGAGGTGGGAAATAATGGATTTGATCCCGTTGTGACCCCCTGCTGATCCTTGCAGACGCAACCGCAGTCGCCCTAGGGGGAGATCCATATCGTCATAGACCACCAGTACCGATTCCGGGGGAATTTTGTACCAATCAATCACAGCCCGTAAAGACTGCCCAGAACGGTTCATATAGGTGGTGGGTTTGAGCAAACCGAGTTTTTGGCCGTTGCGGCGCACCTCCGCCCAAACCCCTTGAAATTTTCGATTGTCTTGGAGGGTCGCACCCCAATCTGCGGCGAGGCGATCGACAAATTCAAAACCAATGTTATGGCGTGTGTGATCGTACTTTGGTTCTGGATTTCCCAGTCCCACAATCAACTGGGGAATGACGAGTGGTTTGTCTTGACCCATAACCTCACAAAATACTTAGTAGGACTTCGACTGCTCAAAGAGCGTTTCTAAGTATACTCTGGCGCAGGTACGGTAATTTTCTGCTTCCCGTGGGGTTTGTCCTTCCCCGGTTTGGAGCAGAAACTGGGACAATGCCGCCGCAAAAACCCGGTCTTGATCCCAATTGGGATGGGTTTCTAGGTAGTCGGTTAGGGATTGGTGTAGGGCTTCGGGAATTTCGGCCAAAATGCTCACGGTGGGGTTCATCATTAACTTTAGCTCTGTCGGAATCTGCGGGACGGAAAAATCAAACTAGCGAGGGACGAAGGAACGGATTTCGGAACTGCTAAAAAAGGGTCTTGGCGTTTTGTTCGGTTTCGTCTGTCGTCGCCCTATTGTTGTCTATGGAGGGGTGGGTTTGTCAATATTGCAAAATGTTACGCCAAGGCGATCGCCTTTTAGTCATCCACGAAAAATCAAGGGTTTCAGGCGCATTTTGTTTACGGTTCTTTACATTTGTGCGCCCTTGCAGTGTGGATCTTGGGTTCAAAAAGAGAATTCCCCAGACCAATGCCAAGCCCCAAGAAAATCGTTTTGAGCTGTGGAAAACCTGGGGAAAGTTGTGGAAAAAATGAAATAGATTGGGGAAACCATGGGGAATCATTGGGGGAATTTTTGCGGGAAAAATAAGAATTGCAAATTTGTGAGGAAAGATGAATTTTGTCAGGATTTTTGTTTAAATTTGAGAATTAAAATATCCTCTAGTACGCCCCTTCCCCATGCACAATCGCCACCCCCAAGCCGTTGCTAGTTCGAATTCTGTGACCCCCCAAAAGCTTGATGTGCGCGCCTGTGGCATCAACAAAAACCATTGGTATGTGGCGGCTCGCAGTGCCGAGTTAACGGATCAGCCCTTGGGTTTTACCCTCTGGAATGAAGATTTTGTGCTCTACCGAGATCAAGCCGGTCAAGTCCAAGCCCTCGAAGACCGCTGTCCCCACCGGCAAGTGAAACTCAGTTCTGGTCAAGTGGTTGGGGATAACTTGGAATGTGCCTACCATGGTTGGCAGTTTGATGCGTCTGGAACCTGTGCCCATGTGCCCTATCTCGCGGAAAATCAAAAACGGCCTGCTTGTAAGATTCGCACCCTCCCCGTGCGGGAACAGGATGGTTTTATTTGGGTTTTTCCGGGGGATCCCGAACGTTTAACCGACGAAGCCATTCAACCGTTGCCGATTCCAGAATGGGAGCATTTAAACTACATCGTCAGCGTCACAACGATTGACTGTGAGGGACATTTTTCCTATCTCATTGAAAACTTGATGGATATGTACCACGGTCACCTCCATGACAATTACCAAGCGTGGGCCTCGGCAAAGTTAGAGGATATCCAGGTGACTGAGCAGCGGGTGGATGCCCACTACGAAGCCCAGAGCTATTACAAAATTGATAAGATTTGGTCGATTTCCCAATTGTTTTTTCCGGCCCTACGCAAACTCCACCCAGAACCGTTGGATGTGAGCTATGTTTACCCCAACTGGAGCGCGACTTTGGGGAATGATTTTAAGATTATGTGCTTGTTTTGTCCGACCCACAGCAGCCGCACCCGTGCTTATCTATTGCATTTCACTTCCCTTAATGCCTTTTGGCGACTCCATAAGCTACCTGTGCCGTTCCGCCGTTGGGTAAAGGATCTCTGTTTCAATGCGGCAAAGGGGTTACTTGATGGCCTTGTGGAACAGGATGTGTTGATGATCGAGCAGGAGCAAAGGGCTTATCTGGAAAATCCCCAACGCCAAAATGTAGAACTAAACCGAGCATTGATGGCGGTGCAACGCTTGATTAAACAACAGGCGATCGCCCAAGATCAGACCAGTGCTTAATTCAGTAGCTGGCGACGTTTTTGCTCAAATTCATATTCGGTGATCAAACCTTCCACCCGGAGTTTTTCGAGTTCCCGGAGCGCTTCGGCAATGGCAGCAGTTTGTTGGACAGCGGCGATCGCCTGGTCAGACGCTGGAGCTTTCGTTAAACCAAACCGGGCTTGGAACGAGTCAAAATCTTGCAGTAGGTACCAGACCGCTTCGATGGCACAGGCAATTTGGGGGATCGGCGTTGACCAGAGGAGAATATACACAACGCCCCAGACTGGTTGCCCGACATAAAATTTGTGGACGCCGGAGAGGGGCGTTACCGAACCAAGGAGGGCGAGACCGACAGCAACTTTTCGGTCTTTGGGCTGGGTCAAAAATTTGGCGATCGCCTGTTTCATGGCATTTAGATGTGGAAAACCATACTTTGCGACGGGAAATGCCTCCACTAAAATTTAAGGAAGACACTCACCCCCTATGGTAGAGCAACTTATCCAAGCCGCAGCAGTGCATAGGAGTAATGATGGGATTTTTTGATTCAGAAATTGTCCAGCAGGAAGCCAAAACTTTATTTGAAGACTACCAAAACTTAGTCCAACTCGGCAGTGACTTTGGTAAGTTCGACCGAGAAGGCAAAAAAATGTACATCGACCAGATGGAAAGCGTCATGGATCGCTACAAAATTTTCATGAAACGCTTTGAACTCTCCGATGACTTTATGGCCCAAATGGCCGTTGAGCAGATGAAAACCCAGCTTGGTCAGTTTGGCATGACCCCCCAACAAATGTTTGACCAGATGAATCTGACCCTCGAACGCATGAAAGCCCAAATCCCTGACTAATGGCAGCAAAAACAATTATCGCCTTTGACTTCGATGGGGTGATCTGTGACGGGCTGCCGGAATATTTTCATTCCGCTTGGCTTGGCTACCAAAGAATTTGGCCGGACGAACCCATAACCCCAACAGCAACCTTACAGGCGAGTTTCAATGATCTACGGCCTCTGATCGAAACAGGTTGGGAAATGATTATCCTTTTGCGGGCGCTGCGGCAGGACATTCCCACAGTTCAACTTTGGCAAGCATGGTCAGCTACTGTTCAACGAATTCTCCAGCAGGAAAATCTCAGTGCTGCCCAGTTAATGGAAGCCCTTGATCAGGTGCGCGATCGCCAACTGCAAACCCAGTTAGATCAATGGCTGGGGCGACATCATTTTTATCCGGGAATGGTGACTTTACTGCAAAACCTATTGCAGCAAAATGACGTAACGCCCTATATCATCACGACGAAGGAAGCCCGGTTTACGCGACAGTTACTCCAGCACCAAAACGTTGATTTCCCGGCGGCCCAGATTTTTGGCAAAGAGCAAAAACAGTCCAAAACCGTCACCTTAAAACAATTGCTTTCTCCAGAGGTAGAGACTTTTTTATTTATTGAAGATCGCCTCAAAACCTTAGAAAAAGTCCAACAGCAACCTGAATTAAGTACCTTGCAACTGTTTCTCGCGGACTGGGGTTATAACACCGTCCCTGAGCGATCTAGCGCCACACAGCAGGGGATTCCCGTCGTAAATTTGTCCCAATGGGTTCAAGCGGTCACTGAAACAATTTCTTAAAGTCTATAGTTGCCGTTCCACTTGGATCATCCGCCGGTAGGACAGCCAGCCGCCCCCAATCATCGCCAGGGCAAAGATGCCCAAAAACCACAGATGATTGGCGATCACCCCGATGGTTTCCCCTTCAGCCCAAAGACCCACCAAAGCTTCATTCATGTGAAAAATCGGATTGTATTGGGCTGCATTGAGCAAAGCCTCCGGGAAGAGGGAAGTCGGTAAAAAAGCGCCGCCAAGGATCAATAACGGCACGCCGAAGGTCGCGACTAAAGCGTTCACATCCTCGGTGCGTTTCGCCAGTTGAGTTCCCAGAATAAAGCCAACCCCCACATAGGCGATGATGCTTAGGAAAATAATCCCAATGCCCACCAGCACCGACCCCGTGAAGGTCGCCCCCACAAAAATGGCGATCGCAAAAACCAGTAATGCCTGACCAATCCCAATCAAACAATGGGCCAGGAAAATTCCTAAAAAATAGGCCGTCCCACTCAACGGAGAAATAAATAAACGCTTGAGGGTATGTTGTTCCCGTTCCGAAACCACCGTTGCAATACTCCCCCCCAAGCAGCTAAAAAATAGGGCTGCCCCTACCAGCGTTGAGGGGGCGGCAAATTCCATGGCTTCAGCCAAGCTCAAACCTGCCCGCTCCGCCAAAATAAATCCATTGAGGAACAGGAGAGATACCGGAAATAAAATCCAAAAAATTAAGCTCCGTCGCCGTCGCCACAACTCCAGCAAGATTCTCTGGCTAACGGCGATCGTTTCGTACCAATATTTCATCCGTAAAGGTGCCTAGCGATCATGGCCTACAGGGTTTGATCCAACTCCGCAATCAATTCATCTAATTCTTCGAGGGCTTGGTTAACATCGAGCCGCAGAGTGCCAATATTCGGATTTTCAAGCAGCTTAAGTAATACCGTCCGTTTACCTTTGATCGCGTCAATTTTTGTTTTAAGCACAGCCAGATCTGTCATAGCAATTCAAACTTTGTAGGAATACATACCATCCGCTAAAGACCATACCCCAAAAAATGGGAGCTTGCCCAGGTCTATTCAATGTCTGCGAGGTTAATTCGAGAAGGACGCTGCTCTGCGAGGCCACCCGCTTCTTTGAGTTTGGCTAGAAATTCTTCTGTGAGTTTCATAAATGCCTTCGCCCCAGCCGTATTTGGCATCGAAACCACGACCGGCTGAAATGTATCCAGGGCCTTAGCGACATTCACATCCATGGGGATTTTATACTTAAAAATTTGCGCACTGGTAAAGTCATCACTAACCCGTTTCATCACTTGGTTATAGTAGCGATTGAGCAGGCTCCCACCAGAGAGAATAAAAACGATGCCCAATAGATCTAATTTAATCGGATCAATATTTCTAGGGTCAGTATCCTGATGGCTATCTCGCAGGGCACGGATTCGTCGTTGCAGTAGTTGAATTCCCACCACAGACAAAGGTTCGGGGCGGGCAGGCAAAATATAAAAGTCGCTGGCGGCCAAACCACTCCGGGTTACCAGGTTATAGCCGGGGGCACAGTCCATAATGATGAAATCATATTTATCCATTATCGGGGCCAGGATCTTACGAATTAAGACCAGCTCAAAATTGTTCCAGATGGCTTGAAAGTCTAGGCTGGGATCTTTATGGGCTTTTTGGTGCAGCATCTCCGAGACGAGATATTCGTCATAAAGCTCAATGTCACCGGGAAGGAGGTCTAGGCCCTGGACGTTGGCAATGTAAGGGCAAATGATGTCGTTGATGTCCAGGCTTTGTTTGAGGGTCGGCTTGATGGCCATTTCGATGAGATGGCTAATGGTACGGCGGCCTTTGCGGATCCGGGCAAAATCCTGGGGGGGCATCAAACTGAGGGTGGCACTAATCTGGGAGTCGAGATCAACAACAAGTACGCGTTTTTTGTGGTGGCGGGCAAGGCAGGCGGCAAGGTTGACGGTGAGGGTGGTTTTACCAACGCCCCCTTTCATGTTGACGGTACTAATGATGAGTGCCATAGGAACCTGGGAAATAGGTGGTTGGGTGAGTAGATTGACGGGGAAGTTAAGGGTGTTAGGTTAAGATTTTTAGTTATTGTACCGCCATCTTCTAGTTTCCTTTGGGAATTAGGGCAACCGCAAAATTGAGGATGCTAATGGTCAGGGACTCTGTAAAAAAGTAGGGTTAAATTATTTTTGATCAATGGGTCAGTTTGCCTGGGAAAATTTAGCTGAATATCTCCGTTTCTCGATTGCGCCCCAGGCGGAAAAGCTGGATCAAGATCCCCTGGCTCTCGGTCGAGCCCTTGATGGTCTAGGCGATCGCCACCTCCTGGCGCTCCGGGTGCCCGAAAATTTAGGGGGTTCTGGGCTGAGCACGGTGGAATATTACCAAGCTACGGTAGCGATGGCGGCGGCTTCGGGCGCTTTAGCTTTTCTGCAAACCCAACATCAGAGTGCGGCCAGTCGCATTGCCCGATTTGGCAACTCTGAGCAGCAGCGGTTATTACCCCAAATGGCCAGGGGGGATGTGCGAATTGGTGTGGGCTTTTCCCATCTCCGGCGGCGGGGTGAACCGGCAGTACAGGCAATTCCCCAGGGTGATCGTTATTGCTTAACGGGGACGATTCCTTGGGTGACGGGCTATGGTTTTTTTCAGCAGGTGATCGCCGGAGCCACATTACCCGACGGTTCAGAATGGTATGGCCTGATTCCCCTTGAAACATCACAACAGTCGGAGCAGGGAGGAATTTTTTGTAGTCAACCCCTCCCCCTCGCCGCCATGGGAGTGAGCCAAACGGTGACAGTCAAACTCCAAAATTGGTTAGTTCCTGCCACAGATGTTCTGGTAATCCAGCCCCCCGGCACGATTCACAAAGGCGATCGCCAACAGATTCTACACCATGGTTTTTTCGCCCTCGGTTGCGCGCGGGGGGTGCTCGATTGGTTGGCAACGGCTGAATTTGATGATTTAGCGGCCCTAGAAGATCATTGGCAAGTACTTCATGATCAGTTGTTTCGTGCCATTGAGGAACCCCAAACAGAAAGTTTCCAAACCCAATTAGCGTTGCGTCTAAGCGTGATCCAAATGGCCCAAACCTTCGCCCAAATTGCCCTTACTTGGTCCGGGGGAGCAGGAAATTTACTCACCAGTCCGGCCCAACGTCTTTATCGCGAAGCAATGATGTACAGCATCTTTGGTCAAACCCAGGCCATTCGCGCCGCCATGGTCAAAAGCTTGCTACCGGGAAAAAGTTCAGGATATACTATTAAATCGAATTACGCGGGTGTAGTTCAGTGGTAGAACGTCAGCTTCCCAAGCTGAATGTCGTCGGTTCGAGTCCGATCATCCGCTTTGACTTGGAAAATCAAGATTATTTCCCAGGATTAAAATTGAGTGGTTTTGCTCCATTCAGTTTGAAACAATTATCAGCCCCCCCCCAAACATCCAAAAAGGTTCCCAGCAGATTATTGAATCCACTGGGAACTGAAATTTTGAGATCATCTAAGGACAAAAATTCGCCTTTTAGTATTTACGCCAACGGTTGAGATAGAATTCGCCGATGCTGGCAACGCCTGTCGCTTGGTGAGTCTGGGCTTCTAAGGCGCGGAGGCGATCGCCTTGCAATTTGTATTGTTGCTGCAAATCTGCATGGGCCTGTTTCAGACTGGCGATCGCCTGGGCTTGGTCAGCTTGGGCGGCTATTTGTGCTCGACTAGACTGTAGCGCCTGTTCGAGTTGAGCGATCGCCTGGCGTTGCTGGGTCATTTGGCTTTGTAACGTTGCCTCAGCGGTACTGGCTGCCTGGAGTTGCTGTTGCAGTGTTGCTGTTTCTTGTTGCAGAGCCGTAAGGCGTTCCTGGAGTTGGGTTTGTTCAGTTTGGGCTTGTTGTGCCGCTACCCCCTGTTGCTGGAGTTGAGCAATCTCTGCTCTCTGAGATTCAAGGGTTTGAACAAGGGTTTTGTTTTCCCCTTGAATTGTTTCAAACTGGGTCGTGACTTGGTCAAGTTCTTGTTGTAATGCTTTATTTTTTCGTTAGTCGCCCCAAGATTTTTTGCTGATTCATTTAACTGTTTTGTTAAGTCTTGAATCTGATTTTTTTGATCAGCAATTTGCTTTTCGAGGGTCGCAATTTTTGGAGACTGATCGGTGACCGCCGGGGCTGATTTTTCGGCAGTATTGGGACGAGCCACTGGCCGTTTAAGGGGAGGAGAAGCCTCTGCTAATTTAGCTTCTAGATCGGCAATGATCTTCGCTTGAGAAGCCACTTTTTCTGCTAATTCTGCATCGGGATCAGGGGCCGTTGGTTTGGTATTAGCGGCAGTGGTTTCAGCCAAATCTACTTGTACTTTTGCGGTGTCTTCGGCCTCGTTTTCAACGGATACCAAAAGATTCTTTTCTGCTTCCGGTGCCGTGATTGAGACAGTACCCGCCATTAGATTCTCAACAAAGGCAGACCGGGAAAAGCCAGATTTTTGAGCCATTTCTGCAAGGCGATCGATGGCTTGGGACGTAAGGGATAGGGTAACAGCATTTTTGCCAGTGGTCTTACGTTTCTTTTTTGCCATGTAGATTGCCTCAAAATTTTCTCTAGCCTTTAACTATAGGATAGGCATCTGCCCACTGTAAAGTCAGAAAAAGCCTTCATAATACTTCACAAAAGAAAATTATTGACCTTCTTTAAGGCTGTGGGGATCAGCGAGTTTTTTATTGGCAAAAGGGGGCATTGGCCAACCTAAGCGGGTTGGTTGTTGATAGATTTTGCGGAGGGTATTGATATCAGCGGCAGAGATCCTTGCTTGGGTGCCCATTTGTCTTGGGAAAAGCGCATCTGCAGCATTGGGACTATGACCCCAGATACCAAGGGCGTGGCCCAATTCATGGCAGGCGGTGTTTTGGGTGGCGATCGCCCCTTGGTGATCATTCAGCAGGATGGTCATGCGGTGGCGGAGGATATTTCGGTCATCGATGTAAAATTCGTAGCGAGTTTCGGCATTGCGGCCCAAGGAATAACGAATTTCGCCTGTTTCTGGGTCGGTCTCCCTTTGAACTGGGGGAGCTTGGCGCTGAATGATGATATCCGCAGTCTCTATTGTTTCTACAGTTAACAACGGTATGTATGCTTGCCACTGGGCGATCGCCGCAAAAGTAGCCCGTTGCCATTGCTGTTGACGTTGTTGGGCCGCTGGACTGGCTGCCGGATCAAGGGGAGCCACATAAACCTTCACTGGAAACTCCGACCAAATCAAATGACCCAGGGGGGAAGGGGTGACGGCCTCAAAGTAATCTGCCGCAGTTATCGGGTCTGGCGTCCCTTGGAGCACTTCTGGCAAAGGATGAATTTGGGCTTGGGGTAACCGCGTGAGTAAGTCTGAGCTTAAACCATAGCTGCTCCACTGAATCCCTAAGGCGATCGCCAGGCCCCCAAGGAGACCAAACCAAAAACGCCACCCCCAAAGGTGACGCCGCCAAGCACGAAAAATATCGTCCAACCTAGCCAAAAGAATCCTATTGACCAACGACTGGTGTTAACCAACCCGCACTCAGGATGACTGTCAAGCTCATAAAGGTAATGCACAAAATCCAAGTGGCACGGTTGAGAGCTGTTTCGGCACTTTTTGTACTGGTAAACATCTGCGCCTGACCGCCAATGCCCCCTAAACCGTCTCCCTTGGGGCTATGGAGTAAGACCAGCAGAATAAGGCCAACAGCGGAGACCATCCACACAATTTGCAAAATAGATTCCAACATAGATCAATGACGAACGAATAAATGTTTGATTTCAGCGGGGAAACTTTAGGATAACCGATTTATCGACGTCGGGTCACGGCATAGGGGGCCGGAGCAATGAGAGACTGACCCGTCATTTCCTGTGGTTTGTCAATGCCAAGAATATCGAGGATCGTCGGGGCGACATCTGCTAAACAGCCATTTTCCCGCAACACCACATCAGCACCATGGCCAACTATCTTACGGCGTTCCCCTTCAATCAAGATAAAGGGCACAGGGTTAGTTGTGTGCGCTGTCCAAGACTTCCCATTTTGATCGGCCATATATTCTGCATTGCCATGATCAGCGGTGATTAATGTCGTGCCGCCCATTTTGCCGATGGTTGCCACCAAACGACCTAAACAATGATCAACGGTCTCAATGGCCTGTACCGCCGCTTCGAGTTTTCCAGTATGGCCGACCATGTCCGGATTGGCATAATTAATCACCACCAGACTATAAATACCTTTTTCGATGGCTTGGCAGGCCGCATCCGTCACTGCCTTAGCGGACATTTCCGGCTTTTGGTCGTAGGTCGCCACCTGGGGGCTAGAAATTAACTCTCGGTCTTCTCCTTCGAAGGCAACCTCTAAGCCACCATTGAAGAAGTAAGTAACATGGGGATATTTTTCTGTTTCTGCGGTGCGGAATTGCTTCAGGCCATTGTCCGCAATCACTTCCCCAAGGATTTTCGTCAGGTTTTGGGGTGCAAAAGCGACCTGTACAGGCAGGTTGGCGTCGTATTGAGTAAAGGTGACAAAATTGAGATCCGGAATCAATTCCCGCTCAAACCCTTGGAAATTTTTGTCTACTAGGGCATAGGAGAGTTGGCGGGCACGGTCGGGTCGGAAATTGTAGAAAATCACCCCATCGCCTGGTTCAATGGCACCTTCCTTAAGGCGTACAGGCGGGATAAATTCATCGGTCACACCGTTGTCGTAGTGGCTTTGGAGAATCTCGGCAAAAGAACGTTGGTCGAGATTACCGTTTTGGGTCATTACGTCATAGGCTTGCTTGACGCGATCCCAGCGGCGATCGCGATCCATAGCAAAGTAGCGGCCACTGATCGTCGAGATCGAGCCGACCCCAAATTTATCGATGTGCGCTTGGATTTGTTGGAGGTAATTAATCCCTTCGGTGGTGTTGGTGTCGCGCCCGTCGGTAATGGCATGGATATGGACATCGGCAATGCCGTTAACCTTGGCTAGGTCTAACAAACCGAGGAGATGATTGAGATGGGAGTGGACACCACCATCTGAGCAAAGACCGATAAGGTGTAATTTTTTTCCGGCTTGGCGGGTTTCTCGACAAACTTTAACGAGGACGTCATTGCGGAGGAAGGAACCGTCTTCAATGGCATCGGAAATACGCACCAGTTCCTGGGGGACGACACGTCCTGCCCCAAGATTTAAGTGACCGACTTCAGAATTCCCCATTTGGCCATCGGGCAGCCCCACCCTTTTTCCGGATGTATGGATTAATGTCGAAGAGTATGTAGCGAAAAAGGCATCGACATTTGGTGTATTGGCAGCCGCAATGGCATTTGCGTTAGCTTCTTGACGGTAGCCCCAGCCATCTAAGATTACGAGCACCACTGGGGATACAGGTGCGTTCGCCATGATGAATTCTTTCCTCTATTGTGGGTGTCTGTACGGGGGAATGCAAATCGATAATATCACTTTCTGTAATTTAGACTATCATTCCCGAAAATTAATAATGTTTTAATGTTGTTTTCTCAAAGTTTACGTAAATTTATCGGTCATCTCACATATTTTTCTAACGGCGTCGCCAAAGGCAAAAGATTGCGCCGCCTAAACCACCAAGGGGAAATAGGATGGGGGCAAACCAGGCAAGGGTGGCAATTTGCCAACGATGGAGATTTAGACGTCGCTCTTGGGGGGTTCTTGGTTGGATTGCGAGGGGCGCCTCTTCCGTTTGGTCCAGCCAATTCACGGTATTGAGCAAGAGGTCGCTGTTTAGGTATTGTTCTAGCCAACCATTGGTCACAAAGGTGGTGTTACCAATTGCCACAAGGCGAGTTGCCTTCATTGTAGCTTGGGAATCTATTTTTTCCAGGGCCCAGCCAAAGGTCAGGGGGCCGGGGCGATCGCCTGGGGGGTCAAAGGTCGGATCCGGGATTTCGGGTTGGCTTTCAGCCCAGGTCTGGTCATCGGTACGGAGGATTGCGGTGGCGGCGATCGCCCCTGTGGTATCGCTGAAAATGGGGCGCACTGCTTGATAGATAGAGTTTTGTCCAGCAAGGGCCGTGGTGATCGGATGGTCACCGTATTGATTTAATACGAGGGTCGATTGTCCTAAACCGAGGAAGTCTGCCCGGTTCCCTTGGTCGAGAATGAGCCGTTGATCGAGGCTGAGGCCCCACTTGTCCAGAAGCGAATTTAACTGGGGATCTGTTTGGGGATCAAGCAGAAGGAGGAGACTTTGGTTATTCGCAAGGGCAGTTTCCAAGAGGGCAACTTCTCCTGGGAGAAATGGCGTTTGGGGGCCAATGACTGCAATCAGATCGGCATCTGGGGGAATCGTAGGCGTTTGGGTGAAATTTAGCGGAGAGACTGCATAACCTTGGGTGGCCAAAAGTTGGGCCATTTGCCCTAGCCCTCCGGGAATTTGATCGAGGGGCGGTTCGCCGTGGCCTTGGAGGACGTAGAGGTGGGGTTGGCGATCGCCTTGGATTTGCAGAATGCTATTGGTCAGTTGGCTTTCTGTGAGGGGTTCCCCCTGAGCTAGCACTTTCAGCAGTTGGGTTTTATCGCCATATTCAAGGTGGACTTCGCCGCGACTCTCGACCTGAAATCGCTGTACCGCGTCAAGATTACGGTCTGGATCGACAAAAACGTAGCGAAAATTATTAGGATTGAGCCGTTGATAATTGTCTAAAAAGGGCTTTAAATTCGCATCGTCCGTTTCTTGGAAGAGCCACAGGGTTAGAGGTTGAGATAGATTTTGCAGCACCCCTTGGGTTTGGCTAGAGAGGGTGTGGATTTGGTTTTCTGTGAGGTCAATGCGGAGGGGGAGCTGGACAGCTAAAAAATTCGTCAGACAAAAAATGAGCAAAATGGCGATCGCCCCGACAACCCCATTCGTCCCCATCTGGGTAGATCGCTTGCGCCAGAACCGTTGCAGCCCCGTTCCCAGACCTGGAAAATGACTGACCCCCCAACCCAACAACAATAACCCAACCAGAATCAAGCCATAGGCGAAGCCTTCTCCCGTGGCCCCCAGGATGACAGCGCCCGCAACCACCAGAGCCAAGCCTAACCAAATGAAATATCGTGAAAATCGTTGCTGTGGAAACATGATGCTCTGTTAACAATATCAAGAAACCATCAACGCCGTGCCCAGCGCAAAGCTTCAATGGATTGGGCCGTGAGGACAACCCCCAGAATGCTATAGCTGAGGAGTAAGACCAGGCTACTGCTATCGAAAATTCCCTCGAGGAAATTGTTGTAATGCTTCAGTAAAGAGAGATGTTTGAGGCCATTGCCCAACGGCCCCGACAGGCGATCGCCCAGCATATCTAACAGCCATAACATCAGCACTAGGGTAAAGGTCAAGACCGCCGCAATCAGGGAACTGTCTGTGAGAGACGACACGAACATCCCCAAAGATAAAATAGCGGCCACCAAGAGCAACAAGCCCAAATGCGCTAAAAGAAAAAGACTGAGGGGAAAAGCTGGGGCTGCATTCACTAAGACGATTAGTTCCCACAGCACCATGGGCAGGAACAGTACCGAAAAAAATGTCACGACTCCCAACAATTTGCCCACTGCCACTGCCCAGTTTGTCACCGGGGAAGTCGCTAAGAGTTCCAAAGTGCCCTGTTTGCGTTCTTCGGCATAGAGACCCATAGAGAGCAACGGCAACAGAAACAACACTAAAATGCCCAGGATGCCCCAAAAAGCCTGGAGAAATTCCGTGGCCACATCAATGGGTGGTAAGGCAACGCCCATCTGTTCTTGGGTCGCGACAAAGGTGACAATCCCCTGGGGGCCAATCAGGAGGGTCAGGAAAAAAAATCCTCCCAAAAACCACAGCAACGTCGCAAAAATATAGGCGAGGGGAGCCGTAAAGTAGCTCTGTAGTTCCCGGCGAAAAATCGCCACAATGTTATTCAGCATCAGCATGGAGTTGTTCAGACATCGGATCGTTCGCCTCAGCGTCTAATAATTCTAAAAAAACGTCCTCAAGGCTGGGGCGCAGTCGCTGCATTTCATAGAGACCGACCCCTGCATTGACAAGGATTCTGGCAATGTCTTTACCCCATTCGGGATTGTCCGCAGTGGTGATCCGGAGGCGGGGACGACGGGGATTTATTGATGCTAAAGATTCGATATGAATGACACCAGGTAAGGGATCAAGGAGACGTTGGATTTGCGCTAGTTCGCCGTCGGTCTCTAGTTCGTAACCGTGGTAATTGAGGAAATGATTCTGGAGATTGTGGGGGGTATCGGTGGCGACGAGGTGGCCTTGGTTAATCATCACCACCCGGTCACAGGTGAGACTGACTTCTGAGAGGAGATGGGTGGATAGCAAAATAGTGCGATCGCCGCCTAAGGATTTAATTAGGTGCCGCACTTCGATCATCTGGGCGGGATCTAAACCAACGGTGGGTTCATCGAGAATGATCACCGGGGGGTCATGGACGATCGCCTGGGCAATGCCGACCCGTTGCCGATAGCCCTTAGACAGATTACGGATGTGGTTGTTGGCTTTGGTTTGTAATTGGCACTGGGCGAGGGCCGCTTGGATTTTGTGGGGGCGATCGCCAGCACTGACCCCCTTGAGCTGTGCAACAAAATTGAGATAGCCAGCCACGGTCATATTGGGATAGAGGGGCGGATTTTCCGGGAGATAGCCCAGATGTCGTCGCACTGCCATGGATTCTGTGTGGACATCGTAGCCCGCAATTTTCGCGGTTCCCGTCGTCGCGGGTAGATAGGCACTGAGAATGCGGAGGGTCGTGGTTTTCCCTGCGCCGTTTGGCCCCAAGAAACCGACAATTTCCCCTGTTTCTACCCGAAAACTGAGATCGGCGATCGCCTCTGTTTGGCCATAGGTTTTGCCAAGCTGCTCAACTTCAATCATGGTGCACTTAAAATTTCGCCAACCCCAAATAACTGAGCCTAACGTTGGTCGGAGTCAAGATAATCCTCTTCCGTCTCCGGAGTCTCCATTTCTTCTTTGAAGCCCCGTAGGGTTTTCCCTAGGGCACTACCCACTTCCGGGATTTTTTTGGGGCCAAAGATCAACACCACCACCCCTAAAATAATCAACACTTCAGGCCAACCTAAGCCGAACATGGGCGTACCCCTCGCAAACATTAATTTATGGGACAATTGTGCCGCATTTGCGGCGGTTCCAGTATATCTTTGGTTCTAAATTCTGGGTCTGGGTCACTGCTCGCGTTACCCAAGCGACTTTAGAACATTGTTTTAAACCACTTTTTAAGATTTCTTTTTCGCCCATGACTGCCCCTGCAACCAAGCCAAAATTTTATCCCCTCATCGAACAGCTCGCTGGTGTCATCCTCGAAACCTGGCATCAACACTTAGATCTAGAACCCTTTACCCTGCCGGAGGGCCTCGGCTACATCGAAGGGAAATTAGAAGGGGAACGGCTCACCATCGAAAATACCTGCTACCAGAGCCAGCACTTCCGCAAAATGCACCTGGAAATGGCCAAAGTGGGGGCAAACCTCGATATTCTCCATTGTGTGATGTTTCCCCGCGCGGAATATGCTCTACCAATGTTTGGCTGTGATTTAGTCGGTAATCCCCGTGGTGTGAGTGCGGCGATCGCCGATTTATCCCCGACCAGCGCCGATAAAACTTTGTCTACGACTTACCAAACACGTCTACAACAAAACCAAGGAAACTTAAATTTTTCCCAGCCCCGTGATCTCCCGGAATGGGGCGCAATTTTTTCGGAATTTTGCCTCTTTATTCGTCCCAGCAATCCCAGCGAAGAACAGCAGTTTTTGGAACGGGTGCGGGAATTTCTAACGATTCATTGTCAGTTGGCCTTGGGTTTAGAAAAACTTTCTCCGGCTGAGCAGGCCATTTATTTGGCGGGACAACGGCACTATTGCCAAGAACAGCAGCGCAATGACAAAACGCGCCGTGTTTTAGAAAAGGCTTTTAACCCTGACTGGGCCGAGCGCTACATGAGTCAGGTGCTGTTTGATATTCCAGCCTAGATCGCGAACAAAGCTTTAATTACCGCAGCAACGGTCAATGCCTAGGCTATCGAGGATCAAATCACTCACGGCATTGGCCACCGCAAATTCGCCGTAAAACGATTCTTTAAAGTTGAAGGAGCGCATTTCTGTGACGATGGCGATCACGAGAGAACCAAGGTCATTTTCCCCTTCGAGACGTTGACGCACGTAAATTTCCCGGGCGCGATTGGCAATTTTTTCGTTGGCTGGTTCCGGTAAAAACTCCGTATCAAGCCAATGCTGCAGGGATTTTTCTAACCATTGTCCTTCAATGGCGGGATCAGTAATCGGTGGTAAGGTGATCGGCGGAATCGGTTCAGCCATATAAATTGCAAAAAAGGTGCACAGTAGCGGATTGAACCTCAGTATATCAATTTCCCTTAGACCTGGGGGTCTCAAGAAAAACGACCTGTACCTTACGGAAGACAAGTCGCTGGCATTTTTTCTTTTTTTCACGAGCACGGAGGGATTCGAACCCCCGACCCTCAGAACCGGAATCTGATGCTCTATCCACTGAGCCACGTGCCCATACAGGAATATAAGAATAACATGTTTTAGATTATTCGGTAGGGGTTACCTGAAAAGTTTTCAGGTCAGATTGTCCGAGGCGTCGGATCTGTTGTTGCAATCCCCAAAGACAGCCGAGAATCATGCCCCACTGAGCGATCGCACTCCAGATCACCATACTGGGCACGGCTAGAGCAACGGCACCGAGGGGGAACGCTGAAAAAAGACCAAGGGTAATGGGCAAGGTAAAGCGTCCATGGAAGACCGTAAAAAGAATAAAAGGGACAACACTAGGCCCAATGACGGCAACGCCAAACCAAACGGCCCGTTTTTGGCGGCGGAGAAAAATCCATTGGGTTAAAACTGCTAGAAGGAAAAGACAACTTCCCTGGAGCCCTAAACCTGTGATCACCAACAATTTTTGGCTGGGCATGGAGGATAGGAGGACGAGGGCCATTTGATAGCCTGTGGTGAGGAGCAACATCAAGGCGATCGCCCCTAGGGCCGGAGATCGATCCTCCCTGAAAAAAGACCATTTAAACCGTCGGTGAGAAGTATTTTGATGCCGAAATCTCGCCCAATCCTGTACCCGCTGCCGGGTCGGTGTCAACAAAAGAATTAACCCCAACATTACCACCCAATAGAAGCCTTGTAGGGTTTGGAAATTGGCAAAAAGACGTTCGGGGCGATCGCCGGCCCCAACAAACCCCGTCATGAAAATCGTGCTGCTAATGGCGACGCCACAACCCATGGCTTTGGTGATAATCGTGGCCTGGGGATCATAAAAACGCCGTCGAATCCCTTGCCAAGCCAAGACCCCGAGGAGAACATAATGGATCGCCATAAATCCAAGGCCACCCAGACCGATCACCCAAAAGGAAGAGCCGTACCATTGGGTCTGAAACCAGTTGTGCGGCAAAAAGTAACCGATGGTTTCCGGGGCGAGGGAATTCTGGTCGACGAGATAATAGAAGACATTGCCCGGATAGAAGATTCGCACCCAATCGAAAGGCGTGTAGCTGGGAAAATTATCCTCAAAGCAAGCTACAGTCATCCCAAAAAGATAGAGACCGAGGCCACCACTGTAGAGCCAGGTGTGAAAGCCCCCTAAGAGTTCTCGTCCTACGAAACTCCATAGAACCGCCCCCGTAAAGGCCGTGAAACTAGCGGCGATCGCCACCCCATAAAGCACCATTAGCCAACCCAGAGCAATGCCACCTTGAAAACCGAGCCACAGGTGCCAGGGCAGGACAAAAGCTAAACCAACATAAATCAGGCTAGGCACTCCCAACAGTTTACCGAGCAAAATTTTTGAGACGGGTTGGGGACTGAGGCGCACAAAACCCAGGGTGCCCCGTTGTTCTTCCTTCGCGACATCGGCCCCAATTAAATGGGTACCAACCACTAAGAGAATCCCCAGGCCGATCAGGGTCAGGGCCACAAACACATCAAAATGCCACAGTTGCCAGTTGATCAGCCAGTCGTTGCCATCCCTCAAACATTGATAGGTAAACCGCCAGTAGTCATCTTCCGGGCCGGTGCAGTAACGGTTGTAGGGTTGATCAACCAGGGCATTTGGCAATTCCCCCAGGTAGAAAAGGTACAGGAAGAATTGGGTAAAGCAAGCAAGACCAAAGGCGATCGCCACATTTTTACGGGTGAAGCGGCCTTTTAATTCCCGAAAAAGTTGGGGATTCCAATCACCGAGGGGGTTGAGGATTCTATCCATGGTTGATACCTGGGATTATGGTTCTTAGCAAGGGAGAAGCATTTTCGACCGACGAGACTTCAGGTAATTTAGGGATTAACCTGCTGGGGTCAGGGTTTGCTTTAGCTCTGAGGTGCTAAGCTGCTGAATCCGGCGACCCACAACCCGATGCAGCACGGCGATCGCCCCCATTTGGCCCAAAATGGTGAGAAAAATGCTGGCTAAACTGGCGTTTTCAGTGGCGACCATCGGGATAATTGTCCAGAACCAAGGGGCCGCCTGTAATTCTGGGTTAACGCCGTTAATGCCGAGGAAAATGAAGGGCAAAATCACCCCACTAGTGACGAGAATCGTGGCGCCGATGCCTTGCCGCTTGCCTTTTTTCAGGAGTACCCGCTGGGCCACAACACAAAGCAGAACAACCATTAAGCCCTGCATCACCACCCCAAGCGCAAAGGAGATTTTGTAGGGAGAAGCAACAATCACAGCCACAGCCAAGGCGATCGCCCCGGTGACAATGGCAACATTCATCATCACTGCACCAATGGCAGGACTTCGTTCCCCAAAGAACCAATCTTGCCATTCTCCTTTTTGGTAACGGCTCCAATCTTGGAGGGACTGGAACGACGGCGAAAGCACCGCCATCAGCGTAAATAAGTAACAACTACCGGCCAGGGAAAGCAGCAGAAAATTAAATAACCAATCGTTGTGGTTGGCGATCGCCCCCAGGGGAGATTGCACCGTAAAGCCAAGCCCAAAAATGGTAAGCAACGCCGTTAAGCCATAACTCTGTTTCTTGCTAAGGAGGGTGCCATTGAGATAATGAAATTTCCGGCGGAACGCTTGGAGAAACCAGTAGATCCCCATTCCATAAAGCAACAGATAAATCAGAGCGGCGATCGCCCCATTCTCCCAAAGATAAACCCGAAAAAAGAAACATCGGCGAGGCTATCGTAATTAAACGTAAGCAGTTGTTCCGCAGCGGCACTGGCTTGACCCAAATACACCAACATATGCAGCGGATTAAACAAATTGACGCCATCCATGAGATTGCCGACGTGGCTATTTTCCTGGAGGAGAAACGTCGTGCTCCCCATCATCAAGTAAAAAAGTCCCCCCGTCGCTAACCAAGCTTTCAGGGCGGGTTGGGTTGGATTCACCAAACTATACAGCGCCGCACCACTGTAGAAAAAGCCGTAACTAGCTGTGATCACACCGTAGAAAAGCAGGATTAATGGCAACGGAATGCCGCCCCTGAGTCCGGCCCAAAAGTGTAAGGGGAAAACCAAGGCCAGACCGACATAAATGAGACTGGGAACCCCTAAAATCTTGCCAATGGCGATCGCCTGGGCCGACTGGGGACTCAATTTGACGAAGTTTAATGTGCCTGCCTTTTGCTCTTTGCCCAAATCTTGGATTAGTAAATAAACGCCCCCTAGCAGCGCCACGAAAAATCCCACCATACTAAGGGTAATAAACAGATCAGTCCACCACAGGGGCCAATTTAGGTTTAGATTTCCCGTCGCATCAGCCACACAAAAGTTTTGGCTATGGATTAAATGGCTATTGGGATCAAAGTCTGCCGGGGCGCGACCAATGCAGTAATGGTTGGTGGTGCTAATCCCAGCACTGGGGAGGGCGATTCTCAGACTTAAATAAAATATTCCCTGCGTGAAAAAAGAGGCGATCGCCACTAAGCCGAGGGCTTTTTTAGACAGTCGGCCTTTTAGCTCCCGAAAAAGCTGAGGATTCCAGTCACCGATGCGGTCTAGCCATTGATGAAAAACCATGATGTTTTGGAGATAGGGATCAATAAACGATTAAAAAATGTAGGCAAACATAAATTTAAGCGACCACTACTAGGTTGTTTGTTGGTGGCCCAGCTTCAGGAAAATGCTTTCTAGATCCTCCGTTTTGCCATAAAACTCAGACACTGGGATTCCCGCGGCGATGAGATCTTTTAAAAGTGCCGTGCTTTCTGCGGGAGTTCCCGCAAATTCTACTTGCAAACGGTTGGGGGCGCAGCTTTCCCAACCCCGAACCAGGGGCTGCTGCTTTAGTTCCCCCACGAGTCCGTCTAGGTTATCCAGGGTACTAACCACTAAATATTGCCGGGAGAGCCGCTGATACAAATCCTCTAGGGAGGTACTCTCGACGAGATAACCCAATTCCATAATGCCCACAGAAGAACAGAGTTCTGCCAAATCACTGAGGACATGGGAGGAGATCAGGATGGTCATGCCAGCTTCCTGGAGCACCTTAATAATTTCACGAAACTGCATCCGCGCAATGGGATCTAAACCCGACACCGGCTCATCCAGGAGCAATAACAGCGGTTCGTGAATAATGGTGCGGGCCAGGCTGAGGCGCTGTTTCATCCCCCGGGAAAGGGTGGCGATCTTATCGTCTCGCTTGTGGGTAAGTTGCACCAGCTCTAGGACTTCGCTTAAACGACGCCGACGACGGGGTTGGTGGAGATTATAAAGACGCGCGAAGTAGTCTAGATAATCCCAAACATTGAGGTCATCGTAGAGGGGGAAATCATCGGGGAGATAGCCGAGGCGTTGCTTCAGGTGAGGGTTGCTGTCGTCCCGCAGGAGGCGATCGCCATGGATATAAATTTCGCCGAGGGTGGGTTCCTCTGCCGTGGCCAGCATGCGAATTAATGTGGTTTTCCCGGCACCATTAGGGCCAATCAAGCCGTACACTTCCCCCGGTTGTACCTGAAGTTCCACATCACTCACAGCCACCTGTCGGTCAAACTGTTTCGTCAAATTAAAGGTGGCGATCGCCATTTGGTCAACGGGTGGCGATGATGCCGATTGCGCAGTAAGCATAGGCCTTGGAATTCTTAACCCAATTTGCCCCTAGCTTAACCACAGTTAACCGCCGCTGCCCTGGGCCGTTACAAAATTGAAACAGCATCTCCCCAAGGGTTTTTTCACTAAAAAGCAGGCCCCACTCGTGCGAGAACCTGCACCACGTATCATCCGTTGTGATTGGGTCAATCCAATTCAGCTTGAATTCTTTTTACGCTGTCTCCAGCCATTCATAAATGCGGTCTAACTGCTCTAGGGTCACCAGGCCATACTGCCACAGCACCATGGGTAAAGGATGATGGGCAGAGGTATTACTCCGATGGCGTTCCATCACAGAAATAGATTCCCCAGGGATGGCCAGTTCTTCTTGCAGGAAGTGAATAAATTTTGAGTAGGTGATCGGCGTCATATATGGTTTTGCGCTCCATAACTTATGGAAATTTCACTAATACTTAGCGGTGAGGGAGAGGAGGATATGCGTTGACTGGGGTGAGGGGAAAATTGAAATTATCCTAAAGGACTTTGAGACAAACAAACATTATCTTAAAGGTGAATTTTTGATAAGTCTGTAGTAGAGATTACAAGGGGTTAGATTTCGCCTAGGGAGATGGGAACTCAGTGAAAAAAAGGTGACCCATGCTCTGCTCAGCAATACTCCAGCCTTTATAAGTTTCCCCGATTATAGGGAGTGTTTTTCCCTTGTGGTGTGCTGTTTCTGTTTTTGCAACCCCAGATTGGTTAGGATAAAAAGAACCAAATTTCACCGGCAAACCTAGAGGCCCTATTTAGGTCGATGGTGAACGAAAAAGTGGAACTGATAAGGTTAAGGCCCATATCCTACTGTGCTTTTTTGCATTAAGCAAGAATCTTAATATCTTTTTCGGTTTGTTTGCGGTAGCGGGGATTTGCTTCACTGAACTTAATACTCAAGCGCCCCAGGCGAGCAACCCGATAAAATAACTCCCCAGAGACTTTCACAAGGCGATAGCCCATGAGCGATACGATTTTTGGCAAAATTATTCGGCGAGAAATTCCGGCGGATATTGTCTATGAGGACGATCTAGCCCTGGCTTTCCGTGATGTCAACCCCCAAGCCCCTGTGCATATCTTGGTGATTCCCAAAAAGCCAATTCCCATGCTGACAGCGGCCGATGATACAGATCAAGCGCTTTTGGGTCATTTATTATTGACCGTTAAAAAGATTGCCCGCCAGGAAAACCTCGATAAAGGCTACCGTGTCGTGATTAATACCGGTGAAGATGGGGGCCAAACGGTATTCCATCTCCATCTGCATCTCCTCGGCGATCGCCCCCTAGCTTGGCCTCCTGGCTAAATCCTTGTAGCGTAAACCCCAGGCTTTTATTCCCTCGAGGTAGCGGCCCATGTCCTTTGACCCTTCTGCGCCCCCTTTCCAAACCCACACAGCGTCCCAACCCCGCACCATCACCCACACAGACAGGGCTTTCTATTATTTCGCCTATGGGTCTTGTATGTGTCCCGTCGATTTGGCCCGGACCATCGAGGAGGATGCTCACCAATTCGTTGTAGGTCGGGGCATTTTACAGAATTATCGTCTGGCGTTTAATCGTCTTTCTCCCAAACGCAAAAGCTGTGGTGTTTTGGATGTGGTGCCCCACGCAGGTAGTCATGTGGAAGGCGTTCTTTACCATTTGCCCTGGCGAGTCAGTGAAAAGCTCGATCTGCGGGAGGAAGTCCCCACCAATGGTTATCGCCAAACCCAGGTGACCGTTGAATGCCAGGGCCGGCGGTTTCCCTCGGTGCGTACCTACGTCGTCGTCAATAAAACGCCCCAGGAAGTTCCCCCAGACGATTGGTATTTTTATATTGTGATGCGGGGGGCAATGACCGCTGGCCTTTCCCGCGACTATTCTTGGCGATTGTTTAACCACATGAAACGTCTCCAACGGGGTCAGACCCTTTAAAATTTTTGATGCTGTGTGCTTAGGAAGAAGGATTGATATTTTATGGTTGCCCCTAAACAAGAAGAACTCCCCACAACGGCGATCGCCCGTTCCCCGGCCTTACATGCCACCAGTGAACCCTGGTTTGACTATCCAATTACGGTTTATCCCCATCACACCGATTATGCTGGCGTCGTTTGGCACGGCACCTATATTAAATGGCTAGAGGAAGCCCGGATCGCCTGTCTCCAATCCATTGGCCTCGACTACGCCGATCTGGTTCAACTGGGTTGTGAACTACCCGTGATCGCCCTATCAACCCGCTACCATAGTTTTCTGAAGATGGGGATGACCGCGATTATCAAAACCCGCATGCAAGAAATGAAAGGCGTCCGCATGGAGTGGGACTACCGCATTGAATCCCCAGACGGGCAAGAACTGTACTTCACCGGTCAAGTGACCCTGGTTAGCGTTGACCGAGAAAAAGGCAAAATCATGCGCCAATTGCCACCCGCCGTGGAAGAAGTCTTCAAGAAAATTCGTGGGATTTAAGGCCATTTCTGCCGATAATAGACAGTCTATGCTGGACTAACAGACAAAATTTTGACGTTTATCGAAAATCACTATGAGTAATATTATTCGCGTGGGTGTCCTGGGCTTTGGGGGCCTCGGTCAAGCTGCAGCCCGATTACTAGCTCCAAAATCAGAAATGCGCCTCGTCGCCGCTGCCGACCATAAAGGTTATATCTATAATCCTGAAGGCCTTGATACCCAAGCCTGCATCAGCACTTACAACCAGCAGGGTTCTGTGGGTCATGTGCCAGAATATGGCGTCCTCAGTCAAACCAGTATTGCCGATCTGATCGCTAATGCTCAAGTGGATGGTTTTTTCCTCGCTCTGCCGAATTTACCCAACACGTTTATGGCTGATGTGACCCGGCAATTTATTGCTTCTGGTTGGCAAGGAGTGTTGGTGGATGCCCTGAAGCGCACCAGTGCCATGGAACAAATCCTCTCCCTCAAGGACGAGGTAAAAAATGCAGGTATTACCTACATGACGGGTTGCGGCGCGACGCCTGGTTTGTTGACGGCGGCGGCGGCGATCGCGGCCCAAAGCTATGCAGAGGTTCACAGCGTTAAAATCACCTTCGGGGTGGGCATTGCAAATTGGGAAGCTTACCGGGCGACCATCCGGGAAGATATTGCCCACATGCCTGGTTATGATGTGGACAAAGCGCGGGCCATGAGCGATGCAGAGGTTGAAGCCCTGTTGGATGAAACCAATGGCATTATTTCCCTCGAAAATATGGAACATGCCGATGATCTCATGCTGGAATTGGCCGGGATTTGTTCCCGTGATCAAGTTAGTGTCGGCGGTGTGGTAGATACGCGCAATCCGAAAAAACCCCTCAGCACCAATGTGCAATTGACGGGCCGTACCTTTGAAGGCAAGATTGCGACCCATACGTTTACCCTTGGGGATGAAACTAGCATGGCCGCCAATGTTTGTGGCCCCGCTTTCGGTTATCTCAAAACGGGGGTTTGGTTGCAAAAGCAAGGTTTAACAGGCATCTTCACGGCGGCGGATATGATGCCCCAATTTGTGAAGTAGTTTCGCTTGGAGAATGACATTCCCACAAATCCTCCTGGGTCAGGGGGATTTTTTTGCTTAGAGAAGACTCAGAATGGCCTTCTGAGTTCGGGCACGGATCGCGGCTTCTGGTTCTGTGGTGAGAAATTCAGTGAGTTTGTTTTTGATGACGGTTTTTTTAGCTTCTGGAATGGCTTGCGACAAACCCTCTAGTCCGGCGATCGCCCCATAGCGAACCACCCATTCTCCGTCTTCAAGGGCCAGGAATAGACAGTCACAGACCTTTTGCTGCTGCACTTCTCGCTCAGAATCTGGCACTTTATGCCATTGAATATTCCCTAACCCTTTGGCCGCAGAGCGCCGCACACTAAAAGCAAAATCCTTATTCGCCGCCTCAATTAGCAGGTCTAAGGCTCTGGGGTCACCAATCCCGGCAAAGATCCGTAGCATCCATGCCCGCGCCCCGTAGTTATAGCCATCGACATTTTCGAGCAGGTAGGGTACAACGGCCTCGCCAATATTGATCAAACCATTGACCGCCGCGACAGCCGCCCCCGGATTATTAAATTTCAGCACGTCTACTAGGGTTGGAATGGCTTGTTCATCTTTTGTTGCGGCGAGTTGCGCCACATTTTTGACCAGGTCTTGGGCTGAGGTGGGGTTGTTAACGGCACGAATTAAAACGTCGACGGTCATGGGTTCAGAAATTAGCGATCGCAAAAAATGTAGGGATTTGGTTTAAAGGTTCCTAGAGCAGACTATCCATTAATTCGAGCAATTGTAAACCGTCCGCATCGAGGGTTGCGGCTGTCCGTTGTAAATGGGATTCGAGAATGCCCTTGAGGGAAATTAACTTTAAGCTATTTTCGGCATAGGCTTTGGCGATCGCCTGACCCGCCGGAACATAGCCGATAGCGCCCAAATCTAACAGCGCAGACCGTCGCAACTGTAACTGATTTCCGTTCAGGGCTTCCATCAACTGTTCGGCGTAATGGGCTTCTTGGGTCAGTTGATATAAGGCCCGTAGTGCTGCGTAGCGGATTTTTGCGAATTCGTGATCTAAAAATGGCTCAATCTCGGCGATCGCCGTCGTAGCACCAATCGTCCCTAACGCCTCAATCACCGCTTCATAGGGCTGCACTAAATGGGGTTTGCCCTCAGCCTTGACTGCCGCCGCAACGCCACCTGCGAGTAGCGCTTGTAACGCGGGAATTGCCTGCCGGTCTCCCAACATCTCCAACGATTGGGCCGCCGACTCCCGCACATAATAATCAGGACTTTCTAAACTCTCAATTAACGGTTGCACCGCTGCCGGATTGCCCAGCTTGCCCAACGCCTTTGCTGCGTTCCGACGTAGGGGATAACCTCCATCCGGCGACCGATCCGTCTCATCTTTTAACGCTGCTAGCAACGCATTTACGGCCCGCTCATCCTGCACCCGGAACTTGCCAAACCACCAAGCCGCATAATAGCGTTTACCTGTATCTTCCGTTTGTTGGATGTTGGCGATCGCCTCCTCTAGGGTCCAGGCCTCAGCCATCTGCCAGTCCGACATAAATTCTCCTTGAAATAGCCCCCACAACAAGTCGGAGCAACAGCACTAAAACCAAAGCACTGCTACCCCGTCTAGAAAAAATATTCAAAACAACAATGTTATTAAGCTTATTCAGCGACAGAAAGAAACAACAAAATTATTCCTCGTCAGAAGCAGTCGCACCCGTATAAGGTTTAATCGAAACAATCTTGCCGCCTAGACGCAAAATCCGTTGCATCTCTTGATTCATCCGAGCATAGGGCACATTGATAAAAACACTACCACTGCGACGAAAGGCGTATTCTTGATTGTCTGTTTCTTCTGTTTGGCGCAGCCCTTGCACTTCGTAGGTAAAAACACGCGAAGCCGCTTCCGTTCCATTCGCAAATTGACTCAACATGGTTCTTTCTTGGAACTCCGTAAAAGATTTATGTACAATAAACGCTTAAGGTAAAGTCGCCAAAACCAGGCACAAAATCGAGAAGCTTAGACCCCCTCTCAAATTTTGTCCCTGATTTTCATCAATTACCCACTCCGGTAACAACTTAGAGATCACGCGAAAACGAGACCTCTAACCTTTACTGGCCAGCAGGTGAAATACTGGCGACTCTACCGCCCATCCGCTGAATTTCTTGCAGCTTCTGAGACAGACGAGATACCGGTACGAAGAAAACGCGACTGCTACGGCGAATCCGAGGATAACGGGGCGTAGACAACGCAGCAACTTCAACCCGAACAACTTGGTCATCTGCACTCAAGCCAGTGGAACCACCAAGGGATTGACCAGGATGATAATCATCAGCCGCAGACCGGAAAGCCCAACCTTCGTTAACACCAGAAGGCCCAACCACCGCAGAGGTAGTATTACGAGCGAGCTCTTGGGCTAAGCGAGAAGCATTCCCCGCAATCTGAGCGCGATCGCTGTTGGCATAACCCCGTTGCAGACTAAACATCCGGGTAAAACCAACGGTACGATGTCCAGTTTGAACAACATAACTACGGATGTAGGGCACAATGTTGTCCCCGAAGTTTTCCGTATATTCAGCGCTATCAATGTAAGAATTGATATCAGCTTCAAACCCTTCATTTTGATAGCGATCGAGGTGCTCAATCACTTCCGCTTCATCGTAGGGAGCCCGACCCAACAAGTGCTTGAAGTTCAGTTCAATCACACGGGTTTGGAAATTGTTGTATAAAAACTTTTCTTTATATAGCTCAGACTGGGCCACGGCACGGACAAAATCCCGCACGGAAATAAACCCATTCGTGAACAAAGATTCCGCAGCTGTTAAACGCTCAGAAGACATGACATAGTCATTGCCTAAAACCTGGCGATAAACGGCGCGGATGACGGTTTGTGCATCATCTCGAGAATAGTTAGCGCGCAGTTCGACGGGTGATTGGTCAAACGCAGCGGTTCCCAAGCGAGAGGCAGCGACAGTAACTGGCATTTGCCTAATACTCCTTGTTAAACCAATGTTTTTAGATAGAGCAAGACCCGGAGAAGTAAGTAGAACCCAACACTTAAGCTGAAAACCACTTACCCATCCGGGCCTAGACTAAGCAAAATTAGCTGAGGGCGTTAATTGCGTAGTCGATGTAGTTGTTAGTTTCAGTAGCAGCATCGCCAGTCAAACCATGGTTTGCTTTGATGTGCTTGAGAGCTTCAACATACCAGCTGGGAGAAAGATCGAAAGTACGGTTGATTTCGTCAACACCAGCGATGAGGTACTCATCCATGGGGCCGGTACCACCAGCAACTAGGCAGTAGGTAACCATGCGGAGGTAGTAACCGATGTCACGAGCACACTTGTCTTTACCGCGCTGGTCAGCAGCGAAGTTGTTGCCAGGAGTGCTGGTGGTGTAGGGGAACTTGCTGTAAACCGCTTGAGCAGCACCATTAACGAGGGTGTCAGCTTTTGCAGTCAACGTTTGAGCCGCTTCAAGGGCGAAAGCACCTTGACGAAGACGACCATAGAGGTACTGGAGCTCAGTGTTGCTGAGGAAACGGCCTTGAGAATCAGCGAGTGCTACTGCTTCGGTAAGAGGGGTTTTCATTGTCAGATTATCTCCCTATGGATTATCAATAATTTTCTTTAAAAGGGCGCCTTACGATATGGGTAAGACTTAAAACGAAAAATGTCAGAGTTGAATTAAAAAAGATTATTCAACAGCTTTTGCAGCAGTTTCGAAGTAGAGTTCGATTTCCTGTTGGAGAGAGCTGCAGTCACCAGCAGTTACACCAGCGGGATCCATAACAATCGCTACAGCAGCTTTACCCATTGCACGTACACCAGCAGCAACGGAAGCACCGGGAACACCAAGCGCAACGTAGGTTTCACGGAGGCCATTGAGGCAGCGGTCGTTGAGTACAGACGCATCACCAGTGAAGGTTGCGTAGGTTACATAACGGAGGATGATTTCCATGTCGCGAAGACAAGCAGCCATGCGACGGTTGGTGTAAGCATTTCCACCGGGAGCGATGAGTTGGGGCTGGTCAGCGAAGAGTTGACGAGCAGCGTTGGTAACGATGGAAGACGCATTGTTGGTCATGCGGCTTACGGCATCAGAACGCTTGGTACCTTCGGCAACAACTTTTTTGAGAGCTTCGAGCTTGTCGCTAGAAATGAACTCACCTCGGGCATCAGCCTGAGAAACAACCCGGGTAAAAATATCAAACATGTTTTTATCTCCTACTTATATTTTGATGAGTGGGATTTATTTTGTGCGGTTTGCTTACTAACAAGAGTGAAGCAAGTGCTGAGGGGCTCTCTTGCTGAAAACAAAATCTTAGAGTCGATAAAAGGTTTTGTTTTCGAGTTGGAAACTTAATCCCCAAAGCCAATTAAGAGTGTCAGCTATTTTTGCTTGTTTTTCACCTTGGCATTTAAGAAACTTTACATTCATTGAATTTCTCAGATTCTCAAAGTTGCCAGATAAAGTTCATGCTAGTTCCTTGGAACCTATGGGGTTTCTAAGGAGTACTGCGAGTGACTCTTAATCTTAGGTAAATGTTATACAACGTCTGCCGGCATTTAAACATTACATCTTGTAAAAAGATCTGTCACAAAACTTCATGTTTATAGGCGATCGCCGCTAATTTTCTCAGGGAGTGCTTGGGCTAGACAGAAGAAGAGTAGGGCATTTGCAGGGTTGAGCAGAGCCGTTTTTAAGTGGACTCCCCCTAAGGTTAGATCTCTGAATTTCCAAAATTTCACAGAAAATCAACTCAGGAAACCAAGCGGAAAGACCGGATTAATGAGTCGATATACTCATGGACTTTCCTTCTCTAGGTCAGACTTTTTGAGCGGCTTAAGTATTGATTGGGTAACGTAACAAAATGTGAACTCACATAAAAAACCTCCCTTGGGTAAGGAAGGTTAGGAAAAATTTCTTTAGATTGTTTTAAGGATTTCCTGGGAGGATTTATCCTTCGGTTTCGGAACCAGTGGCAGTCCCTCGGAAGATAACATCGGACTCTTTAACAAAGCCACTGTAAGCTTCCATGCCGTGTTCACCAATGTCGAGACCCCGGAGTTCCTCGTCTTTTTCGACGCGAATTCCACCAAGGACTGCCGATAGGGCATACCAAACAATAAAGCTAAAGGCGACGGTAAAGCCACCAATGGATAGGATACCGACGATTTGGGCAATCAGCTGTTGGATGCCACCGCCAGTGAATAAACCCCCATCATCCATCTTGAACAGACCAACGGCAAGAGTTCCCCAGATACCGCAGACGAGGTGTACAGAGGTCGCACCAACGGGGTCATCGATTTTAATAGCATCGAAGAAGGCCACAGAGAAGACGACGAGTACACCGGCGATCGCCCCGATGATCACAGCAGAAAAGAAACTGACGCCATCACAACCGGCTGTAATCCCAACGAGACCAGCCAAAATACCGTTAATAATCATAGACAGGTCTGGCTTCCCATCTTTGATCCAAGAGGTTGCGGTTGCGGTGATTCCCCCAGCTGCAGCCGAAAGGTTTGTAGTGATTGCGATGTAAGGCACCGCAGCATCTGCTGCCAATTGAGAACCGGGGTTAAAACCAAACCAGCCAATCCAAAGAATTAGACAGCCTAAGGTCGCAATACTCATGTTGTGACCAGGAATGGCGTGGACTTGACCATCACGGTATTTGCCGAGGCGAGGCCCGACTACTGCAGCACCCACAAGGGCAGCCCAACCACCAACGGAGTGAACAATGGTTGAACCAGCAAAATCATGGAAACCAAATAAAGCAGCCCCTTCTTCATCCACACCGAGGAAAGGGAGTGCAGACAGCCATTCGCCATCCCACTGCCAGTGACCTGTAATGGGATAGGAAATCGCCACTAAAAGGAAGCTGAAAATCAAGAAAGCGTCGAATTTAATCCTCTCAGCGACAGCCCCAGAGACGATGGTGGCAGCGGTGGCGGCGAAGGCAACCTGGAACAGGAAGGAGACACTTTCCGGTACGAACTGAAGAATTTGAACTGTTTCACCATCAATAACTTCTTCGATGTACCATTCACTACCATCTCCACTGTAGGGAATACTACTACCGTTGAAGAAAAAGCCCTTCAGACCGATAAAAGTATTTCCATCGCCATACATAAAGGCATAACCAACTGCCCAGTAAGCAATGGTGGCAACGGCGAAGACGATCAAGTTTTTGGAGAGGATATTGACCGCATTTTTTTGACGACAAAAACCAGCTTCAAGCATTCCGAACCCTGCATTCATGAAAATAACAAGGACGGACGCAATCAACAGGAAGATCGTGTCTAGGATAATTTGGACTTGACCTGCGGCATCGACGGCGTCGGATTGTGCCATTGCTGCAGTTCCCCAAACGACGGTGATAATCGCCGCTAAGGGAATACAGGCAAGCCAGGCAGGGGAGAAATGACGGGAGAGCTGACGGGCAAAACGAAGCACCACACTGTTATCTGTTGTGTGGGGAGACCGCATGTCTTCCCGTGCCCATCCACGTTGTTGAAAAGTTGACTTAGGCATTAGTTTGAGATGTTGTTTAGGCATTCACTCAATGGAATAACACAGGCAAAATTCGCTAATGGTAGCAGAAGTAACCTTTTGAAAAGCCATCAACGAAAGTTGCCGAAAAATCATCTATGGTCTGAAGCTGCACCAAGCTCGGTCTGGCACCTAAGGGCCTTAAAGTTTTCATGGTGATGGGATTTGGGGTTTTCACCATTGAGGACTTGCTGACATTTATTCAGAGCAAAGATGTTTTCAAAAAATCAAATCCCAACGCAAGTTTAAGGACTGATTGCGGTTATTCTAAGGCACCCTGGTTTTTAAAATGTTTACCACTAACATTCTGTATAAAATGATACGCTTCAGACAGATTAAAGGGAGAATTAGAATAGCTCTAACCCTTACGACACAGGCTTTTTGGAAGGTCTGTTCTAAGACTGCTGCAATTTACCAAACGGGATCACTGAAGAGATGAATGGTGATCTCAGGGCGATCGCCAGGGATGCCACTAATGCAAGCACAGAGATTTGTACCATCGTCTAATTCCACTTCGCAAGCATGGCATGAGCCCATCAAGCAGCCTGTGGGGATCGCCACCCCAGCCCGCCGTGCTACTTCGATCATCGGTTCCCCTGCGGTGGCGGTGACAGTAACATCATTGGGCATAAAGTGAACGGCGATCGCGGACATAAAAGCGTAAAACTCCAGGAGTTGAAGACAATAAACTAAACTAGGAAATCCCCACTAACCACAGGCGACAAGAATTCCAGCGGAAAACATTTTAGGGACCGTTACTGCGTAAAATGATAATCCGTTATAATGGCTCCCTGCATTGGGATGCTTTCCACAAAGCCATCAGGGCCACTCATTTTAACAAAAATAAGCTTTAAGAAAATTTGCGACAAGGAGAAACGTTTGGTGACTACAGCCTTAAACACAACCAAATCCGAAGAGATTTTTAGTGCCGCCCAAAAGCTGATGCCTGGTGGTGTTAGCTCCCCGGTGCGGGCCTTTAAATCCGTTGGCGGACAGCCCATTGTTTTTGATCGCGTCAAAGGCTCCCGCGTTTGGGATGTCGATGGCAACGAGTACATTGACTATGTGGGCACTTGGGGGCCAGCCATCTGCGGCCATGCCAATGATGAAGTTAATGCAGCACTCCGGGAAACCCTCGAAAAAGGAACAAGCTTTGGTGCCCCTTGCCTCAAAGAAAATATCTTGGCTGAAATGGTGATCAATGCAGTTCCCAGCATTGAAATGGTGCGCTTTGTGAATTCCGGTACGGAAGCTTGCATGTCGGTGTTACGTTTGATGCGAGCTTTCACGGGGCGAGAAAAAATCATCAAATTTGAAGGTTGCTACCATGGCCATGCTGATATGTTCCTGGTGCAGGCCGGATCTGGGGTGGCAACCCTCGGTTTACCTGATTCTCCTGGTGTGCCCAAAACCACCACTGCCGCCACATTAACTGCCCCTTATAACGACCTTGAAGCGGTCAAAAAATTATTCGCAGAAAATCCCGGTGAAATTGCCGGGGTGATCCTAGAGCCTGTGGTCGGTAATTCTGGGTTTGTGGTTCCCGATGCCGGTTTCCTCGAAGGATTGCGGGAAATTACCAAGGAACATGACGCCTTACTGGTTTTTGATGAGGTGATGACAGGCTTCCGAATTTCCTATGGTGGTGCCCAAGAAAAATTTGGCGTAACCCCAGATCTCACCACCCTGGGTAAAGTGATTGGTGGCGGGCTGCCTGTGGGAGCCTATGGTGGCCGCAAAGACATTATGTCCATGGTGGCTCCGGCGGGGCCGATGTACCAGGCAGGCACTCTCTCAGGGAACCCCTTGGCGATGACAGCGGGTATTAAAACCCTTGAGTTACTCCAACGTCCTGGCATGTATGGGCAATTGGAAACCATCACGAAAAAGTTAATTGATGGCTTGTTGAGCATTGCCCGGGAAGCGGGTCATGAAGTCACGGGTGGTAACATCAGTGGTATGTTCGGCATGTTTTTCACGGGAGAACCTGTCCGTAATTACGAAGATGCGAAGAAATCGGACTTACACAAGTTCAGCCGCTATCACCGTGGGATGTTGGAACAGGGAATTTATCTTGCCCCCTCTCAGTTTGAGGCTGGTTTTACCTCCCTTGCCCACACCGATGAAGATATTGAAAAAACCTTGGCCGCAGCTAAAGTGGTCTTGAATAATCTCTAAAGCCTAAATTTCGGTTCTATTTTTGAGATATGGTGTTCCCTCTTTCTGTCACGAAAGGGGGAATTTTTCTAGGGATTGCTAGAGAAAGAATCCGCTACAATTGCTTAAAAATTCTGTTTTCAGGGGTTTATGAGCCAAGGGAAACCAAATCCAGCATCTGAGGGGACTGAGCTTGAGGGAAAGTCTCCCAAATCTGAATTAACAACGGCCTCGGAGCAGGCGGGATCTCAACCGGTAAAAATTCCACCACCCCGTTCGGATTTGGCGGCACGGCACTTTTATCTGCGCAAAATTGATCCTGGTAGTCCTTGGCTCATTTCAACGGCGATCGCCGTGACGATGTTGGGGTTATTAAGCCATTGGCTTTGGCTTGGATTATCCGGCACCCTCGTCACTCTCTTGCTCTCATTACGGATTATTTTGCCCTCCCTAAAAAATTGGCTAGGGACTTTTTTGACCCCCGAAGAACGTCGCACCCTCATTGGCGTAGTGGCTTTTGTGGTGGCGATCGCCAGTTTGTTGAGATTTCTCGGTTTCTATCGATTGGTGAGCCATTGGCTCAACCAGATTGTCTGGGATGAATTTGGCTCCTGGGCGGACTGGGTAGGGGCTTTGGGCCAAATTATGATCGCTGTGCTGGCCGTCTATGTCGCCTGGGAACAATACGTGATCTCCCGTGATTTGACCATCCAACAAAACCGCATTACCCAGCAGCAAACCATTGACACCTATTTCCAAGGGATTTCTGACCTCGCCCTGAACGAAGAAGGACTTTTAGAAGACTGGCCCCAAGAAAGGGCGATCGCCGAAGGGAGAACCGCCGCCATTTTGAGCAGTGTTGATGCTGGTGGGAAAGCAAAAATTCTGCGATTTCTTTCCCAATCCCGATTTTTGACCCCCCTGAAGCGGGATGGTCGTTTGGGGCGTGCGATCCTCGATGGTACGGGTAGCTATGCCGAAGACCGAGAATGGGGCGTCCGCGTCATTGATTTAGGGGTAATGCTGGCAGGAGCAAATCTCGCCAACATGGATTTGCGCTGGACAGAGCTCAGTGAAGCCAATTTAGTCAGGGCGAACTTACAAAACTGCGACCTAGTCCGGGCAAATCTTTCTCGCGCCATTTTGGTGGATGCAAATCTGCAGCTGGCGGACGTGAAAGGCACAATTTTCTTTTATGGCCCCTTTGAAACGGCGAGTCCCCGCATTAAAGCAAAGTTACCCAACTATCGCACTGGCGAATATACGGGGGCCGTGGTGGAAAATGTTGACTTTACAAACGTAAAGCGTATGAATGAAGAGCTACGTTACTATTGCTGTGCTTGGTGCGGCGAAAAAAGTCGGGCCACGGTTCCTGGGGGCTGCGAGGGAATTCCGAATAAGTTGGGCCGTTAAATTAGCTGTAAAAGTAACTGTCTAACTCGTTTCAGCTTTAACCCAGAGGGCTAAACCACCACCACGACCACGGGCCGCAATCACATCAGGGGAGACGTAAAAGTAACTGAAAAAGGCCTGTTTTCCAATGGTTGTTTCGTAGAAATCTTGCCTAGCCGTTTCACCGCCCCGGATTTGGCCTCGATAAAGCCTCAACCCACCCAAGCTTACGGTTATTTGCGTAAAGTCGAAGGCGAGTAAGCGTTTTTGGGTCTGAAATTTCACCGGGCCAGTTAAGGATAAATGCAGTGGCCCCAAGTGAACGTTGTTAGTAACGCTGCCCCGCTGCCAATTCGTTGTTGGGTCTTGCTCCGTCTGGGCAGCATAGGCGATCGCCACCGTGACCCACTGGGGTAAATAGCGTCCCTGACCCAGCACTTTTCCCGCTTGTTTTTGGGCTTTTTTGGTGCCCGTAATAAAGGTGAGCTGCCAGGTACCCAAGAGAGAAACAAAAGGATAAGTCCGCTTCTCCCGTTTTGCTGTTTTTTCCAGGCCAAGCAACTGTGCCGTGAGGGCCTCTGGGGTAGGTCGCCGCTGCGAATTCAAAAGAACAGCACGGGTCAAAATGTCGGCTTGGGCAGTCATAAAAAAAGGGGATTCATCCTTGGTATATGGTTTTCCGGTGAAAATTTAACTGTGGTAGTCACAACCATTGGCGCTAGATTTTCCAGGGCGGCGATCGCCATAAAAATTATTTTAAGAAATTGACTAAGGTCTGGAGTTTGTCCCAAGCTGCCCCACTAGCCATTACCGTCTGGGCTTTTTGAACGCCCGCGAGATGATCCCCCCAGGGCACCACTTCCGCCACCTGGAGCGCCAACCCCGCATTCAAAGCCACCGCATCCCGTTGGGCCTGGGTTCCTTTCCCCTGGAGAATATTCGTTAAAATCTCCTGGTTTACAGGCACATCGCCGCCCTTCAACGCTTGCAAGGAAACAGGCGTTAAACCCAGAGCAACTGGATCTAAAACGCTAGTCGTGACTGCACCATCATTTACAAGGGCCAAATCCGTTTTATCCCCAAGACCCGCTTCATCTAAGCCTTCCCGACCATGGAGCACCATCGCCTTAGGGGTTCCCAGTTGATTGAGCGCTTGGGCCATCCGTTCAATAAACTGTGAATCATAAACACCAATAATCTGGCCTGTGGGCTGGAGGGGATTGACCAACGGCCCCAACAGATTAAACACTGTACGAATCTTGAGTTCGCGGCGGATCGGGGCCACACTTTTCATCGCCGGATGCCAGCCAGGGGCAAACAGGAACGTAATGCCCACCGCATCAAGGGCCCCATGGACTTTTTCCGTAGGAGCGCCAAGATTGACCCCCAGGGCTTCTAAAACATCCGCAGAGCCGACTTTGCTCGAAGCTGAGCGATTACCATGTTTGGCAACTTTTACCCCAGCGGCTGCTGTCACGAAGGCCACCGCAGTCGAAATATTAAAGGTAGAAGAACCATCTCCCCCGGTGCCGCAGGTATCAATCACCGGTTGCCCATGGTTTAACAGCTGTTGCTGTCGGGATTGGGCTTTGAGCACTTGGGCCATCCCCGTCAGCTCATCAGCCGAAACCCCCTTTGTTTGTAGGGCCGCAAGTATAGCTCCAGATAGGGCTGGAGAAATCGCCTCTTGTAGCCAACCTTCCATGAGTTGAGAGGCTTGGGTTTGGCTTAGGGATTCGCCATTGATAAGTTGTTGGAGGAGAGCAGACCAATTTGGAGTTGTCATAGATTCGAGGCAAACGTGCTAGAGAGGTTTTCCAAAAACTCTATCGGATTTCCTCCCTTTCCGAGAATCTTTTAGAATATCCTTTGGAAAAATTTTGTTAAATGTCAGGCGAGTTGAGGGTTATGAAGGTTTTAGCGCGCATTGTTGTTTTAGGTTTCGTCATTTTCGGGCTTTGTTGGGGGACACCGGCTTACGGGGCCAGTCCTGCGGCCACATCCCGGTCGGCGATCGACAGTGAAGATCTCGCCGGCAGCAATTTTGCGGGGCAAAACCTCCAGGGGGTTGAATTTTCCCAGGTGAACCTTACCAACGCAGATTTAAGCGGCAGTGATCTCCGGGGGGCTGTTTTTAACAGCACGTTATTGGAAACGACCAACCTCCACGGGGCCGATTTTACCAATGGCATCGCCTATCTCTCCAAGTTTACTGGGGCCGATTTGACCGATGCGATTTTTGTGGAGGCGATTCTCCTGCGATCTACCTTTGAGAATGCCAAGATTGATGGCGCAGATTTCAGTTTTGCCGTGTTAGATGGGCCACAACAGAAAAAGCTCTGTGCCGCCGCCACAGGGGTTAATCCGGTGACGGGCATTGCCACGGCTGACTCTTTGGGTTGTTAATCAAAGCCCGAACATTCGATTTTCATGGGGATGAACTGGGGGAAATGCTCCCCCTTTTTTATGTTGTATCCCAGGCAACCCTAGAGGGCTTCTAGGGGGTTAACGGTATCAATCACCGAGAGACTGGCATCTTCATTAACGGTCCAAACGTCGTAGTTTCCAGCCACGTCACCATTTTCATCAAAGTCAACGTTCCCGCTGGCACCTTGGTAGTTAATCGCTTGGCCTTCGCGGACAAGGGCGATCGCCTCACAGGGATCACTCACTTCTTGGCCGTCCCCACTGGTAACTTCCCGGAGGTAATTTTTAATGCCTTCGCCAGTATTTACATCCGCTGCTTCGGCGGCCAACATCATGGCGATCGCCGCATCCCAGGAATGGGGCACATAGGCCGTAACCTCCTTACCTGTTTTTTCGCGCCAGAGAGCTGTAAAAGCTTCTAAAGCTGGGCCATCCGCACCGGGAACCGTCCCTAGAGCCCCCGCAATAATTGACTGACCAGCGGCGGTCGTACCTACCTGTTGGGTAAAGTCTTCGCTGTAGACGCCATCGGTTAATAGAACAGTGATCCCTTCGCTTAAGCCTTGTTCATAGGCGGCTTTGAGCAATAAACTACCAGTCTCTGCGTAGAGCACCCCAAGGACGGCATCGGGTTCCCCGGCAAAAGCGGCTGCCGCTTCACTATCGAGGGTGGCGGCTTTCGGGTCATAGCGCACCGGATTATCTTTGTTGACAATGGTGCCCCCAAGGTTTTCAAAGGCTTTGATAAATTCTTGCTCAAAGCCCACGCCATAGTCGTTGTTAATCACCACGGTGGAAACCCGTTCAAAGCCTTGTTTTTGCGCTAAAACAGCCAAAGCAGGGGCTTGGTAGCTGTCGGGGGGCGCAGTTCTAGCCCAATAGCCATCAAAATCGCCATTCGCGGCCCGTTCTGTAAACACAGGACTGGTACTGCCGGGGGAAACGAGCATCACTTGGTTCCGCACCGCAACATCAACAGCGGCACTAGACACACTACTGGCAAAGGCCCCCACAACCCCGGCGACTCTATCGACTTCCGCCAGCTTTGTCATCGCTGCCCCTCCGGCGGTGGGGTCTGTTTGGGAATCTTCTTGGATGAGGGTAACGGGTTGCTCATTGACGCCCCCGCAAGCGTTAATTGTTTCTACGGCCAGTTCTACGGCGATCGGCATATTTTGCCCAATGGAGGAAAGGTCGCCAGTGGTTGGCGTCAGGGAGCCTAACTTCAAGCCCTCAGCACCAGTATTTGTACTGGTTTCGCCATTGCCATCGGTGGGGGCAGTGGTGTCTTGGCAGGCTCCGGTGAAGGTTGCGATCGCCGCCAGGGAAAGGGCGATCGCCAAATTAAATTTCGATGTTTGCATGGTTCAGATTTTTTCAAAAAAAGATTAAAATCTCCCTCATTTTATGCACAAACCCCAGGATGCAACCCCAAGAAAGGGGAGAAGGCGATTTACAATAGTTAACATTGCTTGAGGGTAAAACTGACTATGGTTGCTGCGCCAAATTCTCCACAACTATCGACCCAGCCGGCTTGGTCACGACTTTTTGCGAACCCCGCCCGACCGTTTGATTTAACATCTCTGCCCGTTCTAGAGGGGGCAATTCCACCAGGATTGCGGGGGAGCTTGTTTCGCAATGGCCCCGGACGTTTGACACGGGGAGGGCAAGCCATGGGCCATTGGTTTGACGGCGATGGTGGCATTCTAGGGGTGTACTTTACAGAAGCAGGTGCCCAGGCCCAATATCGCTATGTAGAAACCCCCTACTTTCAGCAGGAAGCAGCAGCAGAAACCTTACTCTATCCCAACTACGGCACCCTCGCGCCAGGAAAAATTTGGCAGCGGTGGGGGAAACCTGCTAAAAACTCAGCCAATACTTCTGTGTTGCCCCTGGGCGATCGCCTTTTAGCCCTGTGGGAAGGGGGGAAACCCTATGGCCTCAATGCCCAGACCCTTAAAACCTTGGGAGAGATGGATCTTGGCTTTGCCCACTCTAGTGATACCTTTTCGGCCCACCACAAAATCCAGCCTGAAACCGGGGAAATTTACAATTTTGGCGTGACCTTCGGCCCCAAGGCGACATTCCAGCTTTACCGTTGTCACCCCCAGGGCGAAATTTCACAGCAGACTCATTTTTCTGTACCAGGCTTAAAGGGATTGCCGCTGGTGCATGATTTTGTCTTGGCCGGAGATTACCTCGTGTTTTGTATTCCGCCGGTGCGCTTGCAGCTGGTGCCGACGCTATTGGGCCTAAAAACCGTTAGCGATGCCCTTCAGTGGCGGCCAGAACTGGGAACGACGATTGTGATCATTGATCGCCACAGCCTCCAACCGATTAGCTTTTGCCAACAGGAGGCTTGGTTCCAGTGGCACTTTACCAATGGCTATGTTGATGATCATGGCGAAATTGTGCTGGAAATGGTGCGGTTTCCGGATTTTGCCAGCAACCAGCAGTTTGTGGAAATTCCCCAAGGTAAAATTCACACCTATACAAAGGGCACCCTCTGGCGCTACCGACTGGCACCGAAAACAGCAAAGGTCATCGAAGCCTACGAAATTTGCGATCGCTCCTGTGAATTTCCGATCACCCTCGAATCCCACACCGGGCAGCCTTGGCCCAAAACCTTTATGGGTGTCCACCGCCGAGAATCAGATATTGGTCACGAGATCATTAATGCGATCGCCGCCTTTGACCACCGTACAGAAACCTTCACCATGGCAGATATGGGCGCCAACCATTACCCCTCCGAACCCATCCCCGTCCAAAATCCCCAGAATCCCGATGAAATCTGGCTCTTAACTGTTGTCTTTAATGCCCCAGCTAACCGGAGTGAACTCAGAATCTACGGTGGCGATCGCCTGGAGGCTGAACCCCTCTGTATCCTAAAATTTCCTGAAATTATTCCCCCCAGCTTCCATGGCAAATGGCAGCCCGCTCTTTAAAATTCCGAAGTAAAAGTTCCAAGAAAAAACCCTCCAACTTGGAGGGTAAGGGCTAAACAATTGAATCTTTGAAAAATGTTCTTAGAGCGCGTTACCACGGGGTAGAACTTCTTCAGGGAATACAAATTGTTCGTGAATTTGGTCTTGCGGTGCCATCCATGCACGCATACCTTCGTTCAACAGAATATTCTTCGTGTAGAACGTTTCAAATTCGGGGTCTTCCGCCGCGCGGATTTCCTGGGATACAAAGTCATAGGCACGCAGGTTCAATGCTAAACCCACAATTCCCACAGAACTCATCCACAAGCCAGTTACAGGCACAAATAACATGAAGAAGTGCAACCAACGCTTGTTGGAAAACGCAATCCCGAAAATCTGAGACCAGAAACGGTTTGCGGTCACCATCGAGTAGGTTTCTTCTGCCTGGGTCGGCTCAAACGCTCGGAAGGTATTT